>JAIOIK010000108.1 GCA_019912545.1 Ignavibacteria bacterium | reverse complement strand
AAAAATACACCTGACCCTGAAAATGGCGAGATAGGTTTTGATGATAAAGAAAATCCAACAGGCCTTTTTTATGAATCGGCACAGGAACTTGTTATAAATATTCTGCCCCAGCCTTCGGAAAAAGAAGTAATGCAGAATATTGAAAGAGGCATAAGCGAGCTGTTTAAATACGGTATCACAGAGATCAACGATGCAAACATTACCGAGCAGGGACTTGGTGTTTACAAAAAGATGGTTGATGATAATAAATTCCCTATTAGGCTTTATGCCATGATACCGGGCAAAGGGCCCCTTTTTGAAAAATATATTTCAAGCGGGCCGGAAAATTATAAAGATAGAATTAACGTAAAATGCGTAAGCATGGAGTATGACGGCTACTTTGAGTCGCAGGATGCAGCGATGGAAAACGATTACCTGGCAGACCCCAAAAGGATGACTCCCTACAACGATGATTTTGATATCAAGGAAATGACAAGAAAGGCTTTCGAAAATGAATTCCAGGTTTCGGTAAAAACCGTTGGTGATAGGGCCGTAACACAAACTTTGAGTGCAATAGAATCGGTTACAAAGGAAGTAAAACCAAAAGCAGGCAGAACAAGGCTTGAGTATCTTGAGTTCGTTAAACCAAATGATATTCAGCGCATACAGCAGCTTGAAATTATCCCTTCGGTAAGGCCTGAGGTTACCCTTGAGGATAAAGTTTCGTTAAACGAGCTTATTAAGCCGGAAAACGGCCAAAATCTTGGCTTGTGGAATACATTATATAAGAAGAATAATATTATTATTTCGGGTACGGATTTCCCGTATCATGTTATTAATCCGCTTATAGTTATGTATTATCTTTCATCCGGGCTCTCGCTGGATACGGCAGCAAACAGGCTTGGAAATAATACAGCGCAGAAATTAAGCGTACTTGATGCATTAAGATCATTTACGGTTTACTCTGCATACGCAAGCTTTGCTGATGACGTTAAAGGTACGCTTGAAAAAGATAAGTTTGCAGATATGGTAGTGCTCTCTGAAGATATAGTAAATGGTGACCCGAACATACTGCTTAAGACTAAGATACTGATGACTATCATACGCGGCGAAGTAATGTATGAAAACAAGAATACCGCAGGCTTGATACCTTATTAGATGAATGAAGCCGTAAAGACATGGCGAATTATTGATATATTAAAAGTATCAGAAAAGCTTCTTGAAGAAAAAGGAATTGAGAGTCCGCGTTTAAATGCAGAGCTTTTGCTTGGCGATACTCTTAATTCCGAGCGCATGAAGCTCTATCTTGATTTTGAGAGACCATTAACACAGGCAGAGCTTGATAATTACAGAAATAAGATAAAAAGAAGGCTGAACAGTGAACCCTTGCAGTATATAACAGGAAAATCAGGATTTTACGGACTGAATTTCAGAGTAAATCCATATGTACTCATTCCGCGCCCCGAAACAGAACTGCTTGTTGAAAAGTCACTGGATTTTATCAAAGAACACAGGCTTGAAAATCCCAAAATCCTTGAAATTGGCACCGGCTCAGGTTGTATTTCAATATCAATTGCCAACAATATTACATGTGAAATTGATGCAATAGATATCAGTGAAGATGCCTTGAGTGTTGCACGCGAAAATTCCGAATCAAACGGGACATCTTCAAAGATATCCTTTCAAAGAAAAGACATTTTAAAAGATATTGAAAGTTTTGAAGCTTACGACCTGGTTGTAAGTAATCCCCCATACATTTCCAATGATGAGATTGCGGGACTGCAGGAAGAAGTG
>JAIOIK010000107.1 GCA_019912545.1 Ignavibacteria bacterium | reverse complement strand
GAGGCTGTCTCAAAAGTTCCATTTTTCAGTGGCACAGACATTCTTGTCTGTGATTATTAATCATAAATGTTGTTTTCGACAGACAGGAATGTCTGTCCCACTGGTTTTGAGACAGCCTCCTGTCTGCAACAGGCAGACGTGCGTCAGATGAATATCTGACGCCACCTTAGTTGTCTATTTAATAATAACTTTTAACGATTACTTTATTTTACTAAATTTGCTGTATAACACCAAACAATATGCCTCAACAATTTATAATAGAAAATACTTTTTGCGATTCTGAAAAAACCCGAAAGGTCATAAATCCCTATACCAATAAAACAGTTGGCGAAGTTTACATAGCCGGTGATGAACATTTCGACCGCTCTTGCAAATACCTCACCCAAATTGCTGAAGAATACAGAAAGATCCCTGCTTACACTAAACAGGAGTTGCTTTACAGGATATCTGAAAAAGTATCACAAATCAAAAACGAACTCGCCCGCCTCATTACTGATGAAACCGGCAAACCGATAAAATTTTCGCTGATAGAAGTTGACCGTGCGATCTTCACTTTTCGTCTTGGAGCAGAAGAATGTACGCGAATTCCCGGAGAAGTTTTACAGCTTGATCTGTTAAGAGGCTCAGAAAACAAAACGGGAATTGTGAAAAGGTTTCCCATAGGACTGATACTTGGTATTACTCCCTGGAACTTCCCCATAAACCTGGTTGCGCATAAAATATCCCCCGCGCTCGCTTCGGGAAATGTTATTATGATCAAGCCTTCGTCTAATTCAATGCTTACTGCAATCGCTTTAGGAAAGTTAATAATGGAAGCCTGCAAAGAACTTGGCATTAACATCATGCCGGTAAATGTTTTGCCTCTTGCCGGAAGTGATATGGATAAACATATTGCTGATAATAGAATAAAACTTATCAGCTTTACAGGAAGCAGTGATGTTGGCTGGGGAATTAGGCGAAAAACTGACAGGCAAAAAGTATCTCTTGAGCTTGGAGGAAATGCGGGCGTAATGGTTAATGATGACGCCGATATTCAAGCCGCAGCCGCAAAAATTGCTTTGGGCGGATTCTCACAGGCGGGGCAAAGCTGTATTTCAGTTCAGCGCGTTTATATTCATGCAAATGTGTACGACGAATTTGTTAGGCATCTGCTTACTGAAACCAAAAAGATCAAGTTCGGCGATCCATATGATGAAAACACAATTACCGGTCCTATGATAACTGAAGACGAAGCCATTCGCGCAGAACAATGGATCAATGAAGCCGAAAAAGCTGGAGCGAAGATATTAACCGGCGGAAAGAGAAACGGAGCAGTGCTCGAGCCAACAATAATTGAAAATGCGCCAAACTCTGCAAATGTAAAGTGCGGTGAAGTATTCGCTCCAGTTGTTACAGTTGATAAATTCACAAGTTTTAAAGAAGCCGTAAGCGAAATAAATAACTCCAGATTTGGCTTGCAGGCGGGAGTGTTTACCAACAGAATGAGTGATATCATGTATGCATATGACAATATTCACACCGGCGGCGTGATAATAAACGAAGCCTCAGCCTACCGCATGGATGCAATGCCCTATGGGGGCGTTAAGGATTCAGGCAATACCCGTGAAGGCGTTAAGTATGCAATTAAAGAGATGACGGAGGAGAAGATTCTGGTCCTTTAATCCTGAGCGCAGCGAAGGATCAATACATAGTCTCCCTCCCCTTTGGGGAGGGCCGGTCTACGACTTTTCGAGTCGTAGACTCGTAGAGGGTGGGGCTCAAACAACTAATTCCCCTCTCGGGAGGCCTGCCTGCTGCAGGCAGGGGTGCCCCGAAGGGGCGGGGTGGGTTTTGTCACAATCAGGATTAATCTCACCCAAACAGCGCCTTTATCAATCTGTTTTCCACTCCGCAGAATTCGCAATCTATTGGTTTAGCCGGGTATTCCGGAACTTTATTATCTGCGCCGCATGACATGCACTTAAACACCTGTTGAACTTTTGTGGACTTGTGGCAGCTCTCGCAGTGCACTTTGAACGAACCTTCAGGAATATAGATTTCCGCTTTGCAGTGCTCGCACTCCCCTGTTCTTCCGGCAGGTTTTTCGATCTCCACATACTGCATATTGAATCCCGTCATTTTCAAGAACTTATCCTGGTCTTCATCGGTAAGGTACGGAATCCACACCTGCACAAACATAGAAAGCTTCATTTTCAAATGCACCTGTTCAGGGATAAGGTCATGCATCACGGCATATTTTGGATTTTCGTAGAACACACGCATTCCTTCTTTTGTCATCCCAAGAAAGAATTCTGCCAGTTTAAAAAATCCTTCGCTGTTTACTTTTGTCGCGCCGCCCTTTTGATAGTATGAAAGTGAATTTTGTAATTGCTGCTGCTTAATGCCGTATTCCTGCCACTTTTTATCAAAGCCGTATTCAGTGCTTGATTCGGCGCACACATCAAGGTAATCCCTGTACTTATACCCGTCATCTATTGAAGGCGGCAGGTAAGCCGGATAAGTGCGGTAATAATAATCCCAGTAGCTTCTCTGCAGGTCATAATATTCTTTTTTGTCTCCTCTTTGCAGCGCAGCCTGTATGCGGTTCATTACTTCGATCTTGTTATACTGATAGTTAAGGGTTTTGCTGGTTGATTCATTCCATTTATCAAGCCCAAGAGTAAAATCAATATCCGTGAATGACCCGCAGTAATCACACATAATGTACGGTGATTTATATTCGTTAACCTTTGGCGCTCCGCAATTGATGCATGTAAATTTCTTGATCTTCATATATTATTCAGGATTATTCATTTTTATTACAGCAAATATAGCTTGTTTAAAGTATTTAAACACAATTTTCTGAAATTTGTGGGAATACCACACGAGATTTTGCTTATTTATGACTAATGTCATTGTTTAAAACACTAAAAAAATAGTAATTTTGTATATGAAAACAGGGTTTTTATTCAAAATCATGTCCCTGAACCAATCAAATAAACCACGCTAAAAGGAGCACACTAATGGCAAAATCGTCTTCAGTTATTAAAGAAGTAATTGAAAAAGTTAAAATCAAAGATACAGCTCAGCCTGAATTTTTCCAGGCCGTAGAGGAAGTCCTTACAACATTAGAACCAACAGTAGCAAAACACCCTGAATTTGTAAAAGCAAAAATATATGAAAGAATAGTTGTTCCTGATAGGGCTATTTTATTCCGTGTACCATGGGTTGATGATGCAGGCGAAGTTCAGGTGAACCGCGGATTCAGGATAGAGTTCAACAATGCTATCGGCCCGTATAAAGGCGGCTTGAGATTCCATCCTTCAGTAAATCTGGGAATATTAAAGTTCCTCGGATTCGAACAGATCTTCAAGAATGCTTTGACCACACTCCCTATGGGCGGCGGAAAAGGCGGAAGTGATTTCGAGCCTAAAGGAAAATCAGATGACGAAGTTATGCGTTTCTGCCAGGCATTTATGAGAGAGCTTTTCCGTCATATCGGTCCCGATAGAGACGTTCCCGCAGGCGATATCGGTGTAGGCGGAAGAGAGATCGGCTACATGTACGGCTACTACAAAAAGATAGTTAATGAACATACCGGCGTATTAACAGGCAAAGGCCTTGAGTACGGCGGAAGCTTAATAAGACCCGAAGCAACAGGCTATGGTACAGTTTACTTTGCTGCAGAAATGCTTGCAACACGCGGCGAGGAATTTAAGAGCAAACGCGTTGCAGTTAGCGGCTCAGGAAACGTATCGCAGTATGCAATTGAAAAGGTCAACCATCTTGGCGGTATCCCTATAACGGCATCAGACTCAAACGGCACGATAGTTGATGAATCAGGTATTGATGCAGGCAAGCTTGCATTCCTGCTTGATCTTAAGAACAACCGCCGCGGAAGAATTAAAGAATACGCTGATAAACATAATGTGAAATATTATGAAGGCAAAGGCGTTTGGGAAGTTATAAAAGAACACGGCCTGAAAGTTGATATCGCATTACCCTGCGCAACACAGAACGAGCTTGATGAGACTCTCGCAAAAGGTCTTGCTGAAGCCGGATGCTACTGTGTATCAGAAGGCGCTAATATGCCAAGCGACTTAAATGCAATTAAGGTTTACCAGGAAAATAACTTCCTGTATGGACCGGCAAAAGCTGCTAATGCAGGCGGTGTAGCTGTATCAGGACTTGAAATGAGCCAGAACAGCATGCGCTTACTCTGGAGCCGCGAAGAAGTTGATGCTAAGCTTCTTGGTATTATGAAGAGCATTCACAAAACATGTCTTGATACTGCAGAAGCTTACGGCAGAAAAGGCGATTACCTCACAGGCGCAAACATTGGCGGATTCATTAAAGTAGCCAATGCAATGCTTGCTTATGGTATAGTGTAGTTCAATAGACAATTAACAATTAACAATGTACAATAAAGGACGCTCATCGGGCGTCCTTTTGTTATGATACAGCACTTTAACTGTTCCGATGACTTCAAGTCATCGGACCAATTTTAATTATTTGTTTTCTACTACTACATTCTTTCCAAGCGTCTTGAACCGCACTCCGCTTTTTTGCACAACGGTAATTGTGATGTGGCCGGTTTTGCTGGTGTTTATGTCTCTGACCGTACCGGATTTCCCTGCACGTGTACCGCCAACAACCTTACAGAAGTCGCCGTCTTTTAATTTTTTTGATTTACTTGTCGCCATAAATTGTTCTTTATTTTTAAGATTTATATTTATCAAACTAAATTACTATTCTGAACCGCGCAAGATCTTCTCCATTTTTCTGCCTTTAGCCAGCTCATCCACCAACTTATCAAGATACCTTACCTTTTGCGTTAATGGATTTTTGATCTCCTCCACGCGATAGCCGCAGATCACTCCGGTAATGAGGTGCGCATTTGGATTCAGCTTGGCACGCTTGAAGAATTCTTCAAAAGTAACTTTTTTCTTTATAAGTTCATTCAACTTTTTGTTATCAAAACCTGTTAACCACTCTATGACCTGATTCAGTTCTTTCTTCGTTCTGCCTTTACTCTCCACTTTTGCAATGTACCTAGGATAGACAGAGGCGAAGATCATTTTCGCGATACGCCCGGCTTGTTTATCGTTGTTGTCCATGTTTATTTGCCGGAATTAAAATTTCGTGTTATTTAAATTCATAAGTTAAGCCTTGTATAACTTAACTGATACAAGTGTCAGAGTAATAAGAATAAGAAAATTATCTATATGCGCAATTAACTCAATCCTCGGCATTCTGCTTGCCGGGAATCCGAAGGCTGCTATCACTATCATTATCCCGAGCCAGCTTTCTATTTTTTTTGCCCTCATTAGCTGAATACTAATAACTGCAAGACTTAATGGAAACAATAGTCCGGGAAGATAAAATGCAAAGACCCCTCCAACTCCGAATTTTGCGCGAATCTCATTGGCAGCTGTTACATCATGCAATCCTAAAACTTCATTGTAAATGCCTTCTACACCGAAATTATTCCCTCCAATGCATGAATAAATAGCTATCAGAAATCCGTAAACAGCATACCTGGGAAATTTATCCTTCAACTGATCAAACAATCCCTGGAATGCAGGAATCCATGCAACGAATGATAACACCTGAATCCATCCTGAAGTGATCGTTAGTATCCCGTTCTTCCAGAAAAACTGGTCAATGGTCAGCAGTAATGGCGCCACGATTAAAGATACCGCCCAAACTCTCCTCTGAATTTGGTTTACGTTTTGATTTTCCATATTGATTTGTTCAGTTTTATCAATAATGAAGTCAGTTTCCAAATTTACATATAATTATATTCTGTTTCCATGAATTCCTCACTCTTCCGTGGCTCAAGGAAATCGGATGAGTAGACAATTGCCTTTAACAAAGAAAAATAATGCGGTATTATTACAGTCATTCAATAATCCACAACCTAAATTACAAAAGTCTTAGAGACTTTTGTAATTTTATATCAGAAACCAAAATATTATGAACCTCAAAGACGCAAAAGTACTCGTTACAGGCGGAAGCATGGGAATTGGCTATGAAACCGCAAAAATGCTGATAGAACATGGCGCAAAAGTTGTAATTTGCGGCCGCGATAAGGGGAGGCTTGAAAAAGCCGCAAAGGAGATTGGTGCAATCCCAATAGTTGCAGATGTAAGCAGCGAAAGTGATATAGTTGAACTCGTAAAAGCATCAATAGAAAAACTTGGGGGATATAATGTACTCATTAACAATGCTGCGTATGGATATTTCAGTCCGTTAACTGCAATTGATACCGGAAAATTTGCCGAGCAGCTTACTGTAAACATTACCGGAGCGATGATATGCGGGCGTGAGACTGCAAAACACTTCGTGGAAAAAAGTTACGGCAGCATTATTAACATTGCATCCAGCGCGGGAAAGAATGGATTTGCTAATGGCTCGCCATATTGCGCTACCAAATTCGCTCTAAGGGGAATGACAGAATGCTGGCGCGCAGAACTGCGCAAGCATAACATCCGAGTCATGCTTGTCAATCCAAGCGAAGTGCAGACAAACTTCGGCATAAATGCAGGAGGCAAGGGCCGGGATCACAATCCAACCAAGCTCGAAGGCAAAGAGATAGCTCACCTGATAAAAGCCTTGCTTGAAATGG
Source organism: Ignavibacteria bacterium (assembly GCA_019912545.1). GTDB lineage: Bacteria > Bacteroidota > Ignavibacteria > Tepidaquicellales > OLB5 > OLB5. Next base: position 27,082 of record JAIOIK010000107.1, on the reverse strand, counting down.
ATGATAAGGGATTTATCCCTGAAGCCGGTGTGTGGGCAACGAATCCGGTGAATTAGTTGTAACTTAGTTGTTGCTTAGAACGCTCAAGGAATCATAGACCAGCAGTAAGCTAATATCATTGTAGGTCAAACGCATGCGTTTGACTTCTTTAAGGGAAACGAAAAAAAACTTCAAAGAGATTGCTCACCTGATAAAAGCTATGCTTGAGATGGATGATAAGGGATTTATCCCTGAAGCCGGTGTATGGGCAGCAAATCCGGTGAATTAACACATTATCAGACCACTAAAGTCTTAAAGACTTTTGTAGTCTCAGTGATAAGATTGCTTTGCTGCACTCGCAAAAAAAGAATACAAAAAAAGGGTATATAATAAATTATATACCCTTTTGCATTTAAACATTAATTGCTTACTGGATCACATAAACCTTTTGGAATGAAGCTGATAAGCTTTCATAATTGACAGTTACAATTGCTGTAACAGTTGTACCGCTTGGCGGCAAGCCGGTAGAAGGCCATGTTACTGCAAGCGAGTATGCGCCGTTTAACTGGCCATTGATAGTGTTGTAAATGTCCGAAAGCCCGCTGCATGTATCAGGCGGAATCCTGAAATAGAAACCACCGGTAGTATCCGCGATATTCTTCATATCTTTTCCCGGGTCTCCGGTTGTACCGCTATAGAAATCAAGCAGTCCGATAGTATAGATAGGAATACCAAGAGTCAGCGCATTAGTGATCATATCATTCCTGCTGATTGACGATGCATTCTCACCGCCATCTGTAAAGGCAATAACACACCTTATGTACTGTGCGCTGTTTTGCCCGGAAGCATCATTGGTAGCCTGGTAAATTGACTGGTACAAGGCAGTGCCGTTGCCAAGATTAAACACACTATCTACTGCGCGGATAAGCAAGGATTTATCGCTGGTGAAAGGCTGGGCAATTATTACTGCATTATCAAATTTAATGATCTCAGAAATATCCGCCGATTGCATAGCATTGATGTATGTTTTCACTCCGTTTTCCATGCATACAATCTGGTCCGGTCCCATACTGCCGCTGTAATCCATGGTTATGGCAGCAGCGATTTTTTTTCCGCTGGTAGAGCCGCTGGTAACACTAACAGTTCCGTTCACACTGCCATCAGTTACCCAGTTTAGTACTACTGAAACATTGGAATTTGTAATTCCAGTAATTGGAGCATTGTTCTGATCGGTAACAAACATTGTGCCCTGCATGTGGGTTCTATCGATCTGTGTAAGTGATCCGTTAGCATTTATGGCTGTAACTGATGGAGTAACTGGGTTGTCATCTGAACAGCCGGGGAAAAACAGGATGAAGGTGAAGAGAGTTAAGCAGAATATTAAAAGTCTCATATACTAACCCTTTCGTAATTTAAAAAAAATGAAATAGAGTACTACGAAAGTAAAATTAACACATATAATCTCAGATTAAAATCCAATTAATTGTAAATATTGTAGATAAAAGTCAGGAATTTTAATGACAAATATATTCATCAAAAAATAAAGCAAAGAAAAACTGCATTCTTTCTGGAAACGAAATTTACAAGAAACAATCTGTTACTTTAATATCACGCTCAGGCTTTTTTTGCCATCCATTAGTATTGTGAAAGGTTTTTCAAAATGAAGATGTACAAAATGATCTGTGGTGTTTTCGGGTTTAATTGACTTCAGGTAATCCCAATCAATAAAATCCCTTCCATTGGTCTGATGCACAGTAAGGTAACCGATATTCATGGAGGTAATATTGTGGAAAAAGTGCGAGCCAAGAGAAGCATCAACACGGAAATCTTCAAGATCAGTTTCAACGATTATTTTTGCGTTTGAAATTTGTGTCCAGTTCACCGGAATGCCAAGCCATCTGTCGCGGGTTCCCCATCTCCCGGGGCCAATAAGGACATAATTTCTTCCTTCTTTACGCATTTTTTCATTCAATTTTTCAAGTTCAATTGCCATTTGCTGAGTCTCGGCTTTATTGAACAAGTCCTGATCTGCATAAATAATATCCGAAAGATTATCTATTTTTCCGTTACCCATTCCTCTTTCAGTATATAAGATAAGGTTTTCTTTATTAAGCTCATCGGCATCAACAGAATAATATTCACTGCTCCTTATAAGCGGCTTAAGCTGAAGTATATAGAAGCACGGTTTATCTTCATCAAGGCTGACGGCAAATTCAATTTCTACCGGCAAACCCATTGAGCTTTCAATAATTTCAAGTAAACGAGAGAGGACTTTCGCAAGCGGGAATGAATCATATTTTAAAACTCCCGCGAAGTTAATTATCCTCGGCCCGTTAAAATTCAGCCCTACTTTAAGTTTGTTATCCTGCGGATCGAACACAGAAACAACATCGTCCAGCACACCAAGCTTTTCTGCCTCTGCAATATCAATTCTTTTTAAAGTAATATCTTCACTTTCTGCAAGGTTAGAGAGCTGCTTACTCATATCAATTGCATATAAAAAAGATTGCGACTCTCTAAGCGCGGTTTCAGGATCAGAAATATCAACCTTCGGGAATTTCGGGCAGAACCTGTAAGCTTTTTCTGCATCAATAACATACTTTCCAAGTCCAACAGCGGCAATACAAATGCCCTCTTCCGGTTTGAACCGTGAGATAGGGTAAAAGTTATATGACTGCGCAACACCCGAAATATGGGGAAAAAATACATCACCAAAATTATTGCCTGCAATTTCCTGGATCACAACAGCCATTTTTTCATCATCTATCCTGTAATTTATTGCTTCAAAATAACTTCTCGAGTGTGATGAATACACCGAAGCATATACAAGCTTAATTGCATCTGTAAGATTTTTCAGCCTTTCAATAGGTGAGGGATGATTATTGGGTATAAGGAAAGTCTGGAATATCCCTGAAAACGATTCAGATATCGAATCCTCAAACATTCCCGAAGACCTCACAGCAAGGGGCGCTTTAACTTTATCAACGTAGCTTCTCAGCTTGAACATAAGTTCATCGGATAGGTCTTTTTTCAGGAAGATCTTTTTTACTTCTTCATAACTGTACTTTCGGTAGATATTACTGAGAGAATTACCCGAAATAAACTTATCAAACTCATCAATTCCGATAATTGATGTTCTTGGTATGTTGACCGAAACATCCCCGATCCCTCTGAAAAGCTCTTTTGACTGCAGTAGTGTATTGATGAAAGCTATTCCCCTGCCTTTCCCGCCAAAAGAACCATTGCCAAGCCTCAAGATCATATTATCTTCATCGATGAATTTTTTATTATATTCAACAACTCCGCCACGGGATACAGTTGTCTCGATATTTTTAGTAAGTTTGATAATATGGTTACGAATTGCATCGGCATCGGGGAAATCAGTTACTTTAAGCCTTTCAAGATTTTCTGCAATTTGTATCTCCCCTCTTGCCATAAGCCATGCAGAAAAATGATTGCGCGTTCCGTGGTAAAGCACTGATTGAGACGGAACATTCTTAAGCTGGCTTTTAAACTCTTCGAGTGAATTTGCACGGCTGATCTCTATTCCCTCTCTATCCCTGAAAATAAAATCGCCGAACCCCAGGTTGTTCAATACAAAATCTGTCAGGTCTTCTGATAGAGTATCGGAGTTCTTATTGATAAATGACACCTCGTTTGCTGCAGCAATTTCGGCAATTCCGCTTTCCGAAGACTGCAGCAAAAACGGAAGATCAGGGTCCTTCATTTTGATCTGCTTCAAAAGCTTGATCCCCGCTTCTTCATCAAGCGAACCCCCATGCGGGTACCTTACATCAGAAATCACGCAAAGCAGGTTTTCTTTATATTTTTCATATATCTCAATAGCCTCTTCGTAAGTGAAAGCCATAAGTACCTTAGGCCTTGCTCTCATTCTGAGTATCTTCTTCATACCGTCAAGATTATCTCTTGTGATAAGCCGTTGAGTTTGTTTGATAATTTCGTTGTAAAGAATTGGCAAATAGCGGGAATAATAACGGATGGAATTTTCAACAAGCAGAATAACCCTAACCAGCCCGACCTTTGTATCATTTTCAGTATTCCTTTTATCCTCGAAATATTTGACTATTGCAAGGAATACCTTTGTATCACGGTTCCACACAAAAACCCTTTCAAAAATTCCGATCTTATCACGCATCTTATTTACAAATGCAATATCGCTGTTATCATATAGCAGCAAAAAAACCGGCAGGTTTGGTTTTATGTTTTTTACCATTTCTGCAAGCTCAAGCGGTGTCATATTCTGCGTTCTCATGGTAATGATAACAAAATCGAAATACTTCTGCTTTAAAAAAGTTTCAACCTCATTTTCATCAGATGCATTTGTGATCCTGGGAACGTTTGATAGATCGAGGTTATAATATTCACCGAATATTTTTTCATTGAGCTTTTCTTCTTCTTCAAGAATAAATGCGTCATAAAGTGATGTTACCAGCAGTATTTCTCTAACGTGGTATTGAGCCAGGTCATGGTAGATCTCGTTATCGCTTTTGTGTATCTTGAAAATCGACTTTAATTCTTCTTTGAGCATAGTTCAGGAATTTATGAATAATTTATCAAATCTAAAGTATTATTTTGAAGTAACTTCTATTATTGCAAACCACAGCATCCATGTTAAAGCAGAAAGTATTACGCTCAAGAGCCAGTAAAACAATTTCCAGAGCCACCTGATATTCATTAAAGTAGTTATTACAGGAACAACCAGGAAAATAACTAACAAGCCTCCCCAAACATAAGTAAGATAGAACCTTTCAGCAGTATTTGCATCCGATGGTTTTGTATCTGCCCAGGCAGACATTCCCACCCAGAAGCCATATGATATTGTATATACAGTCCCAACGAGCAGGAACATTACAATTGAAACTGTGATCCTGATCCAAAGAGGCTGGTATCTTTCTGTTTTTACATTTTCTTCCAAATTTTCCTGCAAACATCTACTTATATAACAAATATTTCATTCTTGATTCATTGAAACTATTCAGACTTTCATTCATTGCCGCAACAATTTCCTGGAGTGTGTTTTCGCTCAACACCATTTTTCTTAATCTGTCAGTACCGGCAAGCTTATCAATAAAATTATCTTTGTTGATCTTAAACTCGGGACATAATTTGTACATAGCTGCAAGTATTGCGATCCCAGCTTTAACAGGTTCAAATTTGTTTTTATCTTTCACGCTGATAAATATACCATTGCATTCTTTATTAAAAAATTTTGGCGGGTACGCTGAGATTTTCTCTGTGGGAGTAAATGTAACTGCATCAAAAGTAACTCCGCCAAGCCCGTAACTGTTTAATTCATTTGCAAGTGATTCCGAATTCACCCATGGCGCGCCGAAATATTCAAATGGATTTGATGTTCCCCTGCCTTCAGATACATTTGTGCCTTCCAGTAAACATGTCGCCGGGTAACAAATTGCTGTTGAAGGAAAGAACATACTTGGTGAAGGCTTAACCCACAAGAGGTTAAGTGCATTATAATCTGTATTCCTGCTGTAATTAGACATTTTCGAAACCTCAGTCATTTCAGCTGGCAGGCTAAGTGAAGCGCTCAGATAGTTCGCAAGCTCGCCGCAGGTCATACCATAACATATTGGCGCGGGAATTGACCCTACAAATGAAGAAAAAGCATCATCAAGCATGAAGCCCGCTACATAAGAGGGATTAAGGATCATTGGCCTGTCACAAACTATCACTTTTTTTCCATTCCCGCCGGCTGCCTGTATTAAATAGTACAGCGTTGAAGTGTATGTATAAAATCTTGCGCCCACATCCTGGATATCGTAGATCACAATATCTACATCTCTTAGATCATCTGCTGAAGGACTGCTTTTGCCACCGTATAATGAAATAATTTTTATACCGGTTTTCTCATCTGTCTCAGAATAATTCTCATCACCTCTTATTCCATGCTCAGGCGAAAATATCTTAACAATATTCACTCCCTTTTTTACCAGTGCATCTATTATATGGGTGCCATCGGGTAATATGCCGGTTTGATTGGTCAATACGGCAATTCGCTTATCCTTAATTGATGAAATATTTTCAAGCAGGTTTTCATTGCCCAGTTTAAACTTATCATTCTTGATCTGTGGATTTCCCTTGCCGCAGCTTAGCTGCTGTAAATTGAATAATAGGAAAAGCATAACTACAAAAGTCTTTAAGACTTTTGTAGTCTTTTCACCCGAATAATAAATCTCTTTCTTTTGTAAAATCATGTCTTATGTTATGAAATTCAATAAAATTATCCATCCCGTTAAACCAGTTTAATACTTCTGCAATATCAACTCTTAGAATACTCTCCTGTTCTTCTTTAAACAACCCAAAAGAACTGTGTTTCCATTCAATCATATTCTTTGAGAGCCCTGCCCTAACAAGGTTTAAATGTATGTATGCTACAATATTTTGCAGATAAGAATCTTTAGTGATTAGTTTTCTCTTAAATTTATACTCGAAAAGGCTACCAGTACGGTCATATGATTTATTAATAGATTTTGCATAAGAAATAAAAAAATCTTTGAATGACTTTTCTAAAGGTGATAATTTCTTTGTAGCAGCACTTTCTGATTCACTTACAACCCCTGTCTTTTTATACTCATTCACTTTCAGTAAAAAGTGAAAATGATTTGGCATAAGACAGTAAGAATACACATTTACTTGATCCTTCAAGTAAAATACAAACTTCTCTAAAAAGTAACTATAATTCTTCTCTTCAAGAAAGATATTTTCCCTGTTATTGCCCCGATTATATATGTGATAAAACTGATTTTCAATCATAACTGTTCAGAAACTAGACTACAAAAGTCTCAAAGACTTTTGTAGTCTAATTACCTTACCTTTCTTTATTGAGCTTGCAATAGCATTAGCAGCTGCAATATCTTCCAGCGCTAAGGCAGTATTGCATACAGGCTTCCTGTTATTTATTATAGAATCATAAAACGCTATCCATTGAGCAGTTGAGCCCGGATGCAGCGGTTCATTTTTATATTCATCATAGAAGACGAGGTTCTTATCTTGTGGCGGATAAGACATTGGGTGCTTCCACGGAATTTCTTGATTCCGATTATCTTTAAAAAGGTAAATACATGAAGGATTTCCATTCCACTTATGTTTTGTGCCAGGTGAGCGGCTCACAAAAGTCTCAAAATGAGCAACAATCTTTGCGCTTTCAAGCTGGATGATCCATCTTGATTCTCTTGCATGCGGGCTAACATACGATACCGTCAGTGATGCTTTGACCTTATTTTTATATTCAATAATTGCCATTAAATGGTCACATGATTCACCTTTCAATTTGACCTCAGAACTAAATGCCCTGACTTTTGAATACCTGCTTCCACTCAGCAGGTATTGCCCGCCGGAAGCCAATACACATTTTGGTTTCGCTCCTGCAAAATCATTGAACAAATTTATCTGGTGAATGGCTTTATCGTGAATAATTGCATCGCCATTTAGCTTAGTATTATTGTATCTCCATAACATGGGGTCGAATGGACGGGTTTCCAGCCAATTCATCCAAAGCACTTTGCCGTATTTTCCGGAATCAATAAGTTTTTTTAACTCCAAATAAAACGAGCTGTACCTTAAAACCATTCCAACCTGAACAAATCTTCTGTATTTTCTTTCAGCTGTAATTATTTTCTTTACATCCTGCAGATTTACAGCAGCAGGTTTTTCCAGAAAAACATGCTTCCTTTTTTTTAAGGAGTCAATTGTATATCTAAAATGTGCAGATGTGGGGGTAAGCACGGCGACCGCATCAATTCCCTCATCTGAAAGAATTTCAGCCGGGCAGGCTGTAAACATTGGATCTTTTGTTCTGCGAGATAATACTTTGGCGGTCTTACTTAATGCTTTTGGATCGGGATCATAAACAGATTTTATCCTGAACTTATCATTCAGATTTAACAAAGCAGGCAAATGCATCAGGCGGAAAACAGCGCCTGCTCCTATTATGCATAAATTCAGTGTCTTTTTCACACCCAAATTTATGCATAATTCAATTGAAAAAATATTGAAATAACTGAGGTTTTGGAAACAAGCTAATTACATGACACTCAGAGAAATTTTAAATATGAGAGTATCTCATGCTTAATTAACTCTCATTTATTGTGACGAAGCTGTCTTAAAAGTAACATTTTTCGGTGGCACAGACATTCTTGTCTGTGATAGTTAAACATAAATGAGGTTTTCGACAGACAGGAATGCCTGCCCGTGAAGGCGGGTCTGTCCTGCTGGTTTTAAGACAGCTTCGTGCGTCAGATGAATATCTGACGCCACTAAAGGGCATTCAGGCTATTTAATGCAATATTGAAACATTTTCAGATCTAATTGCTATTTGGGACAACAGATTCATCATCTTCCCAGTTTGGTGTCGTGTACCAGGTAAAGGTGCTAACTTCGGGGTTTATAAAAGACAAACCGGCAAATCAGGAGTATTCCTTAATCAGCCGGTTTTAACCAATCTTATAATAGTAAGAGAGCAAACTTTTTTTTCATAAGGGAAGCCATTTTATTGTATAGGCCCTTCAATTTCATAAGGGGAAATTTTCAAAATCACAAGGGTTTTTTAAAATCATAAGAGTTTTCACGTTTAACATAAGAGTTGATTCATTAATCATAAGGGTTTCAAACACACAAGGGTTAATCAACTAACTACACAAAATTAATACAACAAAAGGGGTAACCAAATAGTATTATATATGAAAGGCTTGTAGTAATTTTTGTTACAAATAAAATTCACAGAAAAAATTGAGTTTTCAGCTTTTAAATTGCATTTTGAGTATTTTTAAGTTAAACTTGAATCATTACATTAACAAAATCACCTGTTCACAGTACGAAAAAAAGCATCGATATGACAAAGTTTTTAATAGCAATTTCTTTCCTGCTCGCATTACTAAGTGTGCCTGCATGTGATTATTTTTTCCCGCCGCTTAAGGGTGATAAAATTCCTGTAAACGAAGCTTACAATTACTTGAAAAAGCACTCAGGCGATAAAGATGTGGTTCTGCTGGATGTAAGAACAAAGGAAGAATACGATAGGTCACACCTGCAGAATGCAGTTAATATTGATTATTCATCAACCGATTTTCCGGATAATATTGAAAAACTCGATAAGAATCTCAGATACATAATTTACGAAAATTCCGATAAAAAGAGCTCAAATACATTTATGTTGATGAAAGAACTCCGTTTCCCAAATGCTCATTATATAATAGGCGGATTTGACGAGTGGAAAAAAGAAAATCTACCGGTTAAATTTTAACCAGTTCACCTTCAATTAACATCATTTTATAAATTCTCTTATGTAATCAATCTTAAAGTAGTTTTTTGTATTAATTTTTTGATTGTTATTGTTTATTTTCAGAGAAATAATTAAATAGTTGAAATGAAGTTGATTACTACAGGTAAATACCCTGTCATTTTTGCCGGCATTCTGCTTGTTGCGCTTATCGGTACACTTGATTTTATCACCGGCAGTGAAATTTCATTTTCTATTTTTTACCTGATCCCTTTGTTTTATGTTACCTGGTTCACCGGTAGAAAGTGGGGATTTGTATTCTCGGTTATTTGTGCAATAACATGGTTGGGAATGGATTCCCTGGAAGCACGTAACTTTTCTGTAAATGCCGTTCATTATTGGAATGCACTTGTAAGATTTGGGTTCTTTTCAGTAATTGTTTATCTTGTAAGCGAGCTCAAAAATCATAAAGAAAACCTTGAAGAAAATATCAGGAAAAGAACTGCCGATCTCCAGAACGAAATAATTGAACATGAAAAGGCAAAAAACGAAATAATAAAGAAAAATAACCAGCTAAGAGAACTCACAAAAAAGATCGAGACGATTAAAGAAGAAGAAAACCTGAGGATCGCACGGGAAATACACGATGAATTGGGGCAATCATTAACAGCCTTAAACCTTGAAGTAATGTGGATCAACAAAAAATACTCTGGTAATAAAGACCTTTACGATAGAACTCTCATGATAAGCCAGATCATAAATGAAACTATAAGATCTGTCAGAAAGATCTCTTCAAGCCTGCGCCCGAGGCTGCTTGATCAGCTTGGGCTGCTCCCTGCAATAGAAAGCCTGGCAAAGGAATTTCAAACCAAGACAAAAATTGATTGCTTGACCGAGTTACCGGCAGAAAAGATCGAGATCAGCCAAAATACTTCTGCCACAATGTTCAGGATTTGCCAGGAGGCGCTGACCAATGCAGCAAGACACTCATTGGCAAAATGTGTTTCTATCAGTATCACAAGAGAACATAATAATACCGTTTTGATGTCTGTAAAAGATGACGGAAAAGGCATGGACGAAGACAAGATCAATGGCGAGCTAAAGGGTCTTGGTATTCTTGGAATGAAAGAGAGAGCCTTTAATTTAGGAGGTAAGCTGGAAGTACTCTCTAATCCGGATCTTGGAACGGAAATAGTTTTGGAAATTCCATTAGAAAATAAAAAATAATACTGATGATTAAAGTTATGATTGCCGATGATCATTCTGTTGTAAGGCGCGGCATAAAGCAGATCTTATCCGAAGAAACCGATATCCGGGTTCTGGGCGAAGCAGAGAATTCAGAAGAGATCTTTGAACAGCTTTATATACAAGATTGGGATGTTCTCATCCTGGATATTACCATGCCCGGAAAAAGCGGGCTTGATGCCCTCATAGAACTTAAGCTAAGAAAACCGGAACTAAAAGTCCTTATATTATCAATGCATCCTGAAGAAGAAATTGCCATCAGAGCTCTTAAAACAGGCGCATCTGGTTACCTGAACAAAGACAGTGTTCCGGGAGAGCTCTCAAAGGCGATCAGGAAGGTTTACTCAGGCGGGAAGTATATAAGCAATTCGCTGGCAGAAAACATTTTCCTCTCCATGGAAAAAGATGAGAACAAATTGCCTCATAATGATCTTTCTGAAAGAGAATTTCAGGTATTATGCCTTATTGCCTCGGGTAATACGCTATCACAAATAGCAATTGAATTATCACTGAGCATAAAGACGATAAGTACATACCGGACAAGAATTCTTGAGAAAATGAAATTGCATACTAATGTTGAACTTACTCATTACGCAATTAAACACAAATTAGTGTTGAATACTTAACTATTCTGGTTAAGCAATATTAATTATTTTTAGCTGTTTTCATTACAATTAAATACTAATCGAAACAACTACTTACAACAAATTTTCCTACATGACAATATGAATCTGCCTATGGTGAGTGAAAACCAGTGCTGGTATATTTGTTAATTTCATTTAAATATATTGAGATTGCTGCCTTAAAATGCCAATTGCTGTGCAATTCGGCAATTTGTTGATAGTCTCAAGTTTTTTATCAGTTGTAAGATCATTTTCTTTTTATTCATTATCCGGGAAGGAAGATGCTCTAAGGTGTTCCAGTAACTAATACTGCAGAACCTGTAATTTCTTACAAGGGGGTAAAAAATAGTGTATTTATATTTATTTATTTATTATAATTTGATTTTAAATAAATGTTATAACTAGGCAATAGGCAATAGATAGTGCTCTGTTGCTGCCAAAGATCAAAACGAATTGACAGGTCAAACTGATCGCTTTTTAGAATATTTTTATTTAATTCAAGTGGTAAAATCTTAAAGCAAAATTAATCAACCATCAATTAAATTCTCAAACTTAAAGGGGGAAACTCTATGAAACAATTCAGTATTGGTATTGCAGTTTTATTCCTGTTTGTATTTATCGGCAGCACCGTTTATTCCGGTGAATACAACCTGGTTAATAAATCTGGCACAACGGTTACAGGTATTTATGTCCTGGGTTCAGGATCTCCTTCCTGGAGCAGGCTGCCTGTGACAAGTTCAATAAACAATGGCGAGAAAGTTACCTTTGACTTTCAGGCAGGTGCAGAAAACTGTGTTTATTCATTGAAATTTACAGATACAAACGGCAAAGAATATTTTATGGATAACATTAATATTTGCGAAACCAGCGAGATAATTCTTGCAGTTAATGAAGCTGAATCAGTGCCTAAGATCGACCTTAAAATACCCGGAACAAGATAGTTTCAACAATTTTATTTGCTTTGAACTTTGAAACAGAATTTTAAACGGATCTTAAAATAGAAGATAATTTATGAAAAACAGAATTACTCCAATACTTGTAATTATTATCCTGTCCATGACCATACAGTTCTCATTTGGCCAGGATGCAGGTAATAATTACGGAGAAAAGAAATCAAGCTTCTTTAAACAGTACAAAGATTACTTAAATGCTCTTGGTGGCAATAAAAATGCAGTTAAGCCGGTTGATCCAAACGGATTGTTCTATGTTGATGAAAGCAATAAATTCAGGTCATCATCTGAAAGAACCACTACCGGCATATTGGATAATATCCAGCCAATAACGCCTGTAACCGAATCTGTTGCTCCATACACATGGTCTCAAACATCGGGCGCATATACACCAATTGCAGGTACCACTCTTGGCACATCCGGCAACGATGACGAAATATTTGCCGCAGTACCTATCGGATTTACTTTTGTTTACGACGGTTTAAGTTATACTACCGTAGGCATCAGTAATAATGGCTATCTCAAATTCGGCGCGACTCCATCAAACTCTTATACCAATATTTTGAGCACACAAACTACTATTTATGCCGGTTTTCATACTGATCTGATCGGTAACGGAACAACGAGCAGTTTATCATATACGACTACCGGAGTTGCACCGAACCGTATTTTTACAGTTCAGTGGAGCGCTATGTGTCTATATAGTGGCGGCGCAGATGCCAGCGTGATGAATATCCAGATGACACTTAGCGAAACCACTAATAAAATAGCTACCATATTCGGAGCTATGACAGTAGTAACATTAGGTTATACTCCGCAATGCGGAATTAATACAACAACATCGGATTTTAATATCCGCACAACCGCCACCGACTGGTCAGCAACTACAGCAGGCGGTTCAAACACATCAAATTGCGTTTTAACAAATACAATAAAACCCGCTTCGGGGCAGACATGGACTTGGGGCCCGCCGCCGCTTTGCGGTACTTACACCATACCGGGAAGTTATGCTACGGTTGCTGCAGCAATTAGTGACCTTAACGCAAGAGGCGTTTGTGGCACAAGCCCGGTGATTTTTAACATAATCCCGAGTTATTTTGAAACTATACCCACTGGTGGCTATACTATTAATATTACCGGCGGCCAGCCAACCGCAGCAGGACCGGTGATATTCCAGAGGAACGGAGCAGGATCAAATCCCCAGCTTCTCTCAAACGTCGCAGGTTCCGGGTTGATAACCTCTGCATCTGTTGGATCAAACGGCGATGCATTTTTCAGAATAGTCGGAACTGACTACATTTCTTTCAAGAATATAAACTTAACCGAGCTATACACCGGCGCAGTTGCTATTCCAAGAATGGAATATGGATTCCTCTTTGTCAGGGGTTCTTCCACAAACGGATGCAAGAACGATACGCTTAGCGGCTGCGTAATTAATATGGAGAGAATAAACATCATTACTTGCGGTATTTCTTCACTTAATATCGATGCAGCAGGCACCACAACAAATCCTACAACTACCGACGGCAGGCACGAGAACATAAACGTTCAGGGCTGTACTGTTAATAATAGTTTCATAGGGATGTATTTTGCAGGGTATGCTGATATTGCCCCATATAGTCTATACGATCATTCATTCAAGATAGGTACTGTAACCGGTAATACGCTCTCAAATATCGGTTCAGTGGGAGCAACAAATACCAACACACATTACGGTATTTACTCCATATACCACGATAGTTTAAGAATTCTCAACAACACAATTAATGTAAACAGAGGATTGAACAGCGCTACGCAGTACGGTATATTTTTAAGTACCGGAACAAATTCATCTGTTGACTTGACCAATAACACTGTAAGCGATACAGCAGACGGCACGGTAGCTTCTTCATCGCAGCAGGCAGGTATATACAATAGTATGGGAAGTACCGGCACTGATAACACCGTTAATATTACTAATAATACTGTAAGATGGTGCCGCTACTTTAGCGCAAGCAGCGCTACGTGCTATTATTTATATAATGGCGGCAGTGCGCTGAATATAAACATTACCGGCAATACGGTTGATAGCAATACAGTTGGCGGACAGTCATTTTCCACTGCTACCGGCACTCAGTATGGTATATATAATTCAGCCAGCAATTTGGATCCATTGTCTGTTACTAACATTTCCGGCAATACTGTAAGAAACTTAACAAGAACTCAGTCAGTCATTAGTTCAGGGACATGTTACGGAATGTATATCTCCTCCGGCGGCAGAATTATGAATGTATTTAACAATACCGTAAATGACCTGTATAATTCTACAACAGGTACATTAGGAGGGCTTTATACTTTCCCAAGTGCTAATATATATAATGTTTATGGTAACACAGTCAGAGATTTAAGGAAGTTAGAAGGCGGAAGCGGCGCTATGTATTGCCTGTATTACAGCCAAAGCACTCCAATAACCGTCGTTTATAATAACCAGGTATATAATATCACTTGCGGCTCTTCAACATCTACAAGTGTAATTTACGGTATGTACAATAACGGAAGTCCGCCGGCAGTTGGCGGCATTGAAAATGTAAATAATAATACCGTTCATGATATAACACATATGGGTACTACTGCTTCAACATCTTTGTTCTTTGTAGGTATTTATTCCGGAACCGGTACCACTGGCGGCTGTGATAAAACTTTATATGGAAATTCCGTTTACAATGTTACTACAAACTACGGGCAAACAGGCGGAATTTATATGAATTATGCAGATACTGCATATATTTATAAGAATCGTATATATAACATTAGGAATACTACCGGTATTGGCAACACTCCGCAGACATACGGAATACTCATGACTAATACTATTGCAACCGCTGTTTACTTTACTTACAATAATTTCATCAGCGAGCTGTATGCAGATATGAACCCAACTTTCCCGGCAATACTGGGAATTTGGCACAATGGAACCCTGGCTAGCGGACATTACTATAATACGATCTATCTGAATGCAACTTCATCTGGTACCAACTTCGGTACTATGGCGCTTTACATTGCCGGCACGACAACAAATGTTGATCTCAGAAATAATATTGTAGTCAACAAATCTGTTGCTACCGGAACTGGTGCAACAGTTTGCTTATTCAGGGCAGATACTACAACAACTAATTACAATTCTGCCTCAAATAATAATAATTTTTATGCAGGAACTCCTTCTGCACAAAATTTAATATACCTCGATCCGTCTATAAGCACACCCCATGCTTTTCAGACAATTTCAGATTTCAAAACTTATGTCGCGCCAAGAGAAAACAATTCTTTTACCGAAGACTCGCCATTTTTGAACACAACTACGCATCCGTACAACCTGCATATGTCAACAGTTATTCCAACGGCATGTGAAGGCGGCGGCATTCCGATATCAGCACCATTTGCAATAACTACAGATTACGACGGCAATACGCGCAACGCTGTAACTCCTGATGTTGGAGCTGATGAATTTGCCGGATTGCCTGCGGTAATTACAGTGAATCTGAATGTAGTCCCGGGAGGTTTCTATAACTCTGCTACCGGTAAACTCAGAATGAGAGATACTGTAAGGGCATATTTAGTTGATTCAGCAGCAGGCTGCCTGAAAGTAGATTCGGCCAAAGGAGTATTGGATTCTGTTACTTTCCTGACCTCATTTACTTTCAATAATGCTTCAAACGGCAATTATTTCCTTGTCGTGAAGCACAGAAATCATGTTGTAATATCTTCTTCAAACAGGATAACTGTTACAAGAGGCGCTGTTACAGCTTATAATTTCACCGATGCAGGCACTAAAGCTTACGGCAGCAACATGATTCAGGTATCATCTTCACCTGTTGTTTGGGGTATGCTGCCCGGAGATATTAACCAGGATCAGTTTGTTGATGGTCTCGATCAAACCATTTGGGTAGGTCAAAGCGGCCTGGATGGTTACTTAAGAGGCGATCTCAACGGAGACGGTTTTGTTGACGGATTGGATCAGTCACTATGGGTACCCTACAGCGGCCTTGGTTCTATTATGCCGTGCGGATTTACCCGACCACTGAATACTAAGCAGTTTGACGGCTCGATTAAGATTAAGGACAACCAGCAGCCAAATGAAGGCAAAAAGATCAACAGGTAATGAAATAATGGGATATCTCAGAAATAAATAAAAGATTTTACATGGCATCTCCGGATTCCGGGGATGCCGGTAAAATAAAACTATAAATTTAATCTAAAATAAGTAACAATGAAAAAAATAATATTAACACTTCTGCTTTTTGTGCTTATTACCGGAACCGGGTTTTCAGTTGTAAAGGTGACTTTCAGACTGTCAAATCCTCATCTTGAAGCCGGTATCTGGGCTATTGACGTTGTTGCAGTTGTACCTGCAGGACAGCAATGGAGAGTAGGCTCAAGCAACCTCCGCTATGATTTTACTACAACACCTCCGGGTGCTGTAACAGTTCATCCGGATGCAACTGTATCAGGCGCAAATCCTAATCTTAATTCAGGTCAATACAGCCCGATGACAACAACTTCCATCGGCGGCGGTACCGCTATCAGCCTTAATATCATCCGTCTTGGTACTTGTTACCGGTTGAATCCGGGAACATACACACTTGGAAGGATCCGCTTTAACAGGGTTGATACAGCAGGTTGTATAACGCTTCATATGAGAACCACAACGGCAGGATTTTCTGTTGTACAGGATTCTATAACACAATGGCTTGCACCTGCAGATTTTGATTCACTTGCTAACCAGCCGGCAGGTTGTTTAAGGCTAGACTTCCTGACAGGGACTAGCGGCAACAGCGTTGAACTACCGACGGTATTCAAGCTGTACAGTAACTATCCGAATCCCTTCAATCCTTCAACTTCCATAAAGTATGATATACCGCGCAGTACTTTTGTGAAGTTAAGCGTTTATGATGTGCTCGGTAAGTTGGTAGTAAATCTTGTAAATCAGGATATGGAGCCGGGAAGATACGATGCTGTTTGGGATGCCGAAAACTTCGCGAGCGGATTTTATATTTACAGGCTTGAAACAAGTGAATTCACTGATGTGAAGAAAATGGTACTTTTGAAGTAAACGCAGTAATTTTTGTCCTTTGAAAAAACCCCGGGATAGAAATATTCCGGGGTTTTTTGTTTGATTTTAACAGGCTCTGTTGACATGTCTCATCCTTATCGTTAAGTCAGGTCCTCAGACCTGACTTGTCAGACGCAGTCTGACAGGATTCTCTTTATGTATAAAAATACCCCGGTTCCCTATGTTCCGCTACCCCTTTTTTGCAATGTAAGTAAGTTTTAAAAGTGTTAAGTTTGTAAAGTTGTTTTCTATTTTCATATGATTAAAATCAATCTTTTTTAGTTTATTTTTGATGATATTTGTACAGAGCTTGGAAAAGCTAATGCTTAATAAACAATAACTTATATTTAACTATTAATATATAAAATCAAATAAATAATCAGAGGTAAGTAAGATGAGTGACAAAAATTTCAATGCATATCAAATGGCACAGACCCAGTTTGATAAAGTAGCCGATATTTTATCGCTGGATGATGCGACACGCCAGTTACTGCGCGAACCTTTACGCGAATACCATTTCAGCATACCTATCAAAATGGATGACGGCACAACAAAAGTATTTAAAGGATTCCGCGTTCAGCATAATGATGCTGTTGGACCGAGCAAAGGCGGTATTAGATTCCACCCTATGGAAACAATTGATACAGTAAGAGCGCTTGCAATGTGGATGACATGGAAGTGCGCAGTTGTTGGCATCCCGCTTGGCGGCGGCAAAGGCGGAGTTATCTGCGATCCGCACAATCTTAGCATGAGAGAGCAGGAATCTATCTGCCGCGGATGGGTTAGACAGCTTGCAAAAAATGTTGGTCCCATTAATGATGTACCGGCACCTGATGTTATGACAAATGCGCAGCATATGCTTTGGATGCTTGATGAATTTGAAGTTATCCACGGCGGAAAGTACCCCGGATTTATAACCGGCAAACCCGTTGGTATGGGCGGCTCTCTGGGCAGAACTGAAGCAACAGGTTACGGAGTAATTTACACATTAAGAGAAGCGCTGATTAAACTTGGTATTGATATAAAAAAGACAACTGCCAGCTTCCAGGGCTTCGGAAACGTTTCACAGTATGCGCTGCAGCTTTACACACAGCTTGGCGGAAAAGCGATCTGTGTTTCATGCTGGGACCAGAAAGACCAGACATCATATACATACAAAAGAGATTCAGGTATAACTTTCGAAGAATTGATGAAGATCACCGATAAATTCGGCGGAATTGATAAAGAGGCTGCAAAGAAGATCGGATTTGAAATACTTCCGGGTGATGTATGGATAGAGCAGAAAGTTGATATACTGATACCTGCAGCAATTGAAAACCAGGTCAGAGGAGATAATGCCGTAAAGATAGCTGATACTGTTAAGGTACTTGCCGAAGGCGCTAACGGCCCGACAACTCCCGAAGCTGATAAAATACTTGCTGAAAAGGGAGTATTTGTGATTCCGGATTTCCTTGCAAATGCAGGCGGAGTTACATGCAGTTATTTTGAGCAGGTTCAGTCTAACATAAATTATTTCTGGACAAAAGATGAAGTCCTTACCAAACTTGATAATATCATGTCAAGCGCATTTGATTCAGTCTATGAAACTTCAATTAAAAATAAGCTTTACATGCGCGATGCCGCTTATGTCATATCAATAAGCCGTGTTGCACATGCTTGTAAAGATAGAGGCTGGCTGTAAAACAAAGATCTCATTATTAACTTTAGGAGCAGCCGGGAAACATCTGCCGGCTGCTTTTGTTATCTTATTATTCGCGGAACAGTTTTTCATACAATCCTGAATGTTCACTTTCTAAAAGGCTGCCTGAGGAAACAAATATGACTGAAAAATCACAACCAATAGAACATCTTGTAAAAGAGCTTGAAGAGCGGGCAAAGGAACTAAATTGTCTGTACAAGATCGAAGATACTTTGAATCATTCGGATATAAGCCTTGAAGAAGCGTTTAATGTCGTAATTGATGCTATCCCTCCCGGCTGGCAATTCCCTGCTATCACAAAAGCTAAGCTTGAGTACAAAGGTCAGTCCTTCAAATCTGAAGGTTATATTGAGACTCCCTGGTTTTTGAAGTCAAATATCAGGATCAATGATGAGCCTATTGGCAGCATAACTGTTAACTATATTGAACCAACAAGAGATTATGATGAAGGGCCTTTCCTGAAGGAGGAAAGAAAACTCCTTAATACCATTGCAGAACGATTAAGCCATTTTATACTTCATAAAGATACTTATTCATTCATACATGACCTTGATTCAATTCGCGGAATATCAGATGGAGAAATAAAGCATAAATGGCAGGTTATTCTTGACATGCTCAGGAAGACCGATAAGCCGCTCTTCAATACAATTATCCGTAAGCTCCTGCATAACCTCTGCTGGCAGGAAAACAAAGAAGCACAGGAACTCCTGAAAGAAGCAGGTGTTGAACGCGAAACTTCCGACCTTTCAGAAGAAACATATGATGAGAACAAGCCTATTAAGAAAAAATCACTTGATAATGAAGAGTTTGTAGAATCAGTATTGCGCCTTGCAGATGAAAATCTGAGCGATGATGAAATACTTGCCAAGCTGCAAAAGTGGATATATGATGATAAATGCAGCGGGCTGGTTAAGACAGTTGAAACTCTTGAGACTCCGCTAAATGAAATAGCAGAAGCCCTCAGAAAATATTATCCCCTGCTATCAAACGGAGAGCTCTCTCCCTCGATCGAAAAAGGATTAAAAGTATCGCTCTTAAGAAGGTTTTTCACAGACCAGACAGAATTCATTTCGATCGCCAAAGATTTTGTGGAGATAAAGGATTTCTATGAACTCACGGACAAGATAATTCTGCCTTCTAAAAGCTATGGGAAATTGGGCGGTAAAAGCGCTGGAATGTTCCTTGCTTCAAAAATAATCGCGAAAAAGGCAAGAGAATCAGAACTGTTCAAGAATATCAGAATTCCGAAGACATGGTTCATTCCATCAGACGGAATACTGCATTTCCTGCATTACAATGAGCTTGAAGAAGTAATTGAGCAGAAATACAAAGAGATAGAGGAGATTCGCAGAGAGTATCCTCATATTGTACAAATATTCAAGAATTCAGATTTCTCACCTGATTTCATAAATGGAGTATCCGTTGCACTCGATGACTTTGGCGAAAAGCCGCTTGTTGTAAGAAGCTCCAGTCTGCTTGAAGATAAATTCGGCGCAGCATTTTCGGGTAAGTACAAGAGCCTTTTTCTTGCCAACCAGGGGTCTAAAATCGAAAGACTCACTGCATTGCTTGATGCAATATCCGAAGTGTATGCATCTACATTTGGCCCTGACCCAATCGAATACCGGGCTGAGAGAAACCTGCTGGATTTCCATGAAGAAATGGGAATTATGATCCAGGAAGTTGTCGGCACTAAAGTTGGCAAGTACTACCTCCCCTCATTTGCAGGAGTTGCTTTCAGTAATAATGAATTCCGCTGGTCACCAAGGATCAAAAGAGAAGACGGGCTTGTGAGACTTGTACCCGGACTTGGAACACGGGCCGTTGACAGATTTATTGATGATTACCCCATACTGATCGCCCCCGGACAGCCAAATTTAAGAGTCAATGTCTCGCTGCACGATAAGATGAAATACACACCCCAGAATATCGATGTCATAAACCTTGAATCCAATGAATTTGAATCTCAAAAAGTAGAGCGCGTGATTAAAGAAACCGGAAGTGATTACCCTAATATCAGGAGCCTTATATCAATAATAAAAGATAATCATATATCCCAGCCTTTCGGGTTTAATACCGACTATGATAATGATCACATTATCGTTACGTTCGAAGGCCTCTTCCAGAATGGGCCGTTTATAACCCAGATCAAAGAACTTTTGAATACTTTACAACGCGGAACGCAGAACCCGGTGGATATTGAGTTTGCATCAGATGGCAAAGACTTTTATATACTGCAGTGCAGGTCTCAAACCAAATCAAAAGAAATTCAGCCCGACCCGATCCCGAGGGATATTCCGGCAAAGAAGATCATATTTACTGCAAATAAATATGTCTCAAACGGCAAAGTACCCGAGATTTCTCATATAGTTTATGTTGATACCAAAAGCTATTATAACCTTTCATCAAGGGAAGAACTTCTGGAAGTTGGCCGCGCAGTAAGTAAGCTGAATAAAATACTGCCGAAGAGAAAGTTTATTCTCATAGGTCCCGGAAGATGGGGCAGCCGCGGCGATATAAAGCTTGGAGTGAACGTAACGTATTCTGATATTAATAATACTGCAATGCTTATTGAAGTAGCAAAACAGATCGGCAATTATACGCCTGACCTTTCTTTCGGAACACATTTTTTCCAGGATCTTGTTGAAGCTTCCATACGCTATCTGCCATTATACCCGGATGATGACGGTACAGTATTCAACGAAGTATTCTTCAGGAAATCTGATAATATACTGGAACATCTTCTCCCTGAATATAAACATCTGGAAGAGACAATTAAAGTTATTGATGTTACTAATGTTACTGACGGCTGTATATTAAAAGTACTCATTAACGCAGAGCTTGAAGAAGCGGTTGCATTTATTAATGAGCCTACTACTTCAAGCATTAAGGAAATTGATGCCGGTGAATATGTTGAGTGGCAGCCAAGCAATTACTGGCAGTGGCGTTACAGAATGGCGGAAAAAATAGCTTCGATTATTCCTGCTGAAAAATTCGGTGTAAAAGGCCTGTATGTTTTCGGCAGCTCCAAGAATGCAAATGCAGGGCCGGGCAGCGATATTGACCTGTTAATACATATCGATGACAAAACTGCGGATATTGAGAAGCTTGACCTATGGTTTGATGGCTGGAGTAAATGCCTGGCAGAATTGAATTACCTGAAAACCGGTTATGAATCTGATGGACTGCTTGACCTGCATTATATTACTGATGAAGATATCAAAAAACGGACGAGCTTCGCAAGCAAGATAGGGGCAATTACTGATCCGGCCAAACAGCTTAGGATCGGGAAATCTGAGGCTACATAAGTTCTCTTAATGCATTTTCAGGTTCATTGGTATCAAAGGCCACAAGCGCAAGCTTGTCTCCTTCATACGACGCGTTATAGCAGAAAGTACTGCCGATCCTGTCTTTCCAGTCTCCCGTCAAAGCAGATGATTCATGTATATGGCCATGCAATGTTATTAGCGGCTGCTTCTTCTCTATAAATCTCCTTATGGCAATGCTGCCTACACCAACTATGCCTTTATTGCCTTTAATATCATTTGCTATTATCTTATCTAAATTTGTATCATGCGGTGGCGCGTGAAAGAGAAATATGCTGTTTTCAAAATTGTTTCCCCCTTGTGTAAGCAGCCTCAGATCATCAGAGATCCTTGCATGCTTGATAATATTTGGAGCTACTTCAACCGTTCGGTATCCTTCCGCCGGAGAAACTGAGCCCCTCGGCACAAATTCCGAAACATCGTATTTTTCCCAGTCCTTAAGCAGAAAAGGCGTAGGCGGAATAAAAGAATAACCATAAACATCAACATTCCCAAAGGAAATTTTTCTGTTATGAATATAATTGATCAAGCCATTATTCTGCAATTGCAGGAATAGATCAACTGAATCAGCAGGGTCATCATTACCCAGAATAAGATTAAAAGCAGGATAACTCTCATTCAGCTTTTGTTTTAAGGATACTAATCCGTTCTTCAGGAACTCAAGAACAAATGATTCGGGATTTTCAGAATAATAGTTTGGAAGGATATCGCCGCCTATAAAAACAGAATCAGGCCTGGTTTGAAGAATTGAATAAAAAAGTTTTTCAAAATGTCCGGATTTTCCATGAAGATCAGATACAAATAGAGCTCGCATATATATATTATATCACTTAACTGATGTTACGCATTCCCACGAAAGTGGGAATCTATTTTATAAATCCTCAAATATGCCAACGAATTACGTCCAAAGAACAATTGTAAGTCACTAAAGATTAATAATTTATTGTTTACTAACACTCATATTGAATTTTTGAAATCACGATCAACTAATTCAGTCACTTAGTCACTAATTCTGCTTTTAATAATGTGTCAATTCGTGTTTTCTAAAAAGAACTTCTCAACTGACATACGGACAGGCGGCAGTGTGTCCCGGTTTTTTCTCTTCTAGCGGAGGAACTGCATCGGCACACTCAGGCTTTGCTATCGGGCACCGTGTCCTGAATCCGCATCCGCTTGGCTTTCTAAGCGGAGTCGGCACGTCCCCTTTAAGAATCACCCTTTCCTTATTCCTTAAATTCGGATTTGGAAGCGGTACTGCAGATAGAAGCGCCTTGCTGTATGGATGAATAGGATGGTGATACACTTCTCTCCCGTCACCAACTTCAACAACACTCCCAAGGTACATTACGGCAATTCTTGAGCTTATATGCTCAACAACAGATAGATCATGCGCAATAAATAATATGGTCAGGTCAAATTCCTTCTGAAGCTCCTGCATAAGATTTATAACCTGTGCCTGGATAGATACGTCTAAAGCAGATACAGGTTCATCGGCGATTATGATCTTCGGATTTGTTGCAAGCGCGCGCGCTATCCCTATCCTCTGCCTTTGCCCCCCGGAAAATTCATGCGGATACCTCTTGGATTGTTCCGCCTGGAGTCCTACTTTATCCAGTAGCCACGAGATCTTTTCCAGTCTTTCCTTTTTCGGCATATGTGTATGATAAAGCATCGGTTCTTCAATGATCTGTCCTACGGTTAACCTGGCATTTAATGAGGAATACGGATCCTGAAATATCATCTGTATGAGACCGCGGTATTTGCGGATATCATTTCTTGAAAGCTTCAGCAATTCAGTTTCACCGTCTTCTGTCTTCAAACAAACCTGGCCTGTAATATCTACATCCGGAGATGAAAACTTCAAAATATTAATAATTGCTTTACCAACTGTTGATTTCCCGCAGCCGGATTCCCCTACAAGCCCAAGAGTTTCGCCCTGTCTAAGATCAAAACTTATACCATCCACTGCTTTTACTTCAGCAACTTTCCCAAGAAACAATCCCCCGTGAACAGGAAATTTAACCCTCAGATCTCTGACTTCAAGTATATTTTCTTTATTCATGTTTAATATCCATTAAATGACAGCGCACTTGCCTGCCGGAAGCAACTTCCTTCAGCTCTGGCTCAGTTTCCCAGCATATTTCCATCACTTCAGTGCACCTTGTGCAGAATTTGCATCCCTTGGGAAGCTCAAGTATATGCGGTATTATCCCCGGAATAGCCTTTAACTTTCCCTGGTTTTCTTTATAAGGATCGGGTAATGACTGTAATAACCCTCTTGTATATGGGTGCTTAGGGTCATTGAATATACTGAATACATCTCCCACTTCCTGTATCTTGCCTCCATACATAACTATAACTCTGTCACACATTTCGGCAACTATACCAAGATTGTGTGTTATAAGCACAATTGCAGCATCTTCTCTTTGTTTCTTGATCTTCACCATAAGGTTAAGTATCTGCGCCTGTATGGTTACATCAAGTGCAGTAGTAGGCTCATCAGCTATTAATAATGAAGGATTGCATGATAGCGCCATTGCTATCATTACGCGCTGTCTCATTCCCCCGCTGAACTGGTGAGGATAATCTTTCATCCGCTTTTCGGCATCCGGGTTACCGACTGCCTTCATCATTTCTATGGCTTTTTGTTTAGCCTCATCATTTGAAATTTTTTCGTGGGTAAGAATTACTTCTGTGATCTGCTCGCCAATTTTCATTACGGGATTCAGAGAAGTCATCGGTTCCTGGAATATCATGGCAATTTCAAAGCCGCGGTACTTCTTCATCTCTTCGTAAGAAAGCTTAAGCATATCCACTCCTTTAAAGAGCACCTCTCCCCCAACTATCCTGCCCGGGGGATCAGGTATAAGCCTTGTCATTGAGTATGCCGTGACCGATTTCCCCGAGCCTGATTCACCCACTATTCCCAAAACTTCGCCCTCATAAATATCAAAACTTACATCATCAACAGCTTTGGCAGGAAATTTTCCTTTAAGCTTCTTATCTTCATCATAAAACTTCTTAAGGAAGCCTTCCTGTATATACTTCTCTTCTGCAAGAAGCTGCTTATCGGTAGCTTCAATAAAAAAATACGTCCTCAAATTCTTAACTTCTACTAATTTCTTCATTTCCTACCTCAACCTTGAATAAACTTTCGGGTCAAAAGCCTCACGAATTGCCTCACCGATGAAAACAATCGCAATAAGCGTCAAAAACATTATAGTAAGCGGTGCGGCAATAAGCCACCAATTATTAATGTCTGTCATACCCTGCCGCATAAGCTGGCCCCAGCTTGGTGTTGGAGGCGGCAGCCCGAAACCAAGAAAATCAAGCGATACCATAATACCGATATCTGCAACTATAGCAAATGGTGCGAACGAGATAATCGGAGTAAGTGAATTTGGGAGTACATGTTTGAAAATAATCGTACTGTTCCTTGCGCCAAGAGAAACCGCCGCTGAGACGTAGTCTCTTGCTTTTTCCCTGTAAAATTCTCCTCTAACATAATAAGTTATCCCCATCCACCCGAATATTGTTAAGATCAAAACCAGCAGGAAGAAGTTCGGCTGAAGTATTGAGCTTACGATTATCATAACATATAAAAATGGAAGCGTACTCCATATTTCGATCAGCCTCTGCCCGAAAATATCAAGCTTGCCTCCAAAAAATCCAAGCAATGCCCCTATCGAAACCCCGATCATATATGAGAACAATGTAACGATCAGTGCAAACGAAATTGATATATTAAAACCATATGCAATTCTTGAAAATACGTCCCTTGCCCTGTCATCCGTTCCAAGTATATGCTTTACGTTCGGCGGATGGGGCGGTGAGCCTGATATTTCATCCAGCAGATTCTCGTTTGGTCCGTATGGATATATAGGCATTAAAACCCAGTTATCACTGTTATCACCTCTGAACTGCTCCTTAAGCTGCCTGTAATTAGTTTCTCCGTGTCTTTCCTGCCCGAATACTGAGGCCTCATATATACCGCTCTTAAAGATCGGGAAGTAATACTCTCCATTATACTTAACTATAAGTGCTGCATTGTTAATGAACAACGGCAGAAGAAAAGATATTGCATACATTACTATCAGTGCAACAAAGGCGTAATATCCTCTTTTGATAGACCTGAATTTGCGCCATCTTTTCCTGAAAATGGAAATTGAGACTTTTTCTTTCTTTTTTTCCTTATGCATAAACTAAAATTTTAAAAAATTATTTAAATCGTATCCTTGGATCAAAAAGTGCATAAAGTATATCTGAAATTATATTGCCTATCAGAAGCAGCAATGAAGATAGTACCAGTATTCCCATCGTTACAGGATAGTCCCTTTGCTCAATCGAGCGGAAACCAAGAAGTCCCATACCATTAATATTGAACACGGTCTCAATTAAAAAACTTCCTGCCAGTATAAGCGAGAGGAAATGCCCAAGCCCTGTTGCAATGGGGATAAGTGAATTCCGTAAAGCATGTTTAAAGATAACTCTTTTTTCGGAAAGCCCTTTTGCAAATGCTGTGCGGATATAATCCTGGCTTAGATTTTCAATCACTGAATTTTTCGTTAGGATAGTTAAAGTTGCGAAACTGCCAACTAAATATGAAGCAACCGGAAGCACGGTGTGATAAAACTGGTCAGATATCTGCCCCCAGAATGAAAGGTATTCAAAATCTTCTGAGCGGAATCCGCCAAGCGGGAATACATCCCAAAGACTTCCCCCTCCGAATATTACAAGCATTATCGTACCAAATGCCCAGCCGGGAATTGAATATCCCATGAATACAAGTATTGAAGACAAGAGGTCAAACTTGCCGCCATTTTTAACCGCCTTCGCAACTCCAAGCGGGATACAAATTAGGTATGTTAATGTAAAGCCTATTAGTCCAAAGTAAATCGAAACCGGGAATCTTGAG
>JAIOIK010000106.1 GCA_019912545.1 Ignavibacteria bacterium | reverse complement strand
AGGTAAATACCTGACGTCACAATAAAAAATGAACACCTCACCCCTAACCCCTCTCCTTAAAGGAGAGGGGAACAGATACTTTTTATTCTTGCTCATTCTCCCCTCTCCCTTTGGGAGAGGGGCCGGGGGTGAGGGCAAATAGATGCCATTATTGAGTTTGTATATCCTGCATTAATTGATATTTTTGTAATATGAAACTGAGAGTTAGCAAATATAACGTAAGATCAAGAGCTAAGATAAATATCGGGCTTAGGGTACTTACAAAGCGCGCTGACGGCTATCATAATATCGAAACAATATTTTATCCCGTTAAATTGTATGACAATGTGCAGGTGAAGATCGAGAGGCTGCCTGAAAATGCGGGGGAAAATGAGATCAATGTTAAAACAACCGGTAAACTGAAGATCAGCGGCAAGAATAATATCTGCTACAAGGCAGTGGAATTATTCCTTATTACATTTAAGATCGAAGGGAAATTCAGGATCTCAATAAGCATCAAAAAACAGATTCCAATCGGTGCTGGGCTTGGCGGAGGCAGCGGAAATGCTTCTGCAGTACTTCAAATTCTTATGAAGCATTTCTCCAAAGAGATTAAAGGCATATCAAAGCGCAAACAGGAAAGTATTCTTGCGAAGATAGCCTTACAGCTTGGAAGTGACGTTCCATATTTCCTGAGCGGTAATGTGGCCGCTTATGGATCGGGCAGGGGCGAGAAATTGAGGCAAATTCCGAAGTTTAAGATCAGAGGAAAGATATTAATAGTGAATCCCGGAATACATGTATCAACCACAACTGCTTACAAAGATCTAAAGGTTGTAAGATCCAAAAGCAAAATGCTGAACAAAATTACTGCATTTGACCCTGCGGATGAAAGGCTTATGATAAATGATTTTGAAAGAGTTGTTTTCAAAAAGTACCCGGCAATTGAAGATGTCAAATACAGCATGATGAAGATGAAAGCTGAGTTTGCACTAATGAGCGGAAGCGGGTCAACTGTGTATGGAGTGTTCAAGCCAATTGATTTTAGTAAAGCCTCCCGTTTTTTTAAGCAAAATAAGTATAAAGTTTTTGCAGGATAGAAGACTATTGTTTTTCGCCACGCTTTAGGAAAACTACGTTTTCCGCGTCAGGTTACAAACCTGACGCCACGGGACAGGAGTTAGTTCTATGTCATGGATGCTTCGACTTCGCTCTGTATGACAAAGTGCCTGCAAAAGGTGCAGACACTTTGAAGAATCCTGAAAAAAAAATTTACTTAAAACGAAACGGCCATATTGAAAGTAGGAATCTGCTCATACTTATAAGTATAGGGCGATATCCTGTTTTCCATCCTGAAACCGGTTTCAAATTTTATTTTTTTGTTGTAAGCTGAAATTACCCATGCAGCATCTGCTGCGCTTAAAATGTGATTTACAATTGCAGTAACCGGCCCTATTTTGGCATAATCATAGAAATCGTTAGCCTTCTGTCTTTCATTGGCATAACTGGTGAATACAGGGTCGTGATATTTTTCGTAAAAATAGGGACTTGAAGGATCGTTAACCGGCCTATGAGTAAGGTTTGTCCATCCTCCCTGGAAGTTCTGGTACTTGCCGATAAGTTCATAGAATTGCTGAGAATTGTATTCCGGCATAGTATGTGAGAAGTTCTGACGTTCACACTCCATGATCTGCGCTCTTAATACATCGCGGTTAGGCTCATCGGGATTGATCTGGCTTGAATTCTGAAATCCCTCATCCTTCAGCCAGCGTGCATAAGTTCTAACATCCCAATACTGGTCTGCATAACTTTGAAACTCTTCGGTCTTTTTATTTCCTTTGCTATCAAAGTAGAAATAAGTACCCCATGCAAGAAGCTCAACTCCAAAGAATATTCCGGCTTTCAGGTAATCCTCGCCGTAGAATTCCCCCGCTCCGGGAAGAAGTGCGGATAGCAGTATACCGAGTCCCACAGATTTTTTCTTCTTCTTCGTCTGCTGAATATTGCGGTCAACTGAATTAAATTTTACTTCGCTGCTTTCGATCTGCTGTGCCAGCAATTGCTCAGGAAAAAATGTATTCAGAGGCGAGTTCCCGTTTTTGCTTTCGATCTTGAAGTCACGGGTGTGCTCTTTGGCCAGCGAGAGTTTTCCCAAAGGAACATCCTGAGAAAGGACAACGTATTGTGAAAAGAAAATGATAAGCAGTATTACTGCTGCGAAGATGGTTTTTTTCATTTTATTAATATTTTACTTTTAACAAAAATAAAGCATTAGCAGGTACGTACTGTATCTTTATTTTATCTCCTTTTTTAAATTTCGCTGCAAAATCCTTAATTTGCATCTTTCCTGTTGAAACACTTAACATGGCTCCAATAATTCCCCGTACCATCGAGTGCAGGAAGCGGCTTGCGCATATTTCAACAGAGATATCAGTTTTGTTGATTCGCTTAACCTTAACATACTTCACATCGCATAGAAAGTCATGGCGGTCATCTTTATTCTTGCACAAGCTCTCAAAAGAATGAATGCCGACGAGCAATTTACAAAAATTTTTAGCCAGATCAACATCAATTTGGGGACTTGGTTTAACATGAAAATATTTATCACCGCCAATCCCCTTTTTTTCTGTAGTGATATAGTACTTGTAAACACGCAGCCTTGCAGAATACCGGGAATGAAACCTTTCATTTACTTCTTTAACGCTTTTTACTGCAATATCACCTGGAAGTATTCCGTTAAGTGATTTTAACAGCCTGGCATTCCCAAGTTTATCAAATGCGCTTTTTGCGACCTTGAAGTTAGCAACTTGTCCATAAGCATGCACACCGGCATCGGTTCTGCCTGCTCCATAAAGCTTTATTATCTCATCCGGAAACAGAACTTGTAAAGATTCTTCTATAGTTTGCTGTATAGTTTTATTTTTTGCTGAAGGTGCCTGGCTTTGCCAGCCGCAATAATTTTTACCATCATACTCTATAACAAGCTTTAGATTAACTTTTCGGGAAACTTCAGTCAAATTCCTGCTAAAAATTCTTAGTTAAGCTGATCTTAATGCCATCTACTTTATTGTAGTGTTTCTGCACTCCTGCGCTTAAACTGAATCCCCCGGAGCCTTTTTTCTTCAGTTCATCATTATAGCTGTTAGCTGCAAACACAGAACTGATGCCGCTGATTACGTGATTTATCAGAACCGCCCCGACAATAAAAAGCCTGTCCGTTAATGTTCTATCAGCGCTGATCTTATCCGCGCGGTATTTAAGGCGTTCGGATTCGGAATTCCAATAAAAATCTTTTCCATCACCCGGGTAATAAACCAGGTCATAATTCCCGAATCTCAGCATTTCATCATTATATTCATCAACATTATTATAGTTCGCAATATTTATGAAGAACTTATCATCTTTGGCTTTATCAGAAACCTTTGCGCCTGCATGAATTGATGCGTAATCATAAGTATCATCAAGAAGCCAGTTACCGTAAATTGTAAACGCGGCATAAGTAAGCCACGTAACGGCTTCGGTTATCATGAAATATTTACCGGAGGAAAACCGGTCTGAGTAAACATGGCCCATTCCGGGAATGAGGAGTCCGTATATAAAAGCCAGTCCGGGTGATTTTTTAGAACGCTTTACTGATGATGTTTCTTTTTTTGTAACTGAATCTGAAACATTCAGGTTACTTTTCAGTAGAGTTTGCTTACCCGGCTTGATATCGTTCAACTTCAGCGGTTCATTTTTGCCGAATTCGAACTGCTGCGATAAAACCGATAAGGGCAGTGCAAGTATTATTATTATTATTAAGAATCTCATTATTTATTTTATTTTTTATTTATTCTATTTAATCACTGCTCAAATATTACTTCAATGCGTTTTCCATGATCTTTATAAATTCATCCGGTTTTAAAAATCCCGTTACTCTAAGGTCTTCTCTTTCTTTTCCGCTTTTATCAATGAATGCTACAACCGGCAGACCTTGTATTTTGTACTTCGATTCAATTTCCTTATCGCCTTTTGTCAGGTCAACTTTAATGTTGTTAAACTTCTTTGAAAGTTCAATGATCTTCGGATCGATATAAGTATATTTATCAAGCTCTTTACACTGCGCACACCAGTCTGCATAGAAATCAATAATGGTTGGTTTATCTGTTGATTTTGAGACAGACTGATCGATGAGTGTTTGAGTCTGAAGCATTTGCCATTCATACTTTCCTGCGCCTGTTTGTACTTCTTCGCCGAAATGCAGGTTCATAGAGCCCCATACAATTGCAGCTATGGCGATAATATACTTAATTCTTGTAAATGTTACTGCATTTATTGCTTTTCTATCTACAAGTATCAGGTATGCGCCGGCTAGAACTAAAAATACAGGGAAGATGGTTTCATATGTCTTCACACTCATCAAAGGCTGTGCAGTATATAAAGCAAGCCCGATCATCATCAAACCGAAAATTATTTTCACGCCTTCCATCCACTCGCCTGAGCGGGGAAGTTTGGTTATTGAGCTTGAAAATATTGCGAGGAATATATACGGTACTCCAAGACCCATAGAAAGAACAAAGAACATTACAAATCCAAGCAGCGGACTGCCAACCTGTCCCACATAAACCAAAAGACTTAACACAAGCGGTCCGATACATGGAGCAGCTATAAATCCAACAGTTAAACCCATTATAAAAGTGCCAAGATAGCCCTGTCGGTTTTTTCCGCTGAAGTTAGCAAGTGACTGCGGAATCTTGATTTCGTATAAACCGAACATACTCAATGCAAGGGCAAGAAATATAAGGACGAGTATTCCGATAACGATCGGACTCTGCAATAGGCTGCCAAACACTCCGCCGGTCAATGCGGCTACAAGTCCAAGCACCGAATACGTAACGGACATACCAATTACATAGAAGAGCGCCATCATTATTTTGCCGCCCTTGGTATTGCTTACCTGTGCGCCGAAATAACTTATGGTTATTGGGATCAAAGGATAAACACACGGGGTTAAGTTCAAACCTATGCCAATTACAAAAATTATGAGGAGTGCAACGAACATTCCTTTTTCTTCGATGTAAGCTGCGATCTGGTTCTTACTCTCTGTTGTCGGTGCGGTAACAGATGAATCTCTTTTATTTTCCTTTAATGTGGACTGAGTTGTAGTGGTATCCTTTAGATTACCTGTTCCGGTTGAATCAGTTTTCTTGACTGAATCAACAGGGTTGGTATCAGTTTTAGTAGTATCAACCTTGGCTGTATCTTCCTTAATAGTAATTGTTACTGAAAAGGGAGCATCTTTGGGAGCGAAGCAGGCCCTATCATTACATGCTTGATAATTTAACTTTCCGGTGACTTCATATTTGCCGGGTTTAAGTCCTTTTGGGGCTTTGAGATTTATACCGATAGTAACTGAACCTTCATATACATCAAGCTCAGTTTCCGAAAAGCTGAATTTGAACTTATGTGAAGATGGCCACGATATTTTTCCAACTTTAAGATCTCCCCCTTCAACTTCAAGAGTTGTTGGGATAAGGTCCTCATCACTTACCTTATTTGCATTGATGTGGTAACCGCTTTGAACATCAGCTTTAAGGTTTACACGGATATTTTCGCTCGGGAAAAAATCCTTTTTAGAAGCCGATGCCGTTACGTTTACGTATTGCTGAGGGTAGCTCAGAACTGTTATGAAAAGCAGGAATAAGACAGAAGTTACTGTTTTTGCCAATTTTCGCTAAATATATTTAATTTATTAAGCCTTAATTGGTAAAATTATCCATAGATATGATTAAATTCAATGTAATTTTGCTGATAAATCTAAGATTTTATTGCGTTAATTTCAAGGAGGAAAAGTAAAGCCCCGGAGGGCGGCATGTTACTTAATTTTTCTATATCGCTCCTGCGGAGCTCCGATTTATCGGTGACATTTTTATTATAAACATTACGCCCCTAACGGGGCTAAAAACAAACGGCTAAAGAATCCCGTAGGGACGACATATTTCTAACTGCACTTAAAACTTAACTTCATAGCTCCGTAGGAGCGGCACATTACTTCACGATCTTTTTGTATAGCAAAAAAGTTAGCAATCCCATAAATACACCACCTATCACAGCCCAGATCATATCATGCAATAGCAGCATAAAACTCCACTCTTTTATCATACCAAATGCCATAAAGCTAAAAAATCCTATAACGGATATATTGTAATACACAGCCCACAAAATAGCATTGATAAGTTTGGTATCAGGCTTAACTGCGCGAAAGTAAAAATATACAAATCCATAAACAAATAACGCATTGGCAAAATTCATCGCCCATATGTTTTGAATATGAATTGGATAAACCGCACTAGTGGAATAATACACTCCATGAAACATGTTATTATGCCAGAAGAACCATAATATTGTGTATGGAATGAAAGTGCAGGTAGCAGTGAAGATGAATTTCCAGTTTATCATTTATTATTTTTAGACCCTAAAAAAAATCAGGGAGATAGAATTAAAAAAAAGTTATCATAGCTCCGTAGGAGCAGTATGTTTGTAGACAAAAAAAAGCACAAATAATTAGAGCTCCGTAGGAGCGGCATGTTAATTATCATAAAATTCAAATACATATTTCGGGTTATATTCAATATTAAATTTCTCAAGCAAATCAATATATTCTTCTTTGAATGTCCTTTTTTTATGATGATCTTCCTGATTCAAAACATATTTGACTACTCTATCGAGATGTGAATGTGAATATGAGAATGCCCCAAATCCTTCTTGCCATGAAAATTTCCCTTTGATAAGTTTTTTATCATTAATAAACCTGCTTGAATTAGCTTTGATATCCCTAACCAGATTTGAAATATGGATATCGGGATTCATCCCAATAAATAAATGTGTATGGTCAGGCATACAGTTTATCGCCAACAATTTTTGTTCTTTGTTTTTTACAATACCTGTGATATATTTATGAATTTCTGCTTTAATATCTTTGCGGACGAGATATTGTCTTCCCTTAACTGCAAAAACGAATTGAATATAAATTTGTGAATATGTGTTTGCCATATTTTGCATGTCGCTCCTACGGAGCTCTAGTTTTGAGCTATTACTTAAATTACAAACATTGCACCCCTACGGGGTTTGATTCATTGATTTACGGCAATCAAACAACTTTTAATTTTATTCTCACTAATCTTGAAACAAATCTTACCCTCGTCTTCATTACAACAACTACGTTGCGTATGCCTGTCCATAGAGTTTTAATGTTTCTTTTTGTACAGCCTGTATACATTCAATAAACAAAGTGAAGCAAAAAAAAATTTTCCCCATAATTATTGATTCCAAAAAAAATAATCAATTTGATTTCTTCTTAGTCTTTTGATTTAGAATCTCCGCTAATTTGATTCTCCATATTTTCTGTGTCTTTCCTTGAATTGATGGATCCTTTGCTCATGCCTGCGGCATCCGTACAATACTATTTATTGTATTACCTGACTAATTAGAGATACACTGAATATACTCAATAGAAACCAGCCGATGAATCCCTCAAGAATTGTCAAATATCTTGGAATACCTTTTATGGGAATCTGTCCGAATCCGAGTGTTGAAAATACATTCAGGCTTAAGGCAATAGAGTCAAGAATATGAATAAGCAAAAACCATATTACGGTGAACACAAATACTGCACCGTACAGAACGGTTGCCATAATTTTTTTTGCCTGGCTCATGTTTTCCCACTCATCCGGGAAAATATCAATCAGCTTGTAAAATAGCTTTGTTGGCTTGCTTCGGATAAGCTCCAAAAAATAAAGAGGCTTGCCGAAAATATTGAAATACCACGGCACTTTCCCTTTTGACTCGGTTACAAAGCTCATATATTCATTGTAGGTTGGGGTCTTTGCATCCTTAGCAACAATAGAATCCTCAATTTCAAGCAGTGTTTTTGGCGAAGAAAGGTATCGCCCGTATATTTTAAGCTGGTCAAACATGGTACGCTTGTGGAATGACAGAATAGAATAAGGGAAGAAGAAGTAGATTCCCGCAAAAAATAACAGGACATAGAATGCAATCTGAATTGCTTTGAGCGGATTTGTACCGTAATCACAGAAAGTCTTAAGGAAAACATTCATAAGATAATTGAAGAATACACTTCTATCCTTTCCGCTTGTATATTGCCGGTTTAAATATGATGTTTCAATATCTTTCCATTCTACATAACATGCATTGGCTGCAATACGGTTGCCCTGTGATTTGAATGCATTATAGAAATTCGCATAACAGCTTATCAGGTTAGCAAAGCGAACTTCATTTCCAATACTATCAATATTTATTCCGTTATATGTTATATTGTTCTTATGGTCAAAAATTGTGATCCTTTTGTTCTCAACTGTTGACCATTGAACTCTTGTGTTAATAGGGTTAATGTTGAAAGCATCAAGAATAACGTTTCCGTTAAATATACATTCATTTGTTACAAATGCATTATCTATTGTTGATTCAGATAGATCCAAAGAGGCATTTACAATATTTCCTGTAAATGTCAGATTCTTGAAATCCGATTCAGTTAGACCAATAAAAAACTGCGGATTTTTTTTAAGGTTATCCGGCAGATTGAAACGGGAATCCTGAATTATCAGATCGAAACCATCCTGTTTATTTGAAAGCCTGAAAAGACGGGGTTCCATATCAAGCGCATCTGTATCACCAAACAAAGCAGGATTTACTGAAAAAATGCAATTTTTAAAAGTCAGCCTGTCTTTCACAGTATTTCTGAAAAACTTGAAGCCATGCTCCAGATTACAGCTATCCAGATCAATAAAATCAATACTGTTGGTAAATATCCTGAGTGTTTTTTTGAATGTACATTCTTTAAAAATTGCTTTTATAGGGCTTGTGTTTGTAATTGCAAAATAATCCATGAAAGTAATATTACGAAGCACCAGCCAGTAGTCTGCATCAAACTCACAGTTCATCAGTCTGATACCCGCAGAAACAAACAACTCGGATGACCCGCCGCTGAACCGCTTATCCATGCCCTCTTTATCATCCGGCATTTTATACCTGATCTTAACACTCTCAAAGGTAGTATATTTTGTACAGGCAGCCATTTCATTTATGAACTTTGTAAAAGTGACAGTCTGCCCGTCAATAGGCGAATCAGCTTTTAAATATGAGCTGAAGAGCAATAATGCAATTATGATCCTGGATAGTTTCAAAGTCCGTAAAGTTATGTATATGGAATGACTAATTAAACACGAAAAATATTAACTTTTCATACACAGCTAGCTATAAATTAAGGGCAGAAATAAATAACCGATAAGAATGCGGTTTTTGCTGTCGCGTCAGATTCTCTCCAAGGGAGTCCTTGGGACAAATCTGACGCTTGTCAGGTCTGCGCAAAGTGCCTATTTGGGGAGGACCTGAGGTAACTCCTGTTTGGAATGATTAATTAAACACAAAAACTGTTAAACTATGTTTCAGAATTGAAGTAAAGAAGGAATCCCCTCTTTGATTGACGTCAGAGGGGATTACAGGAGGTATTAATGGAGGAAAAGAAGAAGTAAATATTTAGAAGGGAATAATCATGTTTTTTTTAAAAAGCTTATATTTTTTTAATTCTCAATCTCTTATACAAATATAATATACTGTTAATGGTTTGTATGTAGCTTTATGAACTAAACTAATGTAGTAAAATATACGACATTAGAGGAAATACTCTATTCCACTAAAGACACAGCATGATATGGAAAAGAGATCTCGAAATTGACCCCTCCGCCTCCCGTACTCTTCATTTCCAATTTTCCGGATAGCTGGCTTTCAGTTAGAGTTTGCACTAACTGAAGGCCAAGTGAATCATAATCTTTTATATTTGTATTTCCGGGAAAGCCTACTCCGTTATCGCTTAACGAAATGGAAACGATGTCCTTATCCTCTGCCGCCTTAATTATGATCTCGCCCCCCATCTCTCCGGGAAATGCATACTTGAACGAATTTGTAAGTATCTCGTTGACTATCAAGCCAACGGGAATAGCGTGATCAAGATCTATATTGAGAGAGGCAATTTCTGTAATTATCTTTATCTTTAAAGTATCGATATCAAGTGAATATACCAGGTTACTTACAAGCTGCTCCAGGTATAGCTTAAGGTCAATTTCTGCAAGGCTTTTAGAACCGTAAAGCTTTTCATGAATAATTGCCATTGAGTGTATCCTGTTCTGGCTATCCAAAAAATACTTTTTCGATTCCGGGTCTTTGACATAACCTGATTGAAGCCTTAAAAGACTTGCAACGATCTGCAAATTATTTTTTACCCTATGATGAATTTCCTTAAGAAGGGTTTCTTTCTCTTTCAGCGATTTAGATATCTCCTCTTCTTTCTTCTTAAGCTGGGTAACATCTCTTGCAATACCAAAAAGTCCAATTATCCTGTTCTTTGAATTCCTAAGTACACCTTTTGTGGAAAGAAATGTTTTCAGCGTTCCGTCAGGGTGAACAGCGCACAGTTCGTAATTAATACTAATACCATCACTAAGTACAATTTTTTCTTTTGCTGAAATTTCTTCTGCAACTTCAGGTGAAAGTAAGTCTGAATCGGTCTTGCCGATTATATCTTCTCTTTCCCTTCCGATAAAATCCGCAGCAGCTGAATTAACAAATTCATAAACACCTTTGAAATCTTTAACCATTACGGGGTCGGGGATTCCTTCAGTAATACCTTCAAAAAGCAGGTTATACTTAACAAGCTCTTCCTGGTATTCATGCAGTTTTGTTATATCAGTAAGCGAGCAAATGTATCCCTTTAGTTTACCTGTTCCTTCAAACTGGCGGGCAAATTCACAAATTGCATAAAATGGCTTTCCTGATTTTTGCCTGATCCTGAATTCGCTCTTAAATCCCCTATTTCCGTCCGGTATTCTTTTCCATTCTTTATTAAACCTTTCTTTATCTTCATCATGAATCAAATTAACGATGTTCATTTTCAACAGATGGTCATTTTCGTATCCTGTTAACGAGGTCATAGTTTCGTTAGCGTATGTAAATGAAAGTCCGGCCTCCAAATGAAAAATCCCGACAGGAGACAGGTTAGAAAGTTTCTCAACCTCAAGCTGCTTCTCTATAAGCTGTTGTTCTTTAGTTTTCCTTAACTCAATTTCATTTAGTATAAGCTTATTGTAACGCTTTAATCTAAGTGTAGAGTAAATGAGTATCAGAAGTGCAGAAACATTACCTGCAATTAAAAGTATCTTGGTTGATAGTGCCGCCTTGTTTTCTTCTGCAGAACTATTTTTCAAATTGTTTTTTTCACGTGATTTGATTCCATCAAAAATCATGTTATTCATTTTAACAAGGGGCCTGTTTACCACTGTGTAAGCATACTGAAAGCTGCTATATGACTTTTCGGTTTTGTAAAGGTTAATTGAATTCTTCAAATTGAGAAGTCTTTGAGAAATACTGCGCGATACGACCATTAGATCCATCTCATAATGCGGATCATAAGAAGTCAGGGCAATAAGACTTTCTATGCTACGCTTGATCTCGGTATCTGAGCCGGGGTACTGTTCAAGTATGTATAGATCGCCTGTCAGCATCAAACCGCTCCTCATAAGACCCAGGTCTTTCAAATGGTTCTGAATATTATTAACTGTATTAATGATTTCGTAAGAGCGTTCTATTTCATTTCCTGCCTCAATATCATCATTCATTTTATTGAAGGAAATAAAACCAATAGCGGCAAACATAATCACTGAAGCTATTATGCCAAAAATATACCTGTTATTTCCGCTAACCAAATTTTTCATTTTCTATATAAATAAGGAATTGAAACTAACTAAAGTCTTAACAAAGGTAACAATATTTGACCAATATAATATTCACCTGAAAGGGTTAAATTTGAAGTAAACGCTTATCATAGGATACTGATAATATGAATCTTGAAAAACATCAATTACAGTTCTTAAGCCTTAGCGAAGCGAATCCATATATCTTTGCCTTTTTCATCAATTGGTGCGCCTGAGGTAAAGATCACAGTAGCGCCATCACTTACAATGTTTTTATCTTTTAAGATCTTAGTTGCAACTTTAATTGCAGTCTGTTCTTCGGGCAGGTCTTCAAAATAAACGGGTATTATACCCCATATCAGCCTCAGAACATTCATGACTTCAAAACTATCGCTCATTGCAATAATTTTTGTTGACGGCCTGAACTTAGACATGGCTTTGGCCATCCTGCCGCGGCGGGTAAAGGATACCACTGCCTCTGCATAAAGTTTTACAGCCATATCGGCAAGAGCTTTGCCAACCGAATCAAATATCGTCTCTTCCAGAGTCAGCGGCCTCTCGATCCTATCAACCCTTACAAGATACATATGGCTTTCTGTTTCAACAAGAATGCTCTGCATCATCTGTACGGTCTCGATAGGATACTCGCCAACTGATGTTTCGCCGCTTAGCATAACTACATCAGAGCCGTCCCAGACAGCATTGGCTACATCGCTTGTTTCAGCCCTGGTTGGCACTGCATTATGGATCATTGATTCAAGCATCTGGGTTGCAGTAATAACCATTTTACCATGTTTGTTGCATTTGCGTATTATACTCTTTTGAATAACCGGAACTTCCTGCGGCGGTAATTCAACACCAAGGTCTCCCCTAGCGATCATTATTCCATCAGCGACTTCAAGTATATCATCGAAGTTCATAACAGCTTCCGGTTTTTCTATTTTAGCTATTATGTTTTTATCATAACCTTTGGTGAGGAGGTAATTTCTGAGCTCGGTAATATCGCTTGCCTTACGCACAAAAGAAAGCGCTATGAAATCAACCCTGTGCGTTAAAGCGAAATCAAGGTCTTCATAATCCTTTATAGAGAGCGATGGCAGGCTGAGATCCATTCCGGGCAGGTTGATGCCCTTACGGGGCTTTAAAGTACCTCCTTCAAGCACTACGCAGTGTACCGAGAGTTCATCTACTGATATGACGAGCAGCTTAATTAAGCCGTCATCAATGAAGATATTATCCCCAATTTTTGCATCGTTTACAAGTCCTTTATACGAGCAGGAAAACTTTTCCTTGGTCCCAACGGTCTCCTCCATGGTGATCTCAAGCTTATCATTTTCTTTAAGCTCATACTCAGGAAGGAGCAGTTCGCCAACTCTGATCTTAGGTCCCTGCAGATCTACAAGTATTGCAATAGGCTCGCTAGTTGCAACGCAAGCATCATTTACGTTCTTGAATACCTGGTCATAATAATCATGCCCGCCGTGAGAAAAATTCAATCTCACGCCGTCTATGCCTGCATTAATAAGCTCTATGATCTTTTCTTTTGAATCAGTTGCAGGGCCTATGGTTGCAAGTATCTTAGTATTCTTGTATCTCTGTTTTTCTTTAGCTTCTATTTTTTTACTTAACTGTTCTGACAACTTTAATTATCCTGTTTATATCAAACAATTCAGCGGGTTTGCCGCC
Source organism: Ignavibacteria bacterium (assembly GCA_019912545.1). Lineage (GTDB taxonomy): Bacteria > Bacteroidota > Ignavibacteria > Tepidaquicellales > OLB5 > OLB5. The sequence continues at coordinate 2,371 of JAIOIK010000106.1, read as the reverse complement.
TGAGTGCTCGATAAATTTTTTATGAAAACCCTTTTTCGAAAACACGTACAACAGTTCACAATTGTTACCTGTCATTCTTTGCAGCATTTCATCCAGGTGAACAGTCTCGCTGAGCTCCAGCATCTTAGTATGAAAAATGAAATAATAAAGCCTCTCATCTTTTTTCATGATCCTGTCATCGGGGTAATCTTCACTGCAAAGATCTTCTTTATCTTCGTAACCAAGATACAGATGCAGGTTCATCAGCTCTTTTTCGAAGCTGAGCCCGTCAAGGATGTTCCAGAAACTGTAATCGCGCCTTATCTTCCAGAAATCGAATTCATCTCTTTCTTCCTGGTACTTCGTAATTGTTTTGTGCTCCTCTGTCTTTTGTTTTATCTGTTTGAAGTAAAACATCTCGGCAAGCTTAAAAAGTACTGCCGGGATCCCCACAACCAGCACTCCCATGCTGCCGAACAGAAAAACCTGCATAACTATCTGAATGAATGTTGTCGGCTTTACCTCATTATAATACATAATATACACTATCAACCCAAGCGAAAGGCCAATGATAATTGTTAAATGATGAGTGAGGATATCAGATATTTTCTTATCCTTTGTTTCAACCTGTTTCAGCTGGGTTTTTGTTAACCCGAATTTATGATATGTTGGGACCTTCATGTTTTATTCTATGGGATTGCTATTATGCACTGGCTGTTTGGAAGCACATTAAATGCTGCCGAAGTAATATCTATACTATTTGTTTCGAAGAAATTTATATCCAAATAAATAGTTGCCGGTAAACCTACTTCCGTCAGCGGACTGCCTGCATTGGGCGTAAACGGATTATCGGTTGTGCATCCCGTGCCATCACTGAACAGGCTTTGCAGATATACATCATTGCTTCCGGCTCCAAAAGATGTAGTTGTGCCCGAAAGAAGAAATCCGCCGTCATTTTTGATGGAAAGCGCTGTAGCAGCATCAATACTTACGCCGCCAAATGACTTGGCAAAATTGAATACCCCGTCACCGTATAGTTTTACAAGGGCCATATCAAGCTGATTCTCTGCAAGATTTTGCATAGATCCGCCAAGAATGAACCCGCCATCGGATGTCTGGAATACTTTTGTGAATCCGGAATTGCCGCCGGCTGTCCCGTCAAAGGTACGCGTCCAATACACAAATCCGTCTTGGTTATCAATATTGAAAACATATGCATCTTCATCAATCAATCCAAATGAAACTGTCGATCCGCAGGCAATAAATCCGTTTGATGAATTTTGAATATCTTTAATGTTATCAAGCCCTGTGCCGCCGTATGTTTTGCTCCATCTTACAGCACCATCTCCGTACAGCTTTATTATATATCCGTCTCCAAGAGAGCCGAAAGAAAAAGTATATCCGCCGATAATATATCCGGCATCGGGAGTCTCCCGTATCGCGTTACCGATATCATTTGCAGAGCCGCCGTAACATCTTACCCACATTATTCCGCCGGTCTGGTCAAGCTTTAAAGAATAAATATCATATCCGCCCGAGCCGTATGAATCGGAATAACCTGTCATAATATAACCGCCATCGGAAGTTTGTATGATGCAATTTGAATAATCCTGGTTCCACCACCTGTAATATTTTGTCCACATTACATTTCCTGCTGCATCAATTTTTATTGCGATCGGGTCAAAGGTTCCGCTGTATGAATTTGAATGTCCACCGATGATAAATCCGCCATCAGCAGTTCTTTCAAGATAAGTAGCCTGATCATTTCCGCTTCCACCTAAGAGTTTAGACCAAATCAGATTACCTGCTGCATCAAGCTTCATAATAAATATATCATTATCACCAAATGCAGAAGCTATCGTATAACCGCACATCACAATTCCGCCATCACCGGCCTGCCTTACACCCGTAACAAGATCCGAAAGATTGGAGCCGAATGTTTTGGAAAAAATGCGGGTTGTATCAACAGGATTTGTAACAGTATCTATTGGATTCGTAAGAGGCTCTTCCTGGCGGCATCCATCAATAAACAGAGTTAACACAGAAATAATCAGCAAAACAGCTAAAATAGAAAGTTTTTTCATTTCTCAAAATTTTGATTTAACAGGCGGTCTAACCGATCGATCGTAAAAAATAAAGCACAATTTCAGCGGCTGACCAGTAAATAAAACCCAAAATTAACACAATAAGTGAAAATATGACCAAAATGCAACTTAATACAAATACCGTAAAAGCGGTGTAATAAAATATCTTAAAGAACCCATCCATATTTATCCATAAATTCATTAAAAATAGGCATAATTATAGGTTTTTGCAAGTCCGATTGAGTTTGTGGTTTTTAGCAACGATATTTTCAACAAATTTCGATAAAAAAAGCAAAAATCAGCATACT
>JAIOIK010000105.1 GCA_019912545.1 Ignavibacteria bacterium | reverse complement strand
TTTTACAATATAGAAATCTGATTTATACTTTGAAGCAATTTTTACAAGCGCCGAAGCAGGCCTGGTGTGCATTCCTGCTTTGTTGACTATTGTAACCGTTTTTTCTATCATTCGCTAGTAATTCCTGTTGAGCAGCATGTTTGAAAACTGCTCAAGGTTATTTTTGGCACTAACGGAATTGATACAATCTATAGACCTGTTAGCCAGTATCGTATATTTTTCAATCTCTTTCCTTGCGGAATTTATTACACAAATATCATTATATATTGAAATGATCTTTTTTATTTTATCACTTTCTGCAGAATCTGTGTTATACATATATAAGAATTCATCTTTAGCATTCCCATTAAGCAGTTCAAGCGCTTTTAAGTAAAGAAATGTTTTTTTCCTTTCAATAATATCGCCGCCTATTTTCTTCCCGAACTCTCCTTCATCGGCAATTACATCAAGCAGGTCGTCCTGGATCTGGAATGCAAGCCCGATATTTTCTGAGTATGAACTTATAGACTTTATCCCGTGTTCATCGGCATTCCCGATTATTGCCCCCATTACCGAAGAGGTCCTTAGCAGCTCTGCAGTTTTCTTCCTTATCATTATCAAATAATCATCCAAGGTTACATCAGTACTTGTTTCAAACTCCTTATCCATTGCCTGGCCCTCACAAACTTCTATCACTCCGTCGGTAAAGGCTCTTACGACACCTGTTATATTATCTGTTTTAGAACGAAGGAGTGATCTGTAAGAAAGCCCAATAAGCTCATCACCAACTAGTATTGCGGCATTGACATCCCACTTCTTGTGAATAGTTTCTTTACCGCGCCTTGTACCGGCATTATCCATAATATCATCGTGAACCAGTGTAAAGTTATGAAGTATCTCAACTGATACTGCGGCATCAATTGCATTTTGTGTATCTCCCCCGAAAGCTTCACATGAAAGCAGAACAAGCAATGGGCGAATCCTTTTGCCGCCGCCATTCATGATATAATTTAACGGGTCATATAGCGAAAACGGGTACTTATCACCTGACTTAGAATATCTTGAGCGCTCGGTTTGTTCTTTCAGGAAGCCAAAAAGCCGGTCATCTATCTGCTTGCGGTATTTATCGAAATTACTCTTCAAATTCTTTATATAACCGGTGCACCCTGTTTATTAAAATTTTTCTTCAGGAAATCTTCGTCATTCTTCCAGTCTTTACGCACCTTAACGAACAATTCTACATAAGTTTTTCTTCCAAGAAAACTCTCTATTTCTCTTCTGGAAGATTCACCAAGCGCTTTGATCTTCGTCCCACCGGAGCCGATTATGATAGCTTTTTGGGAATCACGCTCAACAATAATTGAAGCACGGATAAAATCTTTTCCAACTTCACGCTCCTTGAACTCTTCGACATCAATATAGACCGAAAAAGGTATTTCATCCTTGTATTGCTTCAAAACATTCTGCCTGACGATCTCAGCAACGAAGAATTTCTCCGGCTGAGATGTTACTGTATCAGCCTCAAAATAGAATTCATTATTGGGCAGATATTTTGCAATGGTATTTATGAGGTCATCAATATTGAATTTCTTGATCGCAGATACAGGTATTATCTCGTCGAATTTGAATTGACTGGAAATGCTGCCGATTATCTCAAGAACTTCTTCTTTTTTCAAGAGATCGATCTTGTTCAAAACGCAAAACATCTTATGTGTCGAAAATTCAGCTTTGTATTTCTCGTAAGTAGTTTTTAACTCTTCAGGGTTATACTTATAAGTATCAACAACCAGAACAATGATATCTGATTCGTCAAAACTGCTATCGATCTCTTTTTTCATAAAATCCTGCAGCCTGTACTTCGGATCGAGTATTCCGGGAGTATCAACAAAAACTATCTGCATATTATCCCTTGTAAAGATCCCAAATATCTTATTTCTTGTAGTTTGGGGCTTGGATGTGACAATAGAAATGTTCTGCCCTAAGATAGAATTTAAGAGTGTTGACTTTCCGGCATTTGGAGTGCCAATGATCGCAACGAAACCAGAGATTTTTTGCATAATTTAACAAAATTACTCATTTATTATTGCAATTTCAATTTATGAATTGGTGATTAAGCTTCTAAACTTCAAAAGTCTCAAAGACTTTTGAAGTTTCAAGCTTAAAATCAATCTGCAATACCGTATTAACACTAAAATATGCTGTTTTTCCTTGTCATTAACTGATTGAATTTTTATATTTGTTTAACATCAAAACTATCTTCTCATAAATGCTTGAAAGTAAGACAATTTATATTGGTGAGTACAAGCCAAGCAAAATACCCCGTACTACTTTATTTGAGTTAAGTACTTGCAGTGATTACGGCAGGCATCCTAAGATAACGAAGGCGCCCGGCAAGTTCATAGTGTTTAAAGTACTTATAAGGAAGCATTACGGTATGGAGTTCTTCTTTGAAGACGAGAAGTACTGGTACTTTAAAAGATAGTATAAAAAAAGAAGTCCCTTAAGAATAAATCAAATCAAACAGCAAATTAGTACTTAGTAACTGAAATTTCTATTTTTTAATTTCTCTGAATTTGGAACTCAATCTATTTCACAAGCAGCATTTTCCCCGATCCTTGGAAACTTCCAGCAGTAAGATTATAAATATAAATTCCGCTTGCAAGTTCAGAGCCATCAAAATCTACT
>JAIOIK010000104.1 GCA_019912545.1 Ignavibacteria bacterium | reverse complement strand
GGTATACAATATCAATAAGTCCATTCTAAAGCTTGCCGGAATGGGTGAAGTTGTGATAGTAGGAAGAGGTGGATTCTACATAACAAGACACTTGAAAAATGGACTGCATGTAAGGCTTATCGGTTCGCTGGCAAAAAGAACAAAACATATGATGGATTGTTATGAACTTTCTTTGAAGAAAGCTGAAGATTATGTGAAAAAGGAAGATATGAAAAGATATGATTACATAAAAAAGCTATTCGGAGTTGATATTAATGATCCTCATAATTATGATATAATGATAAATACAGATCATATTCAAACTGATGAAGCTATTGACCTGATTGCCTCACATATATTCAGGCTAAAGAGAAATGTAAACCTTAACTGAGGAGTTCAAACAGAAAGACCTTTTACATCACATTCAGAATACAATAGTATAAACAGCTATCTATGATGATATTTATCATTTTATTCTGTGACTTTAATCATAGTAAAAAACTGTTGTTATTTATAATTTTGAACTGTAAATCTTGCAAAACTTTAACGAAATGGAGCAAAAATACAATGTCTGATAAAAAAGCGGATCTGGCCGGACCGGGAATAAGCACTTATCCCGAAGTTTCAAAAATACTACCGCCGGGTTATACATCATTATTAAACAAAAAAGATACACAAAAGGCTATTTATGCAGTAAAAAGCTATATTGAAGAGAACCTTAATAAGGAACTCAATCTTATGATGGTTCAAGTTCCTTTGATAGTTGATAAGGAAAGCGGTACTAATGATAACTTGGATAGAGACGGCTCACGTACTCCGGTTGAATTCCCCTGCGGACTTGGACTTGAAAAACGTATTACCGCACAAGTGGTTCAGGCTGCCACTAAATGGAAAAGAATTGCTCTTAAACAGTTTGATATGAAGCCCGGAGAAGGTATTAATACCGATATGCGCGCAGTCAGAAAAGATTATTTCCTTGATCATGACCATAGTTCATACGTTGACCAGTGGGATTGGGAACGTGTAATTAATGCTGAAGACAGGAATCTTGATTTCCTTAAGATGATTGTTAAAAAGATATGGAAAGTATTTGTTGGTGCAGAAAAACATGTTCAGGCGATGTTTCCTGTTTTAAAAGACCCCAGATTCCCGAATTTGCCGGAGGAACTCTATTTCTTACATGCAGAGGAATTGCTTGCAAAATACCCTGACCTGCCAAGGAAACAGCGTGAAACCAAAATTTTACAGGAACACCCAGCAGTATTCATAATCGGTATTGGATGGGTACTAAAAGACGGATATCCGCATGAAATGCGCGCTGCTGATTATGATGACTGGGTAACCGAAACAATTACAAAGAATGGTGAAACTTATCATGGAATTAACGGCGATATTCTTGTATGGAACCATCTTACTAAACGCCGCCATGAACTATCCAGTATGGGAATAAGGGTAAATGCCGAGACTTTAAGAACACAGTTGAAGTTTTCAGATCAACTTGATCTTGTAAGCACACCGTATCACAGTGCTATTCTGTATAACGAGCTGCCATTAAGCGTTGGTGGAGGAATAGGGCAATCAAGGACACAAATGCTGCTTTTGAGAAAGGCACATTTAGGCGAAGTAAGCGTTACCGTATGGCCTAAGCAGTTAAAAGATATCTGCGCAGAGAAGAATATTTTTGTATTAGAGTAATTTGTTTTTCATGGTGATCCTTTATAAGGAAACCCGTTAATATAATATTGACGGGTTTTTTATTTCTGCTGTTTTGAATTTTTAAAAGGTTATATTTGTAGAATTAATATCTAAATTTCATTCCAAACATGAAAAATACACTTCAGGAAATCAGGGAAAAACTAACTGCAGAAAGCTCACTTGATGACGAAAAAAAGAAGGAATTGCTGCAGTTGCTTGACGAGCTGAACGACGAAATGGTTAATGTAGAATCCAATGAACAGGTTGAAAACATAACCGGCCATGTGAAACGTTCAACAGATGAAATCTCTAAGGAAGAGAAGGACCCGGATCTTATCGATAAGGCAATTAGTGACCTCAAGGATTCTGTAACAGAGTTTGAAGTAAGCCACCCAAAGCTTTTTGAAAAAGTTAATAACATTTCTGCAATGCTTGCAAGTATGGGAATTTAGACCATGGAATAAAGAAACCCGCTTAAAGATCGGCGGGTCAAATTAATAATTTGGGTCTAAGCTTCTTAATTGATCTTTTCTTCTTTAGGCTTCACCATTGGCTGGAAACCTAAACCACCCTGGTTAGGTGCACCCAATAATTGTATCTCGCCAAACTGATTTTCGTATTTATCAATATTGTCCTTTATTGCTCCGAGCAGCATTTTAGCATGCTGCGGAGTCATGATAATTCGTGCGCTAATTTTTGACTTCGGGATCCCCGGTAATACGCGAGTGAAATCTATTATGAACTCAGCAGGAGAGTGAGAGATTATTGCAAGATTTGAATA
>JAIOIK010000103.1 GCA_019912545.1 Ignavibacteria bacterium | reverse complement strand
AAGCGGTTATACGGATTCACTTCATATACTGAATTCAGAGCTTAACATTATTGAAACTTATATGGTCATGAATGCACCAACAGGCGATGCAATGGGATTTACAGGCAGGCTTGCCAACTTAAAACCCACCAGTGTTATGGATGGATACAAAAAGTTGAAAGAGAAACTGTACAGACTGAAGGATAAGCATTCTTCTAATAATGTACCTGATAAATTCAGCTTATCTCAGAATTATCCAAATCCGTTCAATCCAATTACAAAAATCAATTTCAGCCTTCCAAATCCTTCTAAGGTATCAATTAAGATATATGATATACTCGGTAGGACAGTTAAGATATTGATTGATGAGTTCAGAGATAAAGGAATTCATACTGTTACATTTGATGGAACCGGTTTGGCATCTGGGGTATATTTCTACTCAATAGAGGTCCGTCAAGCCGGTTCTTCGACCGTGACATTTAAGGATACGAAGAAGATGGTATTGGTGAAGTAAAAAGGTTATGTTTCAGCAAAAGTCAAAGGCATGCCTTTGACCTACATACGACTTAATTTTAAGCCCTGGGAAAACCGGGGCTTTTTAAAAACTACACGCACAATACTTTGAATTTCCCGTATTCTATTTTCCTTGAATCAAGCCCATATTATTAGTAATTTACATATTAATCCAAATTTTCAGGCTGTTTTTGAGGCATTATTGCTTTTAAGATTGAAGCTAATATTCAGGAAACATCAAAGCATGGCATAATGTTAAAGATTTTGCCGGCCTGGGTTACAAATACACTGAATTGGGGAAGATTTACAGGTAATAAAATAAAATTCAATAGTTTTGACCGCAAAGATAATTTCGCTCTTTATCATAGTTATGGCGCTCAATGTTTGTTATTGCCAAACGGTCAAAAAAACAAACCTGGAAATTCTTGAGCAGGATATATCTGCAGAGCTTGAAAAGTTCTTTTTCTACCCTGACGTGAACAGGGATGTGCAGTTTGTTTTTTTTGTAAGATCGGCCAAAAAAGATAAAAGCGAGAAGAAATTCATAGAGTCAGTAGTTAAAAAAACTGCCTCAAAGAATAATTTAAAGTTCAGCTTCTCCGCTGACGATTTAATGCAATCATCAGACAGCATCTATAATAAGGTTTGGATTGATATCATAAAGCTTAATACTGATTATCCCAGGATCACAAAGAATAAGTTCCTGAGCGAAAAATTCCTTGAGCGGGATATTACCTCGGAGCTTGCAATTGGGCTTAGCCAGAACATTAATAGGCATCTTGTTACGGACAGGATCATTACATCATATAAGGATGAAATACCATATGATGATTATCCGCAGTTTGAAACGGAAGAATATAAATTTACACAATCAATTCCGCCAAATATAAGTTTGATAGAAACAATAATTTTTCCTGCGGCAATAGTAATGGTTTCTGCAGTTGCTACTATACTATTTTTTACAATAAGATCTAAATAGAAATTGAAAATAACAAAACAACTGGCTTTAATAGTAACACTTGTCTTCATGGCTCTTTATTTAACAGCCTGCGGCTCTTCAAAATCGGATATAAGCACCGATGACCCGCAGAAAGCATTTGATATAGCAAAACGGAAGTTTGATAGAGGCGATTATGTAGATGCCATTGAGGATTTTTCTTTCATCAAGATCCGCTTCCCCGGCACTGCCGTATCGGATAAGGTTCAGTACTACCTTGCTTTCAGCTATTACCGCCAGAAGGAGTACCTTCTTTCAGCATATGAATTTGACAACTTCCTGAAAAACTACCCTCTGAGTGAACTTAATCCTGACGGGAAATTTATGCTGGCGAGCGCATATTATGCAATGTCCCCAAAATTCTCGCTCGACCAGTCATTCACAAAGGAAGCTATTTCAGAGTACCTTTCGTTTTTGGAGGCATACCCGCAGGATAAGAACGTTACCGAGGCAGAAAATAAGATCAAGGAATTACGCAATAAGCTTGCTTACAAAGAATTCTGGACTGCCGAGCTTTATATGAAACTTGATAATTACAAAGCAGCATCGCTGTATTTCCAGAATGTCGTGGATGAATATATCGATTCAGACTGGGCGGATGATGCAATGGTAGGGCAGGCAGATGCTTACATTAATGGAAGAAAGTATGACGATGCAAAGCGCGTTCTGGAGAAGTTTTACAAGCTTTTCCCTAAAAGCGACCAGAAAGCAAAAGCAGACAGGCTTTACAGCCGGGCTAAAGAACTTCAGTCTTCGAAATAATTGCAAAGCAAAGAAATTATGCCGGAAGTTAAACAGAAATTAATGAAGGAATCACAGGTCACAATGGTTGAGCTTGTGCTTCCAAACGATACTAATATATTAAACAACCTTCTTGGGGGCCGCCTGATGCACTGGATGGACATTGCAGCAGCAATTTCAGCATCAAGGCATTGCCATAACATTGCCGTAACAGCGGAGGTAGATGACCTTTCATTCAATGAGCCCATCAGGCTTGGCAATATTGTTTCTCTAAGAGCCTCAGTGAACAGGGCTTTTAATACTTCGATGGAAGTTGGAGTTAAAGTTGAAGTGGAAAATTTCAAGACGGGAGAAAAGAAGCACTCAAACAGCGCCTACTTCACTTTTGTAAGCCTTGATTCCGTAACCGGGAAGAAAATGCCTGTTCCGCAGGTCATTCCTGAAACTGACGAAGAAAAAAAGTGGTATGAAGATGCGCTTATCAGAAGAACTCAGCGCCTTAACAAGAAGCACGGGATAATTCATAACTAAAGTTCATTATTGCATTGTAATATAAATGTCCTTTTTGTGGCGTCAGATATTCATCTGATGCACGTCAGGTAAGAAGAATAAATTAATCATAAGGTATTTTTATATTTAAGATTTCTCTTAATCGCGTATGCAAAATCAAATATGTTGAAACTGAAATTGAAACCAAAGGCACGATGAGCGAAATTACACTTGAAGCCGTAAACCTTACAAAAAAATTTGATAGAAAGATGATTTTCAAAAGTGTTAACTTCCGGCTTTCAAGGGGAAGCTCTACTGCTATTACAGGCCGTAACGGATCGGGGAAATCAACACTTATCAAAATTATTGCTAACTTGCTTCTGCAAACTTCCGGCAGCATAAACCTTCATATAAACGGAAGCGCGGTCAAAAAAGAACTGCTATTCATGCAAATGGGATTTGTATCGCCTTACCTAAATTTATATGATGAATTTTCAGGTTATGAAAATCTAAAGCTGGTGGCAAATATCCGGGGCCGGGGGCATGATAATATTGAAAATGTCTTAAAACGGGTCGGACTGTTTGAGAGGCGAAACGATATGCTGAAGATCTACTCTTCCGGAATGAAGCAGCGTCTTAAAATAGCATTTTCTATTCTGCACACTCCCGATATTTTGCTTCTTGATGAGCCAACAAGTAATCTTGATACAGAAGGTATTGGTGTAGTTGATGATATCGCCGCCGAATACTCAAAAGACAGGATACTTGTTATTGCGACAAATGATGAACACGAAAAATCATTATGCAGCAGCGAAATAAACCTGAATAAGAATGCTTAAACAGGCGCTATCTATATGTAAAAAGGATTTCAGTTCTGAAATAAGAACGCGCTATGCAGTTAATGCGCTCTTAATGTTCATTATTGTTGTAATTTCTGTAATAAAATTTTCGCTTGGTGAGGAAAAACTCTCCCCGGAAATGAATGCAGGAATGCTGTGGATAATTATTTTCTTTTCTGCATCAAACGGACTCTCGCGTGTATTTGTAGCCGAAGAAGAGCGCGGAACATCGCTTGTGCTGAAACTCTCTTCGGAAGCGAGGTCAGTATTCCTTGGTAAACTGATCTTTAACACAATTCTAACATTTGTGATTAATTTCTTCATCGTGATTTTCTACATCTTAATAACCGATCTGGATATTAGGAATTTTCCGCTATTTTCGCTCATCATGACACTGGGTAATCTCGGCCTTTCATCGGTAATGACTATAATTGCAGCACTTATCTCTAAAGCAAGCTCTAAAGGTACTTTGTACCCGGTATTATCATTTCCGCTGCTGCTGCCTTTAATGCTTGCGGCAATAAGCGGAACGTGGCTTTCTATAGAGGGCGTACCGTTTGGGCAGGTTGCCGGAGAGGTTCAAATGATGGCATCATATACAATAGTTGTTGTAACGGCCTCATTTTTACTGTTTGATCTGGTTTGGAATGATTAGCAGGGTAGTTTTTTGTGCATGCGTTTTAAGTGAGCTACAAGAATACAATCACACGAAATATCAAACAGTGTAAAAATTTTTACACCCCCTTAATTTAAATATTAACTTGACATATCGACAAAAAAATTTTAGATTGAATCAACAATAATTCAGATTTATTTATGGGATTTTTTGACGACATCGATTTCGAGGAAGGTTCGAAAAGAAAGAACAGGGATAAAGAAGAACTTATCGCGGCCCTGCTGCGCAGGGGTGAGCGCGCTGTTCCTGATCTGGATATGGATGCTATTGATGATATTGTAAATTATCTGCTTGAAAAAAATCAGCACACTAAGGCAATTTCATGTATTGATTCGCTGCTTGATTACTTCCCCTATTCAAACGAAATATGGCAGAGAAAAGCGATAATATACGATCATAAAGGCGATTATAAAAATGCGCTTGAGTGCTTCGATAAAGCAATTAACCTGAACCCCAGCGATGAAGAATCACTTATCAACAAGGGTATTACACTTGATAACTCGGGGTTATTCACAGAGGCAATAACAAGCTTTGATACAGTCCTTAATTTTGCCCCCAACAATATTGATGCCCTTTTCAACAAAGGCCTGGTACTTGAAAAATGCGACCGGTTTGAAGATGCCATCGAGTGCTTCGATAAAATAATCACGCTTGAGCCCCGGCACAAAGATGCGTATTATGAACTTGGTTACTGCTTTGATTATATTGATAGACTTGAAGATTCGCTGAATTCATATGATAAGCATATTGAAATTGTACCGTTCAACTACAATGCTTGGTATAATAAAGGCGTTGTACTAAGCAGAATGGGCCGGTATTTCCATGCAATTGAAAGCTACGAAATGGCGCTATCGGTCAATCCGAAATTCGGTTCAGCATGGTATAACAAGGGCAATGCATATGCAAGCCTCGGCATTTTAACGCGTGCAATTGAAGATTATAAAGTAGCTCTTGGGTTTAACCGCAAGGATGTTTATGCTCTATTCAACCTGGCTAGCGCCTATGAGCAAATGAGCAGCTACAAAGATGCCATCGATAATTTCACAAAGGCGATCTCTATTGATGCTGCGCATTATGAATCATACTTCGGGCGCGGGAACTGCTACTACCAGCTTGAAGATTTTAATAAGGCGCTCAGGGATTACGATAAAGCCGTTGAGCTTTTCCGCGAAAATGCTGAGCTGTGGTATGCCAAAGCAGATGCAGAGTATAACCTGGGCAAGATACCTGAATCTATTTACAGCTACAGGAAAGTTTTAACGTTAAGCCCTGATTATCACCAGGCAGCTTTAGACCTTGCTAATACTTATATTGATATTGAAAAATATGAAGATGCTGACGGTCTTCTTATAAAACTTATAGGACTTAATACTGCATGGGCTGAACCATACTATTCAAAGGCAAAGATGTATTTTCTGCAGGCTGAGGTTGAGCTGGGAATAAAGTTTATCGAAATGGCGTTTACTATAAATCCGGAAGACCGTTTTGAATATGATTTTGAAACCGATTGGGAAAAAGTCATGCAGTTTTTGATTGGCAGGGATAATTAGAAACTCTTACTCCTTAATTACAACATCAAGTACTTTTTTATCTTTAATCTGCAGAAGCCTTTTGCTCTTTAGCCTTCTTACTATATCATAATTATGCGTTGCAATAAATACAGCAGTGCCTTTATAATTGATATTCAGCAGTAACTTAATAATTTCAAACGAGACGAACGGGTCAAGATTACCGGTAGGCTCATCAGCTATCAGAATATAGGGTTCGTTAACAATTGCACGGGCTATTGAGACTCGCTGCTGCTCGCCGCCGGAAAGTTCATGCGGCAGCTTCTTGTATGAATCGAAAACCCCCACCTCATTGAGCACATTAAATACTTTCTTTTTGATCACATCAGGCTTCATTCCCGCCAAATACAGCGGCAATGCAACATTTTCAAATACATCACGGTCATCCAATAGCTTGTAATCCTGAAACACAAAGCCTATTTTTCTTCTGAGAACAGGTATTTCAGGCTTTTTGATATGACGGGAGTTGAATCCGTAAACAATAACCTCCCCTTTTTGAGGGAAAATTTCCATGTTTATCATTCTAAGGAGCGATGTTTTTCCCGTGCCGCTCTCGCCAATAAGGAAAACAAACTCTCCCTTATCTATTTTGAACGAAACATCCTGAAATAATTCTTTGCTTGGATATGAAAACGAAATGTTATTGAATTCTATCAACTATTTTTAATTTTTACTGATTCTGTTCTTAACAATTTTATCCGCCCATTTAATGGCTTCTACAAGACTTACTTCACTGGCAATACCTCTGCCTGCGATATCAAATGCTGTTCCGTGGTCAGGTGATGTCCTGACGAACTTTAGCCCGGCAGTAAAATTTGTGCCTAAGTGGCCTGCAAGCATTTTGAACGGGATAAATCCCTGGTCATGATACATTGCAAAAGTCATATCAAACCTGTTATATGCCTTAGATGCAAAATACGCATCCGGAGAAAACGGCCCCGAGAGTTTTACATTTTTGTTTTTTGAAAATATCTCTCTTAATGCGGGAGTGATGATCTTAATTTCTTCACTGCCTATTAAACCGCTATCACCTGCGTGTGGATTCAATCCCAGCACGCCAATTGAAGGCTTACTGATCTTCAGATCATTTTTGAGTGATTCAACACAAACACCAATTTTTCTTTTGACCAGAGATTTGGTTATCATTCCTGCAACTTTACTTATTGGCGGATGAGTTGTGGCAAATCCCATATTCAATTTATCAGAAAGCATTACCATACATGTTTCTTTTGCCTTACCCAAATCTGTAAGCATTTCAGTGTGCCCGTCGTAATTAAATCCACCAAGATTCAGCGCTATCTTAGCAATTGGTGCGGTTACTATGGCATCATACTCGCCGTTTAAACACAAATCAATTGCTGTTTGAATTGCCAGCCCCGAAACATACCCCGAAACAGCGGAAATTTTACCGGGGATTACTATAACATTTTCGTCTCCGGTTGGTATAACGTTGAAATTATCTATATCCAGCCTGATCTTTAGCAATTTTGAGTAAAACGCCAGTACTGAAAAGGGAGAGATCACAGTAATATCATATTTACTCAAGAATGCGCGATTATTGAGGGTTTTAAGTATTATCTCCGGGCCTATGCCGTTAAAATCGCCTATGGTAACCAGTAGTCTCGGCTTCATCTTTCAAATATAATTTTTAAGCGTGCTATATACAATATATATAATTATTTAATCAATTTTTTGAATAGTTTATTTTAATTATAATTGTAGTGAGACATAACCTAAAAAACACACCTATGTTAAATAAAATCATCTTATTAATTTCATTATTCAGTTTCCTTACTGCCTTTTCACAGGAGAAGATAATTGAATATAAAGAGCCCGCAGTTCTTGAAGGAAGTAATCTTTCTGTTTATGTTTATCCAAACCTGAACTTAACAAATGAAATAACAATTGAATCAGACTCCAAGTTAAGTTATTATTTAGGTTTGAGTTCTGCTTTCACAAAATGGCGATTTACAGAGAGAGTGGATTACTCAGTTTCAGCAGTATTGGGTACTCTGTTTGCAAAGAATTCCTTTCCAACGGATAATGAGGTTTACTCTTCCGGCGATATTGCATACAGTGCAGGAGCAAGCTATTACTTGTTAAAGAATAAATTATTTGCAGGCTTGTACAGCACAGGCACTGCTTTTTTTGGCAAAGGCCATAAACCTGATTTTTCCGGCAGGTTCAATCCATATATCGGATATGGAAGGATCAAAGATGCCTTTATAGTTAATGAAACATCAAACTTCGAAAAGGTGCTGCTGGACGAGAAATATTTAAGCAAATCGTTTGATAAGAAGACCAGGCTTATCCTGAACTCCATTTTAGACAAAAGAAACGGAAATGTTTTCAGGAGTTTGTTCAAAGATGATGATGAGATCGTATTCTTCACCGAACTTGAGAAATTCCTGCTTGATGAGAAAGTGATTAATAAACCGTTAAATGCAAGAACAACAATGAAATTGTACCAAACTTTATATAACAGGAATTTTGTACTTTTCCCATTGTACAAAGGTTATCAATTTCAGGCAGAGCTTAGCTTTCGGTCTTCAAACGCAAGGGATACAATTATTTTCCCTAAAACCCTGACTTTAAGCGCAGCATATGGCCTTCCGTTGAGTATAAAAACCAGTATGTTGTTTTCAACACAATTTGTATTTCCTTTGAACAGCAATTTCAATAGAGCATTCTATGAGACTGATATGCACAACCCTGTATTTATGAGATCAGAGTTTCAGAATATTTCAAATTATTCCTATGTTAACCCGGGATACATTTTCTTAGACGCATATTTGTATGATTATAAGGCTGCTGCTGAAATTTATGTTTTTCACTATCTGAATAACACCGCTGGAGTTATTGGTAGCTTCGAATTCTCGGCAGGCAAAAGAAAGGAATTTGACAACAAATTGGATTATGAACTGGATGCAAGTACAATGCTTGTATTGAATATTATTAACAAATTAAGGCTTGATTCTGGTATTTTTTATTCATTTGACAATAACAATAAATATGAACTTTCTTTCGGCAGCAGAATTTCATATTATGTTTTCTAAGCAGTGACTTGTTTGGTATTGAAGAATTCCTCAGCAGCTTTTATCCTCCGTTTGATCGAAGGATGTGAGTGAAACCAGAATTCCACAAGCTTATGCGGTTCGTCATTGGCAAGGTTTTGGTCAGCAAGCTTTTCCATTGTGGATTTTAGTGAGTTAAGATCGCCTGTTGTCTCAAGGGCAAACCAATCGGCTTCAAACTCAAACTTGCGCGAAATAGCTGCGCTAATTGGAGAGGTAATTAAACTTGATACTGCCGCAATTAATGCAAGCAGAGGTAATGCGCCGATCTCGTACGGGTAAGTAAATCCGAAATAAGGCAACAGCCAGAGGTAAACCTTAGACATAATAAATAATCCCGCAAAAGTACCAATGAGCGAGAACAAGATGTTTTTCTTCATGTGCCCTTTTTTGTAGTGGCCAAGCTCATGCGCAAAGACGGTTTCGATCTCTTCTTCAGAGAAAGTTTCAAGCAGTGTGTCCCCTAAGATTATTCGTTTGGTCTTGCCGATCCCGGTAAAAGCAGCGTTGGCCTTTTTTGTGTTTTTGCTCATGTTGAATTTATAGATACCGCTTACTTTGAATCCGGCTTTATTGCATAAAAGCAACAATTTCTCTTTTAATCCTTCACTCTCTAGCGCGGTGAACTTATAGAACAGCGGAAATATAACAACAGGCGCAATTTGCGCAAGCAGGATTGAGTATCCCCACACGATACACGCTAAGTACAGCCACCATAATTCATAGCTTGAGATCAGCCAGTAGAACAAAAATGCTATCGGCGCGCCTATGACTGCCCCCACCAAAGCGCCTTTGAACTTTTCGGTCAGCCACCCTGCAAAAGTTTGATTAGAAAGTTCGTATGTATGCTCTAGCCTGAACCCGAAGAAATAATCAACAGGGAAAGAGAGTATTGAACTGACGGCTCCGATAACAAGCCCGAAAATAACCAGCGCAAGATAGGGGTTAGATGTATAACTGAAAGCAAACAATTCAAGCTTCTTACTGTAGCCTAGCCATAGGAATAATACCAAAAGAATGAATGATATTATACCCTCTGTTATTGATACTGTGAGCTTGATCTTTTCATACTGGCGCGAAAGTTGTTTCCTGTTTTCATCCATAAGTGCAAAAATACATTTATGAGTTCAGAATTTAAACTCAATATTTACACCCGATAATTAATAAAAAAGCGGGTGTTAACCCGCTTTTAATTTGCTACACTACCATGGTGGAGTCATAGCATCTTCAATTTGTTATTTTATTAATACAAATTTCTT
>JAIOIK010000102.1 GCA_019912545.1 Ignavibacteria bacterium | reverse complement strand
TCCGCTTAAGTTCAGTCCATCGTTTTCAATTACATTAATTGCAACCGGGCGCCCGCTTGTTCCGGCTGTATCTCCCCTGTAGAAAAGAAGGAAGTTCTTTTGCTGAGTGCCGGCATTTGGTGATAGCAGGCTAAGCGCTGTGCCTTCTGTCAGCGAACCGGGAGTTGTGCCGAATGTTAAGCATTTGGTGGTCTGTGCTGTGGTAAAAGTATATGTTGGCACTCCGTTATTACCGCCATCTACTACAACACGGTGTTTGATCAGCTCTCCGGCAGCAAAGCGTGAATCACCCGTCGGCTCAAGCATGAACCAGCCGCGGAATTTACCTAAGGCATCAGAAGTAAATAAGCCATATGAACCCGCTGTTGTTAAATTCGGGTTAGTTGATCTTACAAAATTGATTCCGGAATATGCATAAATTGAATTACCTACTTCAGTTACATTATCTGTAGTACTCACTGCGCGCGTGTAATACCTGTACATCTGATTTGGAACCAAGTTAGTGATCTCTGCAAGAAATGCGGAATGAACTCTCTGATCATTTGTACCGCTTTTTCCCTGCATATTTAACGGCACTATCATTTGAGTGAAAGCAACAGGTGCCGTGCCTATGGTCACTGTTGTAGTCGGTGCATCAGTTAAGCCGGATGCTGTAGCTTTTATCTGGTAAACGCCAACTTGTGTGAAGATCACATTACTAAATGTTGCCTGACCGCCCGAAGCGTTTACAGCTAAAGTTCCTGTCAATCCGCCTGATGGCCCCGATACCTGTACCAAAGTTACCAGACCGCTGAAACAGGCTGAACCTGAATCAAGCGGTGTTGCACGAACCTGAAAAGAAGGATGAACATTATTAACTATCCCTGTTACTTGCAGGTTATTGAATGCCAACCCTGTTGGCAGTGCCTTTACATTAATTGTTCCGGTTGTGTAAGGCGTTAATCCTGTCATGCCTGCAGTTGGAGTAGCTGTAATTGTTATTCCTCCGGCAGTATTATAGATAACTCCTGAAATAGTCACAGAACTTGTATTGATTGCAATTATTCCGCTGGTTGTTCCTGTAATTCCCGAAGGAGTTGAAGAAAGCTGAATTGTTGTAGCGCTTGTAACATTAGCCGGATTATTGTTTATATCCCTTGATTGAACTGTTACACTGAAAGGAATACCAACCTGTGGAAAACTGCACCCTGTACCAATTACACTTGTAATATATAGTTTTGTCGGTGGCGCTATTCCGCTCAACCTGAAATCATCAAACCGGTAATCGGCAGCGCTTCCTGAGTTGTTGATCTTGAATTTAAACCTCAGGTTTGCCTGGTTTTCGCATCCTGCAGGGAGGATTATTGCAACACCTCCGTTTACCAAAGTCCATGTTGCATTATTGGTAACGTCTGTAAAAGAGATGAGATTATAAACAGATCCATCACTGCTCCAGTAGAACTCAAGATTGTTTAGCTGAGTAGCTCCCTTGCGTGCCCCGAATGTAACAGTTAAACTTGCATATCCGGTTGTTACAATATTGCTTACAGTAATTTCTGAGTTACCATTACAATTGGCCCACATATTTCTGCCGCCGGAAGAATTTGCATAACCTGAAGATGGATTTGTATTATCTTTAACCCAGTTACATGAACCTATGTTGGTCCAGTTTGCAGGCAAACCTCCCGATGAGTCATTAAAATTTTGATTGTATAGAAGCACCTGCGCCTGCAGGCCGCCCGCAATGAAAAGTAAAGCAAAAACGAATTTTAAGATTGTTTTCATGATGTTATGTTGTTTAAATTGTTAAATGAGATTTTATTATATTTAATTGGTTTTTTTCTTTCGCTCTTTTTTGTGCCGCCAAGCTCCTCTACTTCATCGCTATCCACTCCAAAAATACTTCTGCCGCCGGCAAGTACACGGGTAAAGTAGTCGCCCAGCTTCTCTTCTGCCTTCCTGATAGCAGCCGATCTTTCATCAACCATTTCGATCATACTATTATATTCAATTATCAGTTGGCGGCATTCTTCTATCTGTTTCAGCATTTCCACTGAGGTCAATGGATTGTTATCGCCCCCGTAATTTATCTGCCTGTTATTTCTTAGATCTATTTTTTTCATCGCTTCAAGTCTTTTTTCCGCTTTTGTCACTTTTGCTGAGGGATTTCTTCTTCTAAGCGCCATTTTTCTTTCAGGGTTTGTTAATCAGTTATTAAATGTTTTCTTTCTTATTTAATAATAATTAATGGTAATACTGATTCCAAAGAAATGTTTTGCATGAAGTGAACTCATTGAAAAACCAATTATATCATTTTCCCGCATTTTTAAAGGTTTTTCTATTCCGAATGGGCTGTTTTGTGAACAATTTTGTGGGTTAAATTAAATTGTTTAACCTGTATATTAACTTATCAAACCCTGCAAATTCAGATAATCTTCAATAATCAGACAATTTTTAAAAGATGAAAACTGATATTACCGATATTCCGAAATTGCTTTCATCAAAAGAAATGAAGCGCTTTGGAGAATTTTTGAACTCTCCATTCTTCAATATTGAAGCCCGTTTTGTAAGATTATTTGAAATAATAAGTGGTGAGAAAAACCCCGGCAGAGAAGTAATATGTGAGAAATTCTTCGGAAAAACCTCATCTTCCGGAGATACCCGCTTCAGAAAACTGGTCTCGGAGTTTATGAAACTATTTAACCGTTTCCTTGCCGAATGCGCCTTTGAAAAAAATGAGCTTGCGCAAAAAAATATGCTCTTAGATGTTTTAAGGGAAAAAAACGAATTGGAGAGGTTTCTGAAGGCTTGCGAAGATACTACAAATTATATTAATATGAAATGTGATAAAGATGAATTGTATTATCTCCGCAAAGCTGAACTTTCTGCTAAACGCTATGCTTTTGAAGATTCAGCGATAAAAAAAAACAGAAATGATCTTTGCCTTGAGACCAATGACTATCTTGACAGGTACTTTATATCAATGAAGCTCTTCCTTTTGCAGAGAATGTACTCAATTGAATATGTTTCCGGCATCAATTTGACTGCCCGCAGGACATTCGAGAAAAGCATCTATGATTTCGTACTTGCCAATAAAGAGTCACTAATCGAAAACGATCCCGAGATATATCTGCGTTATATTGCTCTTAAACTTGATATACACGGTTTTAATGAAGAATTATACAATGAATATTTAAGAGTTTTATATGTAACAGGCAGCAGGTTCAGGATAAATGAGAATGGGCTTCTGCTTACCCTGCTGAATCTTATTTCTAAATTCATCAATTCCGGAAAAGAAGAACTCTCAGCCAAAGCACTTGAAATAGCAGTGATCATGTTTGATAAAGGCATTTTTGCAAAGCACGGTATTTCTTATATAGATCTTAAGATAATTACAGAAAGCGCAATCAGCACAGGCACCTTTGATTGGGGACTTGTCTTTATGAACGATGTCAGGAAATATATCCGCGATAAGAATCCGGATAATATTTATAATCTCATCGCATCAAAACTTTACTTTTTTAAGGGAGAGTATGATAAAGCAAGAGAACTGCTCTCACAAATAACGATAGTAGATTATATTTTTTATTGCGAAGCAAAACTTATTGAGTGCCGCATAGCCTATTTGCAGGATCAGCCTGAAGCAGTAATCAATGCTTGTGATACAGTTTTGAAATACCTTTCTCAGAATAAGTCAATTGGGAGCCATTACGCAGGAGCGTACAAAATGTTTGCAGAATTGATGAGGAAGTTAGTCATCGTTTTAAACAAAGATTTCACCAAAGAAAGGATTGAATTTGAGATCAATTTGATGCTCAAAAGACTGAATAATCCTGAAACTGTAGTATATGCAGGCCAGTGGTTAAAGAAAGAACTGGAAAAACTAAAGGCAGGTTTGTAGCCTGCCTTTGGTTGATTTCATCAATTCCCACCTGGGAATATAATTATTCCTCCATCAGTTGTATCATCATCATCCGAACCATTGCCATCAGGTGGCATATAAAGATTGTTTTCGTAGCAATTTAAAGTAACATCATTTTGATCCCCTGCAAAAATACTGGTGAGTGAAGCAGTGAATAGTGCTGCAACTGCAATTGCTGTTAAGACAAATTGTTTGGTTCTCATTTTTTCACCCTTTCTTGTTTGGTGTTTTTATTTTTTGAAATTTTCCGAATGATCACAAGGTCCATCGAAAGGATGCAATATATATATTAATCCAATACTTTAACACCTAAATAGTACCTTTCATTCTGTGAATTTTAATTTCGAATAGCTTCAGATTGAATTGTTTAGGAATTCAAACATGATTTATCATTCAAATACAGATTTACTAAATTTTACGTTTTTTATATGAAACCTCAGATAACAGATATACAATCAGTTTTAAGCGCAAAAGAGTTCAAGAGATTCGGCAATTTCTTGCGTTCGCCGTTTTTTAATATTGAAGAACGATTCATTAGGGTTTACGATATTTTAGAAGATAAAAATGCCACCTTAGAGACAATTGCAGAGAGATTTTTTGGCAGCAAAAGCTTCACCGGTGAACTCCGTTTCCGTAAGCTTGTATCAGAATTCATGAAGATCTTTAGCAGATTTTTGAGCGAGCTTGAATATGAAAAGGACGAATACAGGCAAAGGATAATGCTTATCAAGCAGTATTCTGCGCGAAACCTCAAAGAAGCATATAACCGGGAAGCAAATCGCGCGGAATCCGCTATTGATACAGGCGGGATAAAAGATGAGGAATATTACCGGAAGATGCTTGAGCTTTACAGCCTGCGTTACCAGGCAGAAGGTTTCAATTACAGCTCATGGGAAAGCGACCTTTCATTTAAAGTTGATGAACATCTTAATAAATATTTTGCCGACATGAAAATGTTTTTATATCAGCGATTTCAATCAATGGAATACATATATATTCAGGATAAAAAAATTGAAAAGACCTTTTTAGAAATAATTAACAGTTATATAGTTGAAAATAAAGAAAAGCTTATTGCCGAACATTCGGATATTTACCTTCGTTATTTAATGTACTTAATGATAGCTAATCCTTCTCAACAGTCAATAACAGATGAATATTTGAATTTAATAAACAGCTTTGAGGGAACCAGTAATATCAACTGCAGAACTTATTATGAAGATTTAATGAATTATTATACCCTTTTGGTGAATAGCGGAAAAAGGGAATTTGAGAATAATATAATTCATTTGGCGGAAATCATGGATAACCGTAACTACTTCAAGGAAAATATAGCCCCCAATGAATATAAGATCATAATTGAAGCCGCAATTGGAGCTAAAAATTTCAATTGGGCTGAAGAATTTGCAGAAAAAAATAAGGACTATTTAATTCATAAATACAGACAAAGCATCTATTCTGTATGTATGGCAAAAATAAATTTTTTGAAAAATGATTTTCGCAAAGCAAGAGCATATAGTTCCCAGGTTGTCTATGATGACTTCATGTACTATTTAGAAGCCAAACTTATTGAGTGCCGAATTTTATATTGTGAAAAAAATATTTCAGAATTGTTAATGGTTATAGAAACTTCAAAAAAATATTTAAATACACATAGAGAAATTGGATCTCAACATAAAGAGAGTTATTCGTTTTTTTTAAACTTCTTAAAAAAACTATCGTCCATTTACGAAAGTAAATTGGCATCTAAGGATGTAAACTTTGAAATCAGAAAACTGGAAGATGAGATAAATAGCTGCAAAGGGCTTTTGTATGGCATACAATGGTTAGAAAAAAATCTTGATGAATTAAAATAGGCAGGCTTTAGAAGCCTGCCTATGAATTAACTTAGTTTCCGATCGGGTATATTATTGTTCCGCCATTTGTTGTATCATCATCATCATCCCCTTCAGGAGGCATGTAAAGCTTATTCTCGTAGCATTTAAGCGTAACATCATTGCTGCTTCCTGCAAAAACGCTGGTGAGTGACGCGGTGAATAATGCTGCAACTGCAATTACTGTTAAGATGAATTGTTTGGTTTTCATGTTTGCACCCTTTCTTAGTTTGGTGTGTTTGGTTTTTAGAAAGGTCCGCTGGTTTCAGGCTTTAGCCGGCTTTCAAAGCCCGCACCAATCGAACTGTACAAACTTATTTTCGAATCTGACAGAATTATGCAGGAAGGGTTTATTGCGTTTTTTGCGGAAATTTGAAGGATTTTGGTCAAACAGTGGCACAGGCATTCCTGCCTGTGCTCAGCATGATATGCTAAAAATGCAACATTGAGATTGCTATAGCCCACGACTTCAGTCGTGGGAATGATGAAAAAAATGCTTTATTGAAACCGTTTTAAAGGTTTAAGAAATGTTTTCGCTACTCTAAAACTGATTTTATTTTATCAAGGGTCTTCTGTGATGGCTTCTCGCCGAGTTCTTCTTCAAATATTTTGAGCATTACCTGAAACCTGCTCTTAGCCATATTAATATTCCCAAGAGCCGAATACGCTTTTACAATACTTACATGCGCCGCATCGTTTAGCTTATCTTCATTCAAAAGCATTTCGGAGTACTTAACAACTTCCTCATACCTCTTTTCACTCTCCAGCAGTTTAATCAAATCTTCCGTAAGTGTAATATACATATTCTTATACTTCTCCCTCAGCTCTTCTGACCAGCTTTCATAATAGCCGGGCAGAAAATCGCCCTTATAAAGCTCAACCGCTTTGACTGAGTGCTTAATTTTTTCTTCTGTGGAAAGCGAAGGAAGCTTTGCCTTTTCGTAATGCCGCTCAAACTCGATATTATCAGAAGTGTAATAAAAATCAGGATTGAGCCTCAGCGTCTTATCCTCATAAAGGATATATTGCGGATTGTAGTCATACGATTTCGACTTCGAACGCTTCGGCTTATCAGACTTCAGCTCATACACCTTAAGCGCAGTACGGATATTATAAATGGTACTGTGATACACAACATCTGCTTTATCCACAGGCATATCGTCAAAGAACATATCCATGACTTTGTCTTTTGTGTGTACTTTTTCAGGATCACTCATTAAATACGCCAACAGTATTTTGCTTTTCTTGCGTATCCATTTATCTTCATGAACCAACTCACCTCTCAGGTAAAACTCCGTTTTACCGAAGGATGAAAATTTGATATCCGTAATTTTATCAATATCCTTAAGCAGCTTTTTCCTGAATTCATCATCTATGAACGGCAGATCCACTTTTTCTATCAGGCTTAGGTGAATATCCCGGATAAATTTCTTTTCGATATTCTGCGAAACAGCAAGATCATACACATGTCTTGAAAGTACATATTGCTGCTGCGCAAAAGCAATAAATTGCTTTGTACGGAGTGATTCCAGCGATTTGGCGAGATAGCTTAAAGCTGTCTCATAATTTTCGCGCAAAAGGTAATGCTCAGAAAAATGGAATTCTACCAAAGGAATTACAAGATACACATTACGTTCTTTGTAGAAGGTTAGAATGTTGTTCAAAGCAATTTCTGTTTCTGTAGTAGTTATGATTTCAGATGAGTAAAAGTTCTCACAAAATTCATATAGCAGTTTGTAGAATTCAATATCTTTCAGTTCATTATTCTTTAACATATTTAGAGCTTGTTTTGACATTATTTTGTCATCAACTCTATAATATACTTCACATAAAGCCACCCAATGCGCAAACAGAAGAGGTACATTATTACTTAATTCTTCATTTGATTCAACTCTGGCCAATGTATCAATTGCGGAAATGTAATCACCAATATTACTTTGAAAATTAAAAAGTGATCTTAAATAAATCCTTTCAAACAATGCTGAAGGGTACTTTTCAAACATCTCATTGGCTCTGGAAAGATACGAATATGCTTTTTCGTATCTACCTGCATGAGAGTAGAAATCTGAAAGGTTTGATCTGGTTTTGAACGTTTTGATAACACTCTTTTCCAGTTCAAGAGTTTGTTCATAAAATTTAATAGTCGTTAACTTGTCACCTCTATCAGAATAGATGTTGCCAAGAATTTTAAGTAGCTCAATTTTAATCGTTCGATCAAGATCCTTATTCGATGATAAAAGTTCATTTGCTAATATGATGGCTTTTTCATAATAGTCAAATCCCATTCTGTAATAATTCTTAGCAAGCAGGATAGTTGTCCTGTCTCTACTTAAAGTTTTTGGATTTAACTCGATTATACCCTCAAGTGTAGCAATTGAATCTTCGTAATTAGTTTTCAATAGAAAATATTCTGATTTGCACAACAAATAGTCTTCATCTAAAGTATTAGATATGAGAATGTCGCCCGTTTCTTCAACAATGTTTATGCATTTTTCTACATCAAATAAAGAGTTCGATGAAAGACTGAATTTCATAAAATTAATCAAAGCAACTTCGTTCGATTGAATTATATCCCAACCAATACTATCAAAGCATTTTCTTAATACTTGATTTTCACCGTTTTCAAAGTAGAGCTCAAAGCTATTATTTATAAATTCTAAAGATAAAACATAGTCTTTTGCCTTGATCGCACATTCTATGGCTCTAACTACTTCCTTTTTCTCATTGTATATTAATGACGCCCTTCTGTACGCAGCTACTAGAGTTACTTCATCTAGCTTCTTTTCAATCGTAGAGTTAAGGAAGGCTGAGAACAGCTTTTGGTAGGAATAACTGAATTTTGAAAACGATTCAAAGGATTCAATGAAAATATTTCTCTTCGTAAGTTGATCAATAATCTGTGTTGAGGTACTAATTCCAAGTAGTTTATCAGTATCTTCTGGAGAAAAACTATCCAATAATGATGAGAAAAGTACAAAATTCTGAAACACAGGTTCAAGTTTACTATAGATATCTTCTGCGAAGAAATCGAAAATGTCTTTTTCATTACTTTCCGAAATTGTAAATTTGCTTTTTGACTGATACAATAAATGAATACCTGTTATCCATCCTGAAGTCTTGTCTTTAAGTTTCTCAGCTTCAATGCGCGATAATTCACTATCATATAATGATTTTGATAATTCAGTTATTTCATCAGTAGTAAAGGCAAGTTCAGTTGTTTCGAACTCAACACATTTTCTTTTTGCTTTTAGCCGCATTATCTCCAGGCCAGGCGCTTCTCTTGTGCTGATTATTACTTTCAGATTCGCAGGCTGGTATTTCAAAAGCATGCTAATTGCGGCATTTAACATTTCGTTTTTATGTGCACATATCAAATGATAGTCATCTATAACTAATACTATCTCCTCGTGGATGTTTTCAGTAAGCTCATTAATAAAGATGATAACAATATCATTTATTTCCGATTCAGTTTCTTTCCATGAGTCGGCTGATGCTGAAATGAACTCCAGCATCGCTGTTCCAAACGAAGGGTAAGACTGTTTTATAGCTTCTGTTAAGTATTCAAATAAGGTAAGAATGCTGTCTATCATTGAGTCGCCCTGCAGCCATGAAACTCTTCTGTTTCCTGAAAAAGTGTCTGCCAGCAAAACTGTTTTGCCGTAACCTGCAGCGGCGCAAATTAAAAAAAAAGATTTACCGGAATTGGAATTAAGCAATCCGTTCAACCTATTTCTGTGAATAATCTCCCCGGGTGCAGAGGGAGGTTTTAATAACCTTTTTAGTATCACTCCTTAATTTATAGGCTCTACTGGCCTGCCAGGTCATAGGTTACAAAATGGCAGAAGTCATTTCCCATATTATCATTCTCGCCTGTACCAACGCTTCCAAAATAGAACTGAAAACTTCCGGAGCCGGTTAGATTTCCTTCAATGGGATTTAACTGAAGCTCAAGCTGTACAGATGACGGCGAAGAACTGCTTCTCTGGTTTTCTTCCACATAATAATCTGTTAGATCTATATCAATAAAATCGTGTCCAAACTGGTAAGATGGTGAATCCTCTTCTGTTGGATTATTTGGATAATAATCAAGTGCAGGATAACCTGTTACAGGCTCCCTGTCTATTTGTGTCCAGCCGGCCATTATTGAATTGTCAAGATTATAACCCGGGCTTATAATTCTGCACAGATTTTTTTTACTATGGTAGCCGCTTACCCTGATAGAAAGATGCCATGTGTTTTCGCCTGTTGCGTAAAAAACAAGGTTATGGTGATTGTTATCATTACAAGTCGCAATAGTAACGCCTGCCATTTCACCGCCGTTACCGCAGGCATACCCGTTCATATATGGGTACGGGTCAACAGCATTGTAAACCCTGGAGCCGGTAGTATCAAGCTTTGTTACCAGAGAATCGTCCAGTCTTAAAATTATCCCTTTACCCACTATAAATCCGGATTTGTTATTTATCCGGTGAACTCCGTTAAGTTTCTTTCCCGCAAGCTGTGTGGTGAGTGTCCACAGGCCGCCGCCGTTTTTAGTATCGTATATCCTGCCGTCAACATCTATTATTGTTCCCCTGCTGCTGCTGTTAAATGAAACGCCGCTCAAATCCGAGTTTGATGGTAAATTAGTATCAAGCATCCACGCGCCTCCTCCGTTTGTAGTCTTGTAAATACTGCCGCCGTTTGCAGCTATGAATCCCTTGCTTCCTATAAAACTTATTGAATTTAAAGAGATCAAAGTGCCAAGGCTTATTGATGACCAGCTTACTCCCGCATTAGTGGTTTTCAGTATCAAACCGTCAGCTCCTGCGGCATATCCTGTTAAGCTATCAGCAAAGCAAATTGCCTTTATGTCTTTCGGTGTTCCGCTTACAACAGCGCTCCAGGTCGCTCCGTTATCAACCGTTCGCAGAATTGTCCCGCCTTTCCCTACGGCAAGCATTGTTTTTGTATTAAGTACTGCCGCACCCAGGAGATCTACTGCAACTCCGCTGGTTCTGCTAACCCAGTTTATGCCGCCATCATGAGTTGTAAGTATAGTTCCGTCTTTCCCGACGGTTAAGTATGTCCCTGCGCCAAATCTGCCAATTGCAAGCAGGTCTTTCTTTGTGATATTCTTGGGCTTATTTGTTCCGGCTGATTCGCGCGCGGTAATAACCGAATTCTTGGTTTTGAATCTTTTCTTGCTGAAGGTTTTTGTGGAATCATCTTTTTTGCCGTCAATTATTCCAATAACTCCTCCTTCATTGCAGGATCTGAGTAGTAAAATAATTATGATGATGATTAATATTATGGAAGTAATAATATATAAGGTAGGTTTCTTTAAGAACTCTAACATTTTTGCCCCCTACTAATTTTTGTGTATTTGCAATATACTGAAAATTTGCAATTCATTTAGGGCAAATTATAAAATCCGGGGGCTCTGCGCTTTTTTAAAGCCTGCAGATAAAGCTGATTTAGTTAATCCATTACTTCATTTAAAGTTTTTGCTTCAACTGAAATTTCCGGAGGGTCAAGTAAATGCTTCTTAACGGCACATAAATTGGCGGCATTAATTACTGCGCTTTTATACTTTTCGGGAAAATCTTCAGGCAGAATTATATCAAGCTTAATCTTACCAACAAGCGACTTTTCAAAATCGTACTGCATTGATTGAACTATCCTTATATTATCAGCCGGTATCCCCCGCTGACTGCAGAATGATTTCACATAGATTCCGGCACATGTCCCTATTGATGCCAGGAACAGATCAAACGGCGCAGGTGCGCTGCCGGATCCGCCTGCTTCAATTGGCTGATCAGTTTTAATCACATTGCCGTTATAGCTTGCGTTAACTTTCTTTCCTTCT
Organism: Ignavibacteria bacterium; assembly: GCA_019912545.1. Taxonomy (GTDB): domain Bacteria; phylum Bacteroidota; class Ignavibacteria; order Tepidaquicellales; family OLB5; genus OLB5. Next base: position 25,530 of record JAIOIK010000102.1, on the reverse strand, counting down.
TCGAAATATATTTCCATTTTCATAATAATTAAACCTTTCTTTATACTAATTTTGCTTACGATACAAATATAACACATTTAGTTGCTAATAGCAACTAAATTATAATGGTTCAGTATTCACATCTTTCATGCATTCGGTTTTCAGGGTTTTACAATTTCTGAAATCTTATGCAGGGTAAGTGTAAATGATTTGAGTTCCTTTTCAGGCAGATCCTTTAGAATTGCAGATTCACAATCTTTCATAACATGGTTTATCTCCCTAAGCGCTTTTCTGCCTGCTTTTGTCAGAATAACATTAAATACCCTTTTATCATCAGACTTTTCGGCTTCTTTCAAAAACCCGTTTTTGATAAGCTTATCCACTACCCTGCTGCCGCGCGATCTGGATAGCCCCATAGCAGCCGAAAGTTCCATACAGCTTACAGCTTTCCCGGGCTGCATAGAAATTATCCCCCTGTATTCGGCGGGAGATATATCAAGCTTTTCCCTGATGCTCTCCTCTTTTGCCAGGCAGGCAAATTTCAGCTCAAAGATCAGCTCTACAATTGATCTGTTCATTTTGTAAAAATATTGTTGTTATCCGCAACTTAATAAATTAAATCGAAATATAAAACAACTTCCTGTATATTTTATAAGCTATACAATATTTCAGCAGCCGCCTATAATTCGTTTTGTCTTTTTCGTTTCACTTCTATTTTGCTTTTTGAAGTTCTCTATTATCCCCGGAATTTTTGTCTTCGCAGCTTCCCTGAAACTATACGTATCTCTTTCCCACCTGGTTTGGGGAATTCGGGGTGAAGTAAAATTTATAATAGAATCATTAAAACCCTGCAAGCCGCCTTGGAGTATATACATTTCATTGTATCCGTTTTCCGCAGCAATATAATTAGCTTTTATGCTTTCATCTTCGCGCAATGAGATAATAATATTTATCACATTATCTTTCTTCAGGTTCTTGGCTGCATCTTTTCCGAAGAAGTAATTTAACTGAATATTTTCGGAGTTCGGCAGACTTAACTTAGTAAATTCTTCCTTCGTCCTCAGGTCATATATCCTGAATGAATTTATATCGTTCATTATCCTGAATGCCAGCTCATCTGCCGAAATCTTCTTTGCGGCTGTTGTATTGATATTTTCATTTACCTCAGCATTGGCCATAACATAGCTTTGCCTCTCAGGAAGAGCAAATGCAGTAAGCCCTATCAGTACTGCAGCGCCCGCCAGAGCAAAGTATTTTTTTGCAGGCAAGAATTCGGGATTAGCTTTGCCGTTCACTCTTTTTTCAACAAATGTAGTAACAACAAACGCAGCAACTGCTGCAAAAATCATAAGGAAAGCCATTAAACCCTGTGAGATTCCCATTACCTGGAATAGAGTCACATATCCCCATGCATCTGCCATATAGAAATGTTCCAGATATGGATAGCCTTCAGCAAATAAATATACTCCCGGAATAATACCCGCCACAAATATCATAGCATCAATCTTACCTATAGAGGCAGCGCAAATACTTGTACCCGGGCAAAAACCGCCAATTACAAAACCCAACCCCATAATAAGGCCCCCAACAATAGCTGATCGCAGAAAAGTTGGATTCACGTATATAATATTCAGGTCAAGAAGTCCGTAATGAGCCAGGCCAATGACACCCATCATAGCCGTTATGCCCGCTGTAAAGAATACACGCAGCACAGTGAAATCATAACCATAAAACAATCCGACAAGTTTTTTAGATGAAGAAAAACCTGCCTGCTCTAATATATACCCAAATGCAATTCCGATAAGAATAGCTATTACAAAATTAAATTCATTACTGATAATATCGGGAACCAGAGGTGCCATTTTATTTTGTCCTTTCTATATCCACAATTTTCTGAAGAAATAAGCAAACATATAAGCCCCGCCAAAAATTGCAAGCATTGTAATAATGCCTCCGGCAGAAAGCACTGCCATACCGCTTAATGCCGCACCGCTTGTGCAGCCTCTTGCCAGCTGTGAGCCAAATCCAAACAGTAACCCGCCAAGCAGCGCGCCAATAATTCTGACCTTAGTTGTTGTTCTTCCGGATTTATCCAGAGTAAATTTCAGCCTGTTTGATACCAAACCTGAAATAAATGCTCCCGCAATAACTCCGATAACTTCAAATACCAGCCAGTTCTTCAGTGGACTCCCGTCATGCTCGCCCATATACTCAACATAATATTTAGTATCAGATGCGTGAACAGGGGCAGCAGTTTCAACTGCTGCAACTATGGCACTTTTAAATGCGCCGCTTGCGCCAAGTCCACGGCCTGTTATAAAAATTGTTACCAGCAGCAGAAGCCCCAGGAAAAACCCTGCCAGGTATGGATTCATGTATTTTGTATTGTTCATTCTATTTTACTTATTGAAATTTCATAGTCTGTTCTAAACAGCATATTACTTTTTAAGAAGGATAGCATCTTTTATATCCTTTTCTTCATTTTTTTCACCGTCATCAAGATCTTCATAACCGGTTATCATCGCCTTTAGATTTGATGTAACTTTGCTTCCCGTTGTAATAAGGTACACATGGGCAGCTATGAATGCAATTAAAAGAAATGCACCTGCAGTATGGATATATGCTATCGGAGCAAGTGATTCAATATTCAGAGATTCAATCCTGTTCTGCTGTGGATACCTGTAATACATATACAGCAGCCCTGAAATAACCATGACCGGTATTACCAGAATTTTCAGGCCAAGATAAACAAGTTTCTGAAGCGGATTAAGCTTGCTCAAAACGGTTTTTTTAGTTGGGTGAGGCGCATGCTTAAATATCCCGAACAAATAATAATTGATCTGCGCCCTGAGATTTCCTCTTGTGGGAATATATTGTTTCCACTGGCCGCTAGTAAGATGCCAGAAAATTGCAAATGCTATGAGAACTATAAATGCATATGCTGCAATTTGATGATAAGTAACGGCATTCTGATAACCGAAGAATTTTATTGAACCGTGAACTTCAAATCCGGTTGCCGCAAGCAAAAAGATAAGGAATGCCTGCATCCAGTGCCAGAATCTTTCAAATGCCCTGTATATATATATTTTCTTAATCATCATTTTATCTTCCTTTTCAAAGATGAATATATTCTCACACTTAAATGTACCATAACTCCGAATATTGTTAAAAGGATAATAGCCATTCCTGAATAATCAATAATACTGCTTCTATCCCTTGCAGGCATATAGAAGCCCGGAACACCTGCAAGCCTGCTGTTTGAACTTGTGTGGCAATCGGTACACTTAAGGGACTCTTCTTTTTTTGAAACCATATGATTTACAGGCCAAAACATTTCAGTACGTATAAAAGATACCCTTCCGCTGAATGGCAGCCCGACCTCTTTCATTCCTACTTCAGATGCGCGTGCCCAGTCGAAATCTTTCCAAAATGCGCCCTCACCCGTTTTCTTTCCGAACAGTTTGGGCTGAAGCAGCATTCCGGTAACAGGATCAAAAGGCTGTTTGGCTTTATGTATCTTTACCGGAATAATTTTGGAACTCTTATCAATGTATGAACCATTAAGTTTGTTCAGCAAAAGAACTCCGGATGTATCTTCAATTCTATCACCAAGCAAGTAATGGTCAGCTGTGCCATTGAACCAAATGTAATCAGGCTTGAGGTTTCTTTCCCATTTGAAGCTTCCTTTTATAGAAAGATAAGAATGATTCCCCAGTGAATCTTCTTCTTCAAATGGAATTCCATCGCGAAGCTGCCCGGCTGTTGACCAGTCCCATTCCATTTTTGTAGAATTAACCTTTGCATATATGGGTATATGACAGGTCTGGCAGGCCACTTTTAAAGTATGTTCATTTAAAATATCTTCCTTATGGGGATTTTCGGTATGACATTGTTCGCATTCAGAGCGGTTTTTATTCATTGATGAAAGTGAATAAACCCTTCCAAGCATCTGATGTTCTTTGGTCACGTGGCAATCAATACACTGCATATCAGGGCCTTCGGATGCCATATGAACATCAACTTCTTTTGTTGGCTCAAACATAGATTTCTCAAGGTCGCCATGCTTAACATTATTACCGCCACCGCCGAAGAAATGACAAACTCCGCAATTACTCCTTTTTGGTTTTCCAATTCCGGTGGCTATCTTTTGAAGGTCAAGCTCTGCATCAGGATAACCTGATCTTTCGTTGCCTTTAACATATGTTTCTGTGTTATCATGGCAAACCATACAGTCTATGTTCTTCTGGTCGGTATAAGAAAACATGCTATCTGTCATTCCGAATCCGATATGGCATTTAGCACAGCTTTGCTCATTGCCTTCCACACCAATACAGAAATTATTAATTGCATTCTTTTTGCCTATACTTACTATGCCTTTGCCTTTGATATACTCCTGTCTTTCCCAATTCCAATGACTGGAGCGCATCACCTCTTTACCGCGCTCTGTATGACAGCTTAAACAGGTTTCAGTAACATCTGAGGGAGCATTGAATTTTTTCTGCAATACTTCAAATTTGGTATGATCGGCAGGTATTGAATCTTTCGCTGCTAATTTTTCTTTCAGCTCTTTCAGACTTTCGTTGTCAGAATGTTTAGGAAGGATAATTGCAAGAATGCTCATGACAATAACTGCAATTAGCGTTATCAAAAAAAATATCTTTCTCATTCTTTTTTAAGTATCAATAGCAATGTTGGATGCGATTATAGTTGCCAGTAGCAACTAACATATATACAAAGATACCATTTATACACGATGATAAAATATGTCTTATGTCAAAGAAAAATATGATTTATATCCATACTTTCGGCAGACCGTTTTCATCCCTTGTTTATTTCGATATCTTTTAATAAGTTGCTACTAGCAACTAATTAGGAACCGCAATTGTTATGATTTTTATGAAAAAAGCCAAATTAATATTTCACATTTTACTTCTTGCCGCGTTATTTACCGCTTTATTAACCGGATGCGGAGTGAAAGATGACAAACAATCATTAAATAATAGTACAACTACGCAGCAACCGATAAACCGAAATAACGGCACAAATGAAGTTAAAACTGATACAAAAATCAATAATAATAACGAAACTAATACAAAAGGAAGCACTAAAATGGTACATTTAACAGCAGCAGAATTCAAACAAAAAGTATTCAATTATGAAACAAATAAAGAATGGATGTTCACAGGAGATAAACCGGTAATTATAGATTTTTACGCTGACTGGTGCGGACCGTGCAAAATGGTAGCCCCGGTTTTAGATGAGCTTTCAAAAGAATATGACGGGAAAGTACAGATCTATAAAGTGGATACAGAATCAGAGCAGGAACTGGCTTCAGTTTTCGGAATTCGCAGCATTCCTTCAATTCTGTTTATCCCAATGAAGGGCAAACCGCAGATGACAATGGGTGCGATCCCCAAAGACGGCTTTGTAAAAGCGATCAATGAAATACTCTTAGTTCAGTAGTAAATTAAAATTTATTACTCAAGTTGAGCATTCTAATGTTTAATTACATATATAAATATTTAGCAGCCCACGACTTTAGTCGTGGGAATGACGTTAAAATACTTAACTGAAACCGTTTTAACGGTTTATGTATCATAAACGGTAAGCTTAAAATTAATTAAAGAAAGATTACAATGAAAAAAAATATAGGTTCAGCAGATAAGATTACAAGGATCATTATAGCAGCAGCATTTATCACTTTCTACTTAACCGGAATTGTTTCCGGAACAATAGGTATAATATTGATAGCGCTATCTGTGATATTCCTTGCTACAAGCTTCATCGGTTCCTGTCCTCTTTACCTGCCGCTTGGGCTAAGCACTTTAAGGAAACTGAGGAAATGAAAAAATATCAGAAGATGCTTCTGTTTGCAGTAATAGGTGCGTCACTTGGTTATGCATATTACTATTTCATCGGCTGTACATCCGGGGGGTGCCCGCTGACTTCGCGCTGGTATATAACAACTGTTTATGGAATGCTCGGAGGAATTGTCATGGGCATACCGCCAAAACAAAAGGCAATTGATAAATCAATTGACGATCAGTCCGGTTTGTAATTATCAAATTCTCACAGGATCAGGATCGTTTTTTGTCATCGCAGTTTGATAAGTTTTCAGCAGTTGCAAACATCATTTCCTCTTAATTTGATCTTTAAACTATGGATATATAAAGGGATATTTTAAACATTATATGTAGTATATTTTTGTACTATGGATGGAACCTAAAACATCAAAATACCGGTTATCGGGATTCATAAATCCCAAAAATATCATCGGTATTGCAGTAGTTGTTGCAGCACTTATGATAACATCAGCAATAGTAGAACTTGAGCAGAGCAAAAAAGAGCTTAAGACACTTATGAATGATGAAGCTGTTTCGGTCATCAAAACAATCAACCAAAGCAGCTTAAATACAGTTATATCCGGAAATGAGCTTGAAGACCTTGTTGCTTTGCGTCTTTTAGGGACGGCAAGAATGGTTAGAAGGCTTGATAGCATGAAACTCATCACTCAAACCCTTCTCCATAATATTGCAGATGAAAATTCCGTATTCAGAATTAATATTTTCGATACAAACGCTGATAAAGTATTCAGCAGCATAACAGACGATACCCTGCACCTTGAACATAACCGCAACAGCCCGCCCGGCGATTACATAAAATCACTTCTTGCAGAAAATAAAGACGAATCCATTATAGGTTTCAAGAAATCCAGGCATGATACCGGGAAACGATTCGCCGTTGCCGTAAAAAGATCCGCAAACCCTGGAGGCATGATCGTGGTAAATATAGATGCCGACTACATGATCCAATTCAAAAAAAAGATCGGGCTTAATAAACTGATCGAAGATATTGGCCAGGTCAAAGGTATGGGTTATATTATCCTGCAGGATAGCGGCGGAGTGATAGCATCCTCAAAACCTGATTTTACTTTTGAACCTGCACGTAATGACGATTTTCTGAACAACGCGCTTACTAGCGACTCCATATACTCCAGAGTTTTCAGCATTAATGGTACCGATTATTACGAAGCTGCCCGCACTTTAAAGGTCAATGGTGAATCATATGGTTTACTGCGTATAGGGCTTGATATGGATGAAATGAGATCTCTTGAAACAAGAATGGTAAACAGGGGCATTATCACTACTGTAATTTTGATAGTAATTGGAGTAATTGTAATAAGCGTATTGAACATGAATCAAAACCTGAAATTCGTTTCAGGAGAATTCAGCAAAATACAGTCATTTTCGGGTAACATACTTCAGAATATGGCTGATTCTGTAATTTCAACCGGGATGAACGGCGAAATCAGAATATTCAATAAGAATGCCGAAAAGCTGTTTAGTATGTCTTCCGCAGAAGTTATCGGTTCAGATCTATGCAGGGTTTTTGATTCCAGGCTTGAAATCGTAAAGCAGAGTTTGAATGACCGAAAAGAATTAAACAATAAAGAAATAGAATTCTCCATACCGGGTATAGCCACGAAGACACTAAGCCTCACATCAACATTTACAAAGGATACCCGGGGCAATTATGACTCGTTTACTGTTGTAATAAAAAACCTTACCGGCATCAGGAAGATGGAAGAAACAGTAAAACAAAAGGAAAAATTATCCGCAATGGGTGAGCTTGCCTCCGGAGTTGCTCACGAAGTGCGCAATCCCCTTAACTCTATCAATATGATAGCACAGAGAATCGGTAAGGAATTCATCACTGATGAAAACAAAAATGATCTTCAGCCGCTTGTGAAAGTAATGCTTTCTGAATCAAAACGGGTGAATAGTATTATTGAAGAATTCCTTAAGTTTGCCCGTCCTCCAAAGCTGAATTTAGGTAAAGTACGATCAGGTGAATTGCTTGCAGAGCTGAAAAATATCGGGGAAACAACTTGCAGTTCCAAAGCTATTGAATTCAGGATTATCGAAACCGGTCAAGCCGAGTTTAATGCCGATAAGGAGCTGCTAAAGCAGGCATTAGTTAATTTACTGATAAATGCCGTTGATGCAACTCCCAAAAGCGGAAGTGTGACAATTGAATCCTTTACACATGATAGTAACTTCTGCTTCAAACTAAAGGATACCGGCTCCGGCATAGGAAAAGATGAACTGAAGAAAATATTTGACCTGTATTATACAACCAAGCCAAACGGGTCAGGGCTTGGACTGAGTATTGTTCAGCAGATCGTTTCTCAGCACAACGGAAGCATTGATATAGAAAGCTCTCCGGGTATCGGTTCATCTTTCACCATTTGCCTGCCAATTAAAATATAACAGAATTTATGAAAAAAATAAACATACTGATAATAGATGACGAAACCGCCCAAAGAGAGATATTAAAGGGTTTCTTAACGCGAAAAAATTATGAAGTTTATGAAGCCCCCGATGGCACTGCTGGAATAGAGACCGTATCTGCGCATGCAATTGATATCATACTTACCGATAACAAAATGCCGGGTATTACGGGAATGGAATTGCTTACACGGGTAAAGAAGATCAATCCTATGATCTCTGTTGTACTGATGACTGCATTTGGTACAATAGAACAGGCAGTAAAAGCAATGAAAGAAGGCGCATATGATTACCTCACAAAACCTATTGACCTTGATGAGCTCGAACTGCTGCTCGGAAAAATTGTAGAAAGAAAACATCTCATTGAAGAAAATGAAATGCTCCGGCAGCAGCTAAAAAGTGAACATAATATAGAAGGCATTATTGCAAAATCAAAACAGATGCAGGAAATATTAAGTCTTGCCGCTCGGGTTGCGCCAAGCAAGGCATCGGTGCTGATAACCGGTGAAAGCGGAACAGGTAAAGAACTCATCGCAAAAGCAATTCATTACTCAGGTGATAGAAAATTGAAACCTTTTGTTGCCGTTAACTGCGCTGCACTGAATGAAAACCTGCTGGAAAGTGAATTATTCGGGCACGAAAAGGGCGCCTTTACAGGTGCAGATAAACAAAGGATCGGGCGGTTTGAAACTGCAGATGGCTCAACAATTTTTCTGGATGAGATCGGGGATATTCCCTTATCAACTCAGGTAAAGCTCTTGAGGATATTGCAGGAAAATAAATTTGAAAGAGTCGGTTCTTCTCACACTATTGAGGTAGATGTGCGTCTTATTGCTGCAACAAACAAAGATCTGAGGAAATTGATACAGGATGGCCGGTTCAGGGAAGACCTGTTTTACAGGCTAAACGTTGTTCAAATAGAGCTCCCCCCTCTCCGTGAGCGGAAAACAGATATTATTCCTTTGATCGATTTCTGCCTGAAGAAATATTCAACTGCGGCTAACAAAGAAAATATGGTTTTTTCTAGGGAAGCTATTGATTACCTTTTGAAGTACAATTACCCGGGTAATATTAGAGAACTGGAAAATATTATTCAGAAGGCTGTTGTTCTCTCGCGCGGCAATATTATTGCAATTGATGATGTAACAGTTGACATTAAGGGCTCGCCCAATAGTAGCAGGGATTCTGACAGCCCGAACCTTAATGAGAGAATAGAATCACTCGAAAAAGAGATGATTGAAGAAGCATTAAGGCTTACCGGCGGTAACCAGACACAAGCCGCTAAAAGGCTTGGTATATCAGAAAGCAATTTGAGGTATCGAATTAACAGGATCGGTAATAAATAAAGATATTTATAGCTGTAATTATTCAATCAATTTATATAAAAAACAATAAAGGAAATATATGTCAGTAAATAATTCCGGTTTCAATACTAAACTCATCCATGGCGGCGGATACAAAGATAAATACGGCAGCGTAAATGTACCCATATTTCAATCATCAACATTCGAGTTTGAAACTGCCGAAGAGGGCGCAAGATGTTTCCTGGGAGAAAGTGAAGGCTACATTTATACAAGAATTGGCAACCCTACAATTAATGCTCTTGAAAGATCAGTTGCTGAGCTTGAAAACGGATTCGGCGGAATTGGCACCAGCTCAGGAATGGGAGCAATAAACACTGTTTACATGGCGCTGCTTTCAAAAGGCGATCATATGATAAGCTCGGATGCTGTGTACGGACCTTCACGTGTTATAATAGAAGAGCATTATTCACGCTTCGGAGTAGATTCAACTTATGTAACTACTTCTGATGTTGAAAATATCAAAAAGGCAATTAAGCCAAACACGAAAGTTTTGTATATTGAAACACCTGCAAATCCAACGATCGAAATTACCGATTTGAAAGCCTGCTCAGAGATCGCAAAGGAAAACGGATTGGTACTTGTGGTTGATAATACTTTTTCAAGCCCCTACCTGCAAAAGCCGCTTGATCTTGGCGCCGATGTTGTAGTTCATTCTATGACTAAATTCATCAACGGGCATGCGGATATTGTTGGCGGCATGGTCGTAGCTAAAACAAAGGAAATGTACAAAAAGCTGCGCTCGATGATGATCGCATTAGGCTGTAACCTTGATCCTCACCAGTCTTATTTGGTAATACGCGGCTTAAAGACTCTTGCTGTAAGGATGGACAGGGCGCAGGAAAATGCAATGATAATTGCTGAATACCTTGAAAAGCATCCTAAAGTTGAATGGGTCAGATATCCCGGATTAAAATCGCATCCGCAGTATGAACTTGCCAAAAAACAGATGGACGGACCCGGTGCATTGATAAGTTTCGGGCTTAAAGGTGGATTCCAGTCCGGTAAAACTTTAATGAATAATGTTAAGATCTCAATACTTGCGGTTTCGCTTGGTGGAGTTGAATCATTGATCGAGCATCCTGCATCAATGACGCATTCAAAAGTATCCCCGGCTGATAAAGCAAAAGCAGGGATAAGCGATGGCCTTGTAAGATATTCTGTTGGTATTGAAGATGTAAAAGACCTGATATGGGACCTTGAGCAGGCGCTGGAAAAAGTGAAATAAAGCTATTCGCAGATATTAACGAACTATCCGCCAAATATAGCGCGCAGCTTTTGCAGAAGCTTGAAATTGAAGGATTAAACAGCAAATATTTCTGGCATGGTAATTGTTCTTATCATTGATGTAAAAAAGAACATTAAACTATTAGAAACAAAAGGCAGAATCATGAAAACAATAATTGCATTAATACTTGTAGCAGCTACATCTGTAATCTTATTCACCGGGTTCAAACCGGGAGATGTTCAGACAATATCAGGTACAGTAACAGATAACCAGAGGCCGTGCGGAAAATTAGTAACAAGTGACGGCAATGAATATACTATCCACTTAGGGCCGTACTGGTATTGGGAAGAAAATAAATACGTGTTGAATTTAAGCACAGCTCAGATAAAAGGCGATGTAAAGGGCAATGATATTTATCCGTATGAAATCGTTCAGGATGGGAATACAATGGTATTCACCGATGATAAAGGTGTGCCGAAATGGAATAAGGATGGAAAAGGACGCGGGTATGGCAAAGGTAACGGCAAAGGCTATGGAAAAGGCGACGGACGCGGCAACTGCCCAAGGAATAAATAGCAGTAACAAATAAAAAGATTAGCAAACTGTTTAACATTTACCGGGAAAGATTTTTTCCCGGTTTTTTTATGATTGCGTGTGCCGTAAGATTTTAAGTAGTGGTTTACTCGCCAATTGCAGGCAGCATTCCAATTCAATTAAAAATGAGCCGGTTGGCTGCTATTTTACCAATTTCCAAAACCAATTTTATGAGTTGAAATTCATGCCTATTCTTACAACATTTGCATTGCCATGGGCAGTAAAGAGAATATTCCGCTTGAAAGCATAGGTCAGAGGCTTGTTAGCATGGGGTTTGACTGGCACTCTGCCGATTACTTCATTTCACCTGACGAAACAGAACCAGCCCAGCAGGAAGATTTCCCTTACAGACCTGATTTCTGCATTCTTGGTCTTTGTGTTAAGGGATGGATAGAATTTGAAGTGGATAATGTGCTGCTGAGGATTTACCCCAATTGTTTTTTCGCAGCCGGCCCAGAAAGGACTATCCGGAAAATTAAACAAAGTCCTGATTGCAAATTAAGATATCTTTTTTTTACAAAAGAATTTCTGCTCAACAACATAACTAATTTTTATGAACTGGAATCGTTCCTTTTCTTTTCATCCGCCACTGAGCCCTATATACAGCTTGAAAAAGAAGATGCAGAACCGTTATTACAGCTTTATGATATTCTCAAAAATAAAAGACATAAGATCAATTCACCGCATCATCTCGAAATAATAAGAAGCCTCTTCTATACATTTCTTTACGAGGCAGCAGCTATATACCAGAAGAAAGAGGTCGCTCAGCCCAAATTCACCCGGGATGCCGAATTAAATTCAAAATTTCAGCAGCTTCTGATCCAAACCGATAGTAAGAAGCATAAACTTAAGTTTTATGCTGATTCGCTTTTCATAACTCCCAAATATCTTATCCATGCCATTAAGAAATCTTCGGGTAAAACACCAGGCAAGCTGATTGATGAAGCAATTATCGCTGAAGCAAAAATGCTTCTTAAGGACCCTGATCATAATGTTGCAACTGTCTCTGAGCGGCTGCAGTTCAGCGACCAGGCATCTTTTAGTAAATTTTTTAAGAAAAATACCGGCATTACACCTATTTCCTTCCGCTCACACAGATAATCTCTCATTTCAGGAGTTTCAGACAATTTCCTGCGACTTTCAAACATAGACTATTCGCTTGCATTCAATTATTTTTGTTATGTAATAATTCAGATTCATTTTTAAAAAATTAAATAACAAAATAAAATGACAAACGTAATAGTAGCAACATTTGACAAAGAATCACAAGCCATCAAAGCAATGCATAAACTTTCCGAATTGGAATCGTATGGAGATATTTCCATATATGGAAAAGCAATCGTTCGCAAACATAACGATGGCAGATATGAAATCCTTGAAGCTAACGCTTCCAACGGCTGGAGAACCCTGACGGGTATGGTAGCCGGAAGTTTACTCGGCGCCATTGGCGGGCCGGTAGGTTTTGTAGTCGGATTGTGCACCGGAACAACCATTGGAATGATCTCTGATGTCGGGCGCCAGAACTTCGATGAGAGTTTTGTAAAGAAAATGGAAAGCAGAATGCCTCCGCAAACAGTCTCAATAATTGCAGAGATCGATGAAAACAGCAATATATATGTTGATAATGCTCTCAGGCCATTTGGTGCGGAAATAGACAGAAGCGATGTTGATTTTGAATTTGATGATTATGTGCTGAATGAAATTGATGAAATTGATAAAGATCTGCTTCAGGCAAGAGAAAACATGAAAAACGCAGCAGGAAGAGGAAAAGATAAAATTGCACAGAAAATTGCCGATCTGAAAAAAAAGAGAAATGATGTAATTGCAAAAGCCAGAAACGATGCAAAAACTTTCAAAAGTGATTTCAAAGATGCAGTTGCAAGCACCAGAACCGGATTTATCAAAAACAAAATTGCCCGTCACGAATCGAAACTTAAAGAACTCAATGAAGAATTGAACCATATCAAAGCATAAGCATGAAAAGAACCCGTAATTGCCGGCGGAAATTCCAAAAGCAATTACGGACTTCTGACCAGGTTCAAATTCATATGAGTCATAACTAATTCTGAAAACAAAAAAAATTATAAATTAAAAATCATGAATGAAAATACTTTAGTCCCCGGAATTTCAATAAACTGGAAATGGATGGTTGTCAGGGGCATTGTGTCAACAATATTTGGCATAATCGTTGTTATCTATCCGTTCACTGCGGCAGCAGCGCTGGCTTTATTTTTCGGCGCATATATCTTTTTTGACGGTGTCTTCGCAATTGTGTCTCTCTTCACCTCACGCACAGCGAGGGCTCATTTCTGGTCATACCTGATAGAAGGAATAGCCGGCATTGCCATCGGGATACTCGCATTCTTCTTGCCCGAGATTACTCTTTACGGATTAGCTATACTGGTTTCAGTGTGGGCTTTTTCCACCGGAATACTTGAGATCATATCAGCCATAAAATTACGGAAAGTAATTGATGGCGAGTTTTGGATGATAGTTTCAGGAATACTTTCAATCGTGTTTGCCATACTTATTTTTCTATGGCCGGCTTCGGGTATTGTTGTGATGATCTATCTCATTGGTATCTACGCGCTGTTGTTTGGAATTATGATGGTCTTTATGGGCTTTTCAATTCGGAATCTTCAACCAAAGACCTCAAATTAACATTGTTACAATATAAAAGCCGGGGATATAAATTGATTCCCGGCTATTATATGTTTTAGCAGAAATTTAGTTCAAAGTAAAACAGGAATAGAACGTTAAGTAATATTCAAATCATATTAACAAAATAAAAATAATAACAAATGAAAGCAGCAGTAATACTTAAACCTGGAGAAACGCCGCAATGTATCAGTTTCCCCGAACCTGTAGTTAAAAATGATGATGAGCTTTTAATGACTGTAAAGGCAGCGGCTATAAAACACTTTGATAAATTAAACGCCCGCGGAAATCACTATTATGCCGGTGAAAAGGGTCAAGCTGCAAAAGTAATTGGCAGTGATGGCGTTGGTATTTTAGCAGATGGCTCACGGGTTTATGCATTAGGCACAAGCGGCATGATTGCCGAAAAAGCTGCCGTTATGAAAAGCAGATTGATAAAGCTGCCCGATGAAGTTGATGATGTTACCGCAGCAGCATTACCCAATGCAGTTACAGGCTCTGCAATGGCAATTCGCTTCAGAGCAGCTATGCTTCCGGGCGAAACCGTTCTGATAAACGGAGCAACAGGATTTACGGGAAAATTGGCTGTCCAGATAGCAAAGCATTATGGTGCCGGCAAAATAATTGCAACAGGCAGAAACCGGCAAACATTGCAGTCTTTAATTGCATTAGGTGCCGATGAAACAATTTTAATCAAAGAAGATGATGAATCATTCATTGCTGATATAAAACAGCAGCACGCTAACACACCAATTGATATCATCATAGATTATTTATGGGGGCACACAGCAGAACTTATTCTTGCTTCTGTAAAAGGCAATGGTTCATTCACAAACAGGACAAGGTTTGTTTCTGTTGGCGCTGTTACAGGCAGCAATATCCGCTTGTCATCAGAGATTTTAAGAAGCGCTGATCTTCAATTAACAGGTTCGGGTTTGGGCAGCTGGTCAAAAATTGAAACGATAAAATTGTTCACCGAAATTCTACCTGAAATGTTTCAGCTTGCAGCTGGAAATAAACTGAAAGTTGATACCGAAAAAGTAAGTCTAAGTGACATCGGAAAAGCATGGAGCATGGAAGTGCAGGGTGGAAAGCGATTGGTCGTAACAATGTAGCAGAAGACAAGACGAGGAGACTATCTGATTGCTTAATGAATTTATATTTCAAACGATTTTTGCTACATTTGTAATAGTCCATGAGTTGTTCTATTATAATTCGTAATTCCTAATTCTCAATTCGTAATTGAAATTGGGGCTGTAGCTCAGTTGGTCTACGACTCTTCGAGTCGTCAACGACCCTTCGGGTCGAAGACCCGTAGGGAAGACTCGTAGAGGAGAGTGCTTGAAATATGTTCTATGTCTATATTTTATTAAGTTCGAAGGATTCAACATTCTATGTTGGTCAAACTAATAATCTAACAAATCGTTTAAAAAAGCATAATTCAGGTTACGTACGTTCTACAAGGAATAAAATTCCTTTTAAGATTGTATATTTCGAGGAGTTTCAAAGCAGGACTGAAGCAATGGCAAGAGAATGGGAAATTAAAAGAAAATATAATACAGAAAGAAGACGAAAATTAGTCCTTGGATTTGATGTTTCGAAAATAAACGAATTGGGGCTGTAGCTCAGTTGGGAGAGCGCTTGAATGGCATTCAAGAGGTCAGGGGTTCGATCCCCCTCAGCTCCACAAGCTGTAAGTATGAAAAACTAAAAGGGTTAACATAAGTTGTTAACCCTTTCTGCTTTGCTCTTGTTTATTCTCGCTACACCTTGGCTACACTTTTAGGGGATAAGTTTATCATAATATCCGTATAAAAATACTCTTTTAACAGCACATTTATAAGATTTTTTAAAATTGATTTGTTTTTATGAATTTATAATGAATTTTGTTTTGGATAGATACTCTTTAGTACCTTCAATATCATAATACTTATCTTTTAAAAGTTTAACTTGAAAACTTTCAGGTAAATACAAGCCCCATTTAGAGAAACTTAATAATCCCGGGTTTGCATGTAAAAGATCACATATGTGTGAATCAATGTCTTCTATAAAGTAGTTTAGATTATCAAGCTTCTCGCAGAAATTCTCATTTAACCCATTGAAATAAAACGAACTGCTAATTGTATCTATTAAGTTGTTAATTTCTGATATGTTCAATAAAAGTTGTAATGTCCTATTTATTCGTGATCCCGTGAATGTAAACAATTGAGCATGTAATTCAGCCATTAACAAAGGTCGTTCCTTTTCCAAATTTTTAATATTAAAAACTGAAAATTCTTTGCGTATCTTTTCTAATTCATCACTACTGGCTTTATTTAGAAAGTCAAATGTTTTATTGGAATAAAGAATTCTGAACATTTTTTCTCTAATTTTGGGGTGAATATCAGCACTACCTCCGAAAAACATTGGCTTTTTTCCATCGTTTGCTGGGATTACTTCTATCTTTTTTGCTTTATGGTCCACATATTTTATTTTCCATATTTTAGCAGATAGTAAAATATTTTCATCTTCAATAATTTGTGGAGAAAAAGGAATTTCACCCACAGTATTACCTGCATTAACTACTTTGAAGTTCTCCTCTGTCTTAAATACGCTGTAGAAATCCCGACTATTTACTATTCTTTCTCCTTCAATACCTATAATAACTTCTGACCGCAACTTTTCCAAAAGGTCAATTTCAATCAGATAATTTAAGATTTGCTCTATTTCTAACACTTCAATTTGATTAAATGCAGCATTTTCTTTTAACTGTTTTACTAATTTGGTTAGTAAAATTCCAGAATGCCCTTTGGTTATTGATAACGCTTGATGAAGTAAAATATCATATGGTTTTTCGTTTTTCTGAGGAAGTTCAATGAAACCTTCTGTGTATAGGAGCCAACAAGCAATAGATTGAAGCAAATTCCATTTAGTAGTTGCATATAAATATAGGTTACTGCTTTCGCCTTCCTTTCTGCCGCTTCTTCCTACTCTTTGAATTAATGAGGAAATGCTATGGGTTGCATCAATTTGCACAACTTCATCAACAGTACCAATATCAATACCTAATTCTAATGTAGAAGTGCAAGATATGCAAAAGTTTTGTCTTCGGTTATTTTTGGCAAAATATTCAACATATTCCCTCACCTCTCTGTCCACTGAAGAATGATGTGAAAAATAATTTGAATGCCCCTTTACTCGGCTTGAGATCTTATTGAGCTTTACTGCAACTTCTTCTGCTCGACCTCTACTATTAGGGAAAATTAAGACTTTATTATCTTTAGTCTCAATATATAGATCTTTTAGCAACTCTAATGGCAATTCCTCATTGAAATTTTCAAAATAACGAAAAACAACATTAATTTCCTTTGCAGTTCTATCCAAAAGAACTTTCGTTTTCAGTTCATCACCTGTAAACTTCTTTGCCTCATTGTAATCGCCAATTGTTGCCGATAATCCAACTATACTGAACGTTTTTGAATTCACATTTTGAAGTCTGGATAATATCGATTTTAGCTGAATTCCTCTATCTGTACCAATAAAGGAATGTATTTCATCAATTACTATATATTTTAGGTTTGAAAACAATTGCTTGATATTAAAAGGTTTGTTAACAAACATTGCTTCCAATGATTCTGGAGTTATTAAAACAATTCCGTTTGGCTGTTTAATCAACCTGTCTTTAAGAGTTTTATTTGCCTCTCCATGCCACTTGGTAACTGTTATATCAAGATTTTTGCAAAGTTCTTCTATACGATAAAACTGATCGTTGATTAAGGCGATTAAAGGTGAAATGTACAGTATTTGAACACCCGATTGTTTAAAATCTACTTTTGAAAGAATTGGTAAAAACGCAGCCTCTGTTTTACCTGATGCCGTCCTTGATGCTAGAATAAAATTGTCATCTGATGCCAAAATTTTGGCAATAGCGGCAGCTTGAATTGGTCGTAATTGCTCCCATCCCTTGTCCCGAATGAATTTCCGTATTGGCTCAGAAAGTAAATCAAATGACATTATAGTTCTTCAATGCTGTCTAATGAAACTTCATCAGGTCTTTCGTCTGAAATTTCAAGTTCTCCAAATAACTTATTTTTATCAACTGTTGGATTTTGACGAATGATATTCAGTATATTTAAAAAATCTCTTATTACTTCTCTTGGTGTCAAAAATTCTGATGCACCGGGCTTATTGAACAATTCCTCCATAAATAGTTGAATTTCATTATCACTTATTGAAATGTCGGTTTTATAATTATAGTCAAAAATTGCTTTTAGTTTTTTGAGCAATACAAATATTTCATTATGGTCTAGAGGCATTAAACGAATTACCGGCTGTGCAAAATCTCTAATTTCTAATGTTTCAAACTTATTTGTTAGAAGCCTTGATTTTAATGCACTATAACTGAAAAGTCCTCTGCGTTCATTTTCTAAAACTTCCTTAGTACCTGCAAAATTGAAAAACAAGTTAGCTACTTTTCCTTGAAAACAGTCGTTATAAATAGTAAGTATTTTTTCATAGTTTTTTTCTCTCATAACAGAAGTTGAAATCTTATAGAGATTGATAGCTTCATCAAGGTTAATCATAAAACCGCTATAACCCATACTTACAAAAAGTTTACAAAAGTTTTTGAGCATATCATAATAATTCAAATCATTGATAATCTCTCTAACCCCTAAGTCTTGTTTTGCTTCCGTTTTGGTTCTATATTCGCCTTTTAACCACTTAATAGCACTTCGTCTCAAATGCTCATCATCTTTGATATAGCCTTCATAGTATTTCATTACAACCGTCCCAAAGTCGAAACCACCGACCTCAGTAATTTCGTGAATGGTTTTCATGATGTTGCTTTGAATAAGTTTTAGGTATTGCTCATTACGAATTTCAGTCAATGAAATATTATTTTCGTTTGCTGTTTTCGTGATAATTTGTTCAATCCATTTTTCCAGTAAAGTCGGCAATGCTCCACCTTCGGGTTTAGTTTGAATTGATATATTATCTATAATAGCTGAATATAGTGCAACGCCTTTCCCGTCATTTGAATACAAGCGATTATCAGGAGTAAAGTCAGCATTTGCTACGACAAACTTTTGCTTTAAAGCAACTGTATTTAACAAATGAAGCATAAAGGATTTACCGGAACCAAAATCGCCAATCCAAAATTTTACCATGCTATGTCCATTTTTCACATCTTGCAAGGCAGCTACAACTGCATTTATTTCTTCTGAGCGTCCAACAGTTATATGTTGTACTCCAATTTTAGGAACTACACCACTAATCAATGAATTGATTATGGAAGTGGCCTCCTTAGGTTTAATGTTGTCTATCATTTTACAGAAATTCTTTGAAAGTCGTTTATATTAATTGCATAAAAATCATCTTCTTCCTCTATTAATACATCATCTAACAAATCATAGCATGCTTCATTAATACTTTCTACTAATTGATTTTTAAAGATGCTTTTTGATTTTGCAAATAATTCAAGATCTAATTGAGGTAATGAAAAATTACTTTTTACAAATAATTCCAATGTTTCTAAATGTAATGGCGTAAAGGCAATATCACTTTCATATGCTGAACTTTGAAATCCTTCAATCTTGGGAACTATTTCAATCAAGATTTCATCTTTATTCATTTCTTCAGTTTTGATAGTATTATTTTCATCTTCATAATCGTCTTTTAAATATTCATTCAAGAGTTCAACTGTTCCAGAATGTTGTTGCTGTACTTCTTTTATTGAAGCTGTGTCAAGTCGAATTTTCTTTCTCTTAACCTCGTATACTTTGGAAACGCTCTTTAAAGCCTTGTCCAGGTTCTTATCATTAATCAGTTCACTTACAATTATTTCGAAATCATGTAATTGTTCATTCGTTTTAAATAAATTCTTCTGAATAGTTTTTGTGAATCGTTTATTATCAAAAGTAGTTGATATTAAATCATAATATAAGTAATGAATATATAGAATAAGAGCCGATTCCTTATCGTATTTAGCGATAAACTTTGATGCATCAAAGAAAATATTTTCGATGGATGGATTTTTTTGATTTAGTTTTGCTAGAACATGAATCGAGTCCGTAAACTTTTTTATATTCCCATCGTAATTTTTAGTTAATTCTTCAAATTTGAACTTCCATCGACCAGTGTTTTTTGTGTAAAGCTGAATTTCTGTTTCTTCATCAGGAAACGCAACCGAATTAATCAGAATCGGAAGTATCTCAGATACCCTGGAAACAATTACAGACTCATATATCTCTTTGATTTCTTTATTTGAATAATATATATCAGTACTTATCTTTCGTTTGTGACCATAATATTCTCGAACCGCATTTTCGCAATGTTTAAAGATATAAGAATATAATTCTTTTGTAGTTGTTTCTAAGCAATACTTGTAATTATGACTTCCGTTTCTGTAATTGTAGTGTTTTCTTGCAACGACATCGGCAACTGATATAAATTGTGAATCTATAGTACTTCCTTCTTCGATAAATTTCTTATTCAATTCTAATATTACTAAAACATAGAGCTTAAGAATTTCCATAAAACAATATTCAATACTACAGAAATTATTTGTTGGATACCAAAGTTTATTAAGTAGTTTGACTTCCTCTTCATTTAGTTTTAGCTTAGCTTTATATTTTGTTCCTAAAGACCAATAGTCATTGTCATAATAGTAATTTTGGCTGTATTCGTTTTCACTTTTTATTTTCGTTGCATCATCACTTTCATCACCGGCTAATATTTTAGCAAAGTAAGCATTGCAATAGGGCTTTGTCTTGGGATAATATTGCCCCAGTATATTAAAATGATTTTCAAGCTTCAGTAATTTTTTATTGGTTTCATATTCATTTAGTAAATCAAATAATAAAATGAATGCATAATTTGTGTTTCCTTCAAGATCTAAATATTCACCCTTGAGAAAACATCCCTTGAAAAAATGATAAAAACCTTTTTGTTCATATGAAGCCCCCATTAACTCATTGAAGGAATAAACATAATGGTGTGCCCAAAACGGGACACCACTGGTATATTTCTTCAAATTGATGTTTGATGGAATGTTGCTTGATTGACCTGTAATATCAATAATTGAATCATCTTTATAGCTACTTGACGTCGTTATTGTAATTTTCATGTCTTGTATACTATTTACTAATTGATTATTCGAATCCATTTTTAATCTTTGAGAATCATATTTGTTTGAAAAATCTGACTTTAATCTACTCGTATTCTGGTTTCTAGCAACTATATAACGGCTCACAATAACGATTAGAATTACAACAACAATTAGAATTGCAATAGCCATTATTATAAGTATAGCTGTCATATGATTAAATGTTGAATCTAAATCTATAGTACATTATAACTAATATCTTATTAAAAAAGTAACCTTAGAATTTTATTTGGATTATCATAAAGTAAAATAAGGTAACTTCAGGTATTGTTCTGAAAGTTACCCTCTATTTTGTCTACACAAATATAACAAGAAAATTATGAAAGATAAATATGGTTTAACACCTAGATAATTCGTTTTCGTAAAAAATGAATTGGTATTACCTAAAAATAGTTCCCGATTATAAAAAGGGCATTTCATTTTATGAAACGCCCTCTATATATGTTTATTATTTATAGTCAATATATTTTGTATATTAAAACTAGCGATTACCATCCAAAAAACTGTTTTAAAAGTCTACAAACTTCTATACTATCATTTGAAGGTACTTTTGCGTCGTAGATAACTGGCTATGTCCCAATAAACACATTACTTCATACAAAGGACGTTTTTCAACAGTATGCCATATACTTGCCCGTCTGTGTCTCAGATTGTGCCAATTCCATGAATGTTGCCCTAAAGCCTGAATCTTCCTTTCTAAAAACTTTGGGGTATCAGACCATAATTTAAATAATCTTTCATCCGGTTCAATTTTAATATCTTTGATGCAATCAGGTTTTGGTACTTTTCTTGGTATTACATTCGAATTTTTGCTTTTTTTCGTATATAAAACTACATATGTATCGAATACATCTTTACCTGTAACTTTTAGCGGTTCATTAATCCGTGCCGCTGTTTCAGATACGAAATCAATTAAGAGTTTTTGGTATGGATCACAAAGCTCTCTTACTGCTTCAATTTCCTTATCACTCGGAATATATTTTAATTTCTTTTTTACTGCAAAGGGTTTTATGCCTAAACAGGGATTTCTCATGTTCAATTCATGGCTTTCAATAGTATAATTGAAAAGAGCCTTAAATAGATTGAGCATATAGTTAACAGCATAATTATCCCTGCCCGCTAATTTAGCAATTTTGGCTTGAGTGAAAATAAAATCGTTAATGTCTTTTCGGGTAATGCTGTCTATCGGAATATTGTCAAGAGACTTTAAGAGCATTGAATAGTACCTTTTATTGTCTTTATAATAATCAACGCTTTTTTTAGCCCTTACGTAGTCCAGTCTTTCGATAATGGCGTCTCTAAGGCTTAAAACAGGCACATCAAGGGTATTTCTTTTTTTATTGCTTACTTCCTCGTATTTAATGGCTTCGGCTCTTTTAGCCTCACTTTTTGATACATAAATACATTCGGAGAAATAGACCGTTCCGCTGAATTTAAATTTGTAATACCAAAATGTGCCTTTTTTTAGTTTTCTTAAGTAGGCTGACACTATTTCTCCTTTCTTTTTATTTTGTTTTTTGATTTTAAATGAATTATTTTTTAGAGCGGTAAAATATGTGTCTTTATATATGGTGGTGGTGTGTTAGGCTAAGTTAAAATAAAATGGGTGTTGGGGACTAAAGGAGTGATCCATATGGATTCCAATTACCTGTCTGTCGCTGATGTCGCATTACTGCTAAAGAGAAGTCAGAAATGGGTGTATAAGCATCAAGCAGTTATACCCGGCTACTTCAGATTAGCCAATAGCATATTCTTCGACAGAGCTATTTTAGCTGAAACGCTTAAAACAATTGCTACAAACCAGCTAAAGAACACTAAAAAGTCACATCAAAACCGTGTGGATTCACACGGATTGATGGACTGATTCATAAGAGCCCTGCCCTGAACTGTCGGGGCGGGCTTAGTTATTTGAAGCCGTTTCTCTTTGCCAAGCGCTGTGCCCGTTCATATTGGCGTTGTGCTCCGGTTTTCTTTTTAGGAGGGCTATGCCGCTTGGGTTTAGGTGCTTTACCAAACAACAGAATACTACCCTGCCTACCAAACTCACGACCAAATGCTTTTGCTTCTTTTGTAAACCAACCCATTTCATAACTCCTTTTTCTTTAGTTTTGAGTCAGTACAAAATTATATATTGAGTTTTCAAGGTGCATTAAACCTTTTGATAGTCTAAGGGAAAATTTTGGGCAATTTTCCCTTTTTTCCTTCAGGAAAAAGAAAAGCCCGAAATGAATTAATCATTTCGAGCTAAGATACGTTAAAAAAGAACTGCACTATTAAATATACTACAACTAAAAAAATCTTACAAATGTGAACCTATTTCCAACTCCATATCAATTTAAAATCTTTCATATACTCCGGTTTTACGGAAAAGGCGGTTATAATATTTAATTTACCACAATTGTTCGTTTGAATAAATTTGGCAGAACACATATAGCTATACCCCTTTACAGCCTTAACAAAGATATAATCCCCGGATTTATCGCTTTTGTTAATATATAGAAGATCGGGATATCTTGTGATTCCGAATATATTTTCCAATAAGCAATCATATTCCTGAGCGGGCCGTTTGTCATACAGGTGTTTTAACACTTTACTGGAAATATACACTTTAGCCTTTGGTAATTTGATGCATTGGGATATTTTTCTGTTCATATGGCAAAGAAATGCCGTTTTATTGATCACAATTTCACCCGGTTTTGTATTCCTGACAAAATTTACATGCAGTTCCTTTATATTGAAAGGCTCTGATATTTGTTCGATTAAATTCGGTACTATCTGCATTGGAAAAAGATATTTTAGAATTGTTATTTTGACTGTTTTCTGGTACTAACAAAATTAGCCATTAATCTTTTAATGGACATTAAACAAGATTGGAACAAAAAGGAAATCATTATACCGATTTCTATAAGGATGAAAAAAATATATTCTCGAAAATTTAAAAGAGGTTCAGAGTAGTAAGATAATATATATTCTTGTTTCAGGCTGTATTTAATCAAAATAAGAAAATTCCTGAATTTTTTGCTAAAATAAGAATAAAGTTATGTTAAGAATATCCTGCAATGAAACCGCAAGAAGGATTTAATTCAAATTCCTGGCAGCAACATTATTTACAGCTAGAAGTCAAACGATTTGAGGTAACACTCAAACATTTTTTTGAAACAGGAATTGTCAATCAACAGGACTACCAGTTTTTGATTTCTAATATGAAAATGGTAAAAACGTTTCTAAATGCCCGCTTACCTATCCGACCTCAAAAACAACCGGGAAGAAAGGACTATTGGGGTAATCCAAATTATTTTAAAAAGCGTACAAGAAGCAGAAAATCATCCTATACCAATAACCCTAAACAACTTTCTTTATTTGATATAAATAATCCTCTGCCTATTATCGGCGAAATTAAAATTACCGGCTTAAATGAAAGACTTGATGCGCTTAAGCCCAGAGAACCTGAGAAAGCAGGTCCCAAATTTCCTCATAAAATCCCTGCCGGAACTCATTGGAATAATGTTATTGTCAAATTTCTGAATAACGAAAAAATAGAAATTTGGGTTAAACGGCTGAAGCATATTACGGATTTCAAGGAAATGGGAATGGTTGGCAAAGGAAAAGTGCCTTCTCCAAGCGAGCAATGGGTATTTTTAAAAGTGCTGGCTCAATGTCACGGCGAAATTACAATAAAAGATACTGAGGCCAAAGATACTTACAAAAAGCAAAAACAGGGTTTGACTGAAATACTCCAAAAATACTTTTCCATTGATTACGATCCGTTCTATCCCTATAAATCCAGCCATGAAAAAAGCGGCAACTCCTATAAAATTAAGCTGACATTAATCCCACCTCCGATAATTACAGTGCCTAACAATCCTGTTGAAATAAATGATGACGTGCTTGGTATTCAGGAGTTTTTAAACGAAGAAGCTCCTCAAGTTATAGAAGATTAGCGAATTTTGCTTTCTATAACTTATCGAAAATCTTTAGTTTTTACTAAGGGTTTTTTATTTTTCTCAAATCATCGTGAGTTTCGCCATCTAGAGATAGAAGCTTCATCTATCAATCCAATGCATTGGTACTCATAAACATTTAACTAATTTAATATGACTTCAAATAATCAACCATGTAAAACGGACTCTTTAAATGTGAAGTTTCTTACTTATGATCTTGGCTTAGCAGCTGCCCTTATAACGCTCGGTTACAATCTCTTTAAAGTCGATAAAATAGCCGAAAAGAAAAGCCAGTTTATATTCAATCGTGATGAGCATATAGATAAAAAGGTTGAGG
>JAIOIK010000101.1 GCA_019912545.1 Ignavibacteria bacterium | reverse complement strand
CTTCTTAAAGCCAAATCTTTCTTCAAAGAATTTGTGGCAAAGTTTTGTGAATTTGCCATCACCGGATATTTTTCCGGTGTTAACAGATTCAACAATATAGTCGATCTCCCTGCCTGTCAAAAATGGCTTATTAAACGGGTATTTCATTTTTTGTCTGTTTCTTTGCTTCTGTTTTCTCTCCATCCCCAGATATAATAGGGCGCATCGCTGCCTGTGTTGAAAAGCACATCAAGCACACTCACAAAATGCTCAAACGGTGGCGAGTAAAGCTGTGCATATTCCGGGTAGCCGGAGTAATCTTTAAAAACTATTTCAATTCCGTTCCTGCTGAACTCAGCCTCGTCAATATAGCTTTTTGCCGAGGGTCCCGTAACATAACTATCTGCGGCGCATTTTTTCAGGAGATCGAGCAGTCTTTCAAGCCGTTTTCCCTCCGGCTGATACTTTTCGGATACTTCGTACACTGCTTTGCATTTAAGGAAGTCGGCTGCAATCGTTTTTATCATGTAGTGGTTAAGCTCCGATAGATACTCCCACTTTCTATCCATGTAAACATGCTCAAGGAATCCTTTGTAATCCTTATAGAACGGCGCACGCAGGTAATACTGCTCAATTGTTTTGAAGTGCTTTTTCCCCCACTTATCGTCCGTTATCTTAACTTCACTGATCAGCCTGTTCAGATCTGTTCCTACAGGTACCGATAGCCAGTGAGTGCCGCCTTCTTTTTTTATCTTGTTGCGGTTACGCCAGTCATTTTTGGTGAACTGAACGTCATCATAGAAAATGAAAACATCGGCATCGTTTATAATATCAAAATACCCCTTCCAGGGAATATAGTTTGATTGTATTACTGCAACTTTTTTCTTCAAATACGCTTATTGCCCTGCTTTATTTATTCTATCTTAAGTTTATTCTTTAATATTTTTAAGGGATTGCCTATAGCTGATCTTCCGGCAGGAATATTCTTTGTTACTACTGCGCCGATTCCAACTATGCAGTTATTGCCCGTCTTTATTCCGTTAGATATAACCGCACCCGAACCAATAAATGATCCTTCGCCAATTGTTACAAAACCCGAAGTCACTGTTCCGGGCGAGAGATAGCTGCATGCTCCGATATTATTATCGTGCGAAACTACAACAGAATTATTCAGGAGTGCCCCTTTGCCGATCACTGAGTTCTTATCAACGTTTGACATCGGGTAAATGACTGCGCCTGCTTCTACTTTTGCAGTGGGATTTATATAAGCGGTTCTGTGGATATATGCCGGGAGTCTTCTGCCGCCTGCCAGCAGCTCGTTAATTATCTTCTTCTTTTTTGCGGCATGTTTATAACCAAGGCATACATAAAAATCCAGCCCCGAATAGACTCCTAACATGTAATCACCAAACCTATGTGAATTTTTTGTTTTCCTGCCATATAGTATATCATCAAAGTAATGTATATCCGGCTTTTTCCTGAACTGCTGAAGTATCAGTTTCTCTATCTGCACTCCAAATTCTCCGTATCCTATCAACCCGATCTTTTTCATAATTAGTTATATGGCTGTTACCGGTAAATATTCTTTATAAGATAAAGCGGGCGGTTCTGCACCTGGCTGAATATTTTAGCCAGGTATATGCCTATAACTCCAAGGCAAAGGGTTATTATCCCCAGAGAAAAGCTGATAGAAACAAGAATAGATGTCCAGCCAAGGAATATCTCTTCGGGGTACAGCGCCTTTCTTACCATGAGATAAAACGCAAACGAAAGACTTATGAGCGTGATCATTACCCCTGCATAAAAGATCATTTTCAGCGGCGCCGGCGAAAAGCTTGTAATAGAGTTTACGGCAAGAGATATCTTTTTGCTGAGCGAATAATTCGAGCGGCCTTCCCTTTTCTTTTTCTTAACCGGCATGCCTTTTTGTTCAAAGCCCACCCAGTTCATCATTCCCGCAAGGAAAAGATTCTTATCGCCCATGCTTACTAGAGAATCTGCATATTTCCTCGTAAGTACTCTTTCTATCACAATGTTTTTATCTACTCTGGTTTCGCTAAGCAGGTTGAATATCTTCCAGAATATGTTTCCCGATATTTTTTCAAAGGCTCCGCCTTTCCTGTGTTCCTGGTAACCGTACACAACATCATAAGCCGAGTTCTTAATTTCGCCGTAGAAATCAATTAATACATTTGGATGCGTCTCAAAATCACAATCCAGCAGGAATATATAATCGCCCGTACTTGCTGTAATGCCTGCAAAAAGCGCGTAATGCTGTCCGTAATTCCTTGAAAGGTCTATTATAACAATTTGAAGATATTTCTTTTTCATTTCCAGCAGCTTTGCAAGAGAGCCGTCAGGTGATCCGTCATTCACGCAGATGATCTCAAAATCCGGGCAGTTTATCTGTTTTGCAATATTAATGCATTCGGGTATGAACTCATCAAGGTACGCCGCAGAGTTATATACAGCCGTTACAAAACTGATCTTTGGTTCTTTGCTTAAGCCGGCCTGCTGAAGAATAGACATTCTATAGGTTTGTTATTGTTATTTACCTCTATTTAAACTGTTTATAATAACTCATAGCGAGGCTAAAAATACAGAAATAAAGATATACTATAAAGGTATTTTAGAATTGATTTCCTGAGCGAAGCGCCGTGCCCGCCCGCTGGTCGGCGACTCGACTCGTTAAGCGGGAAGGATCCATTTATTTATTCCAGAGTTCTTTTCAGAGTCTATTCACAGAAGAACTCTGAAAATAGAATAACTACTGCTTCTTTCTTCCTGCTGCAAAATGCTGTGCACCAAAAGGCAGCCAGCTTATTCCCAGTTCGATGCTGCGGAAGAATTTTGCTTTGAAAGGAAAGAAAACTATGTATGCATCTTCAATAATTTCAAGTTTCGCTTCCTTAAGCAGCCCCTTAAGCGTTTTGTGGTTCAGCAAAACTGCATCGCGGTCAAACTCGCACCTTGCAACTGCGATTCTGGTTAAAGGGTTGAGCGGATTATGTTCAAATACTGCGGCTATTCCACACGGCTTAAGTACGCGGTTCATTTCACCTGCAAAATTACGCCAGTGTACAGGCGGCACATGATGCATTACGTTGATGGCGAAGCTCAGATCGAAAGTGTTATCCTCAAACGGAAGTTTCAGCCCGTCATAAATATTATATGTTACTTCGGGATTATTTTGACTGGCTTTTTCAACAACACCGCTTTCTACATCAACGCCGTAAAGATCTGGTATGCTGCTTTTCAGGAACCTGTCAACAAGTCCCACTCCGCTTCCTATATCAAGCGCTTTGATGCCGCTAAGCGTCCCGAGGGTTTTTTGTGCAAGCTTTTTGAGGAGTTCAACTTTAATCTCGATGAAGAAATCGACATCCTGCCCTATAAATCCAATAGAATCCTGTATTTCGGTTTTATAAGTCTCTATATATTCATCAAAGCTAATCTGCTTATCCGGTTCGGTTTTCGTGTTTGCTTCTTTGTTCAGAACTTTTTTATCTTCCGGCAATTTCACTCCGATTTACAGCTCCGCGGACATCAAGCCCCGAGAGTTTAAAGTTGCTCAAAAATATTAAAAATAGTATTGTCATCATAGGAATAAGTTCCGTATAAACGCGTACCTCCTGCATATAGGTAATGTAGAACCCAAATACATAATACGGTATGATGGTTAGATTAACCATTATGAGTCTCTTATCGGGGAATTTCTTCCACCACCCCGATACAAAAAGCAGGATGGCAAATACATACAAACCGCCAAAATTAAGAAGAATATTTTTTACAATGATCTTGTTGCTGAAAAACGTGGAGATAACTTTAATGTTGTCATCCATGCCTATCTCAAACGGATCGCCGGGATTATTCCTGAATACATAGCCCAGCAGCAGCTTATAGCCAATAAATATCGCTGATAGCATTGCCGCCCGTATGATTATCTTCGGCTTAAAAGCATCCCTGTAATTATAAAGTACATAGGAGAATATCAGGTAGCCTGCTGTTTCTTTATTAACTATGCCTATAACAAGTGTGATAAAAAAAGCCGCGAAGTTCTCCCGCACAATAAAATATAATCCAAGCACCGAAAAAAGTATTGCCGTAAAATCATAATACTGGAATGACTCGTTCAAAATAATATAGTTCCAAAGCATAGTATAAAGTATAACGGGGGCGATCCAAAGCAGACGCTTGTTGGGTTTAAAGTAACTGCAAAGAAGTTTATAAAAGAAGACCTGTATGAAAAACACAATAAACATATTATACGCGCTCAGGAGATATTTGCCGTAAATCACCGCCAGCGGCTTGAAGAACCAAAACAGCATCGGCAGAAGCAGACGAAACTGGTAAGGTTTTCTTGTTTCAAATGATGCCACTGAATTAAGGCTGTTTGCGCCATTCCAGTCCGCCGGGGCAACAATTTTTTTATGATAAAGATAACACAACACTCCCGCCAGCAGGAGATAAAGAAATAGAAAGCGGGCCGGGATCCTGTTCTCGCCTCTTGCATATTCGCCGCTCA
Organism: Ignavibacteria bacterium; assembly: GCA_019912545.1. Taxonomy (GTDB): domain Bacteria; phylum Bacteroidota; class Ignavibacteria; order Tepidaquicellales; family OLB5; genus OLB5. The sequence continues at coordinate 3,048 of JAIOIK010000101.1, read as the reverse complement.
TATCAATCTGAGAAGGCGAAAATTCATTATATTGCTGATAGTTCATTTTCGAAGTTCTTTCGCTACAGCTTTTCTTTTCATCACGCTTTTTACATAACAAATGTTTTGCTATACGTAACACACCCCGTCTTCACCTTCGGTGAATCCACCCCTTTCCAGAGGGGACTTTAGTTTTTATTCCCCTCTCGAAAGGGAAGGAAGCGAAGCGGAAGGCCTGCCTGCAGCAGGCAGGGGTGTGTTAAAAAATCACGGATTATAATATATCGGCACACACCAGTGATTCCCGCTGACCCAATCGCTGTTCGGCAGCTCAACATTGTGGTTCAATATCCTGTGACACTGTTCATCATAAACTTTGCCGGTTGATTTTTCTATGGGATCAAACACTATATACTTATAATACCCTGAGATCATCCCCTTGGGCAGCTTAACTCTGTTAGAAAATTGGGTGTCAAGCTTCGCGGCATAATCATTTTTGAAATCAATTATATCCTTAAGCCTCTCGGTTTGTATTGCTCCTATTGCCGCGGCAAATTCCGTTATTCTGTAGTTAAGTCCGTGAACCTTATAATCAAACTTGCCGTAGTTGCGGAATTTTTTTGCATACTCAATAAGATCTTTGTGCTTCGTCACAAGCATTCCGCCTTCGCCTGTTGTAATTGTCTTGGTGGCGTAGAAAGAATAAAATCCGGCATTACCCCATTCGCCCGGATTCTTCCCGTTCCATGATGCGCCGTGAGAGTGCGCGCAGTCTTCAAGTAAAATGATGTTATTGGTTTTGCAGTACTCCGCAATTTTTTCAATATCAAAAGCTAGGTGCCCGCCTATGTGTACAACCCAAATGGCTGCAGGCTTATATCTTTCGGCTTTTTGCTTCATGTCATCAAAACTCATGCACAGATCGGTCTTATTGCAATCTACAAACTGCACTTCTGTTCCCGCCTGCAGGCTAACAAGGGGAGTTGCCATAAATGTATTGCTGGGGCAAAGTACTGTCTTCCCTTTTAAGTTGTAAAATTCCATTGCGGCAAGCGCTGCCCCGCTCCAGCTTGAAAATGCCAGTGAATCCAGCCTGTTCAGCTCTGCCCATTTATTCTCAAAAAGCTCCGTGAAATAGCTTTCAGTCCATTTATTCGAAGCAACGATCTTATCAAATGCCTCGTGTATTTTCGGCAAATCGCGCTTGTCAAATCCAATTGAAAAATTCATGTCGTTATATTCTTTTTTCTTTGCGCCCTTAGTGGTTTAACGCATTTATTGTTCATTGCTAATTGTTAATTGTTAATTGAGATGTTATCCTATCAGTTCTTCGCTTGCATCAAAATAGTGATTGTAATATATCTTCCGCTTCGGGTCGTCTATTTCCCTTGATTCAAGTTTACTCCATATTTCCGCTGCTGAATTGGGAATGGTGCTTCTAACCGTAAAGCCAAGCTCGGCCTGGATCTTCTTGAACGTTACGCGGTAATCGCGCGCATCGGTTGAATCGCCTTCAATATTTATCGGGATATCCTTCCCCGAAGCTTTTTTTATTCCTTCGGCAACAAGCTTTGCGACATCTGTGATTATATAATTCTGTTCCTCTGACCCGACATTATAAATTTTGCCGCCATTCATCTGCATTTTTGATTCCAAAACCTTAATATATGCATCCGCGGCATCTTCAAGGCTTAAGAGCGGGCGCCACTGATTGCCGCCAAAAACTGTTATCCTGCCTCCGGTGAATGCAGTCATCGTCATCGTGTTTACAACAAGATCAAACCTCATACGCGGCGAAAATCCGTAAAGAGTTGACATACGCATAATTACTGGACTGAAATCACCCCCGGCAATACTCATTATGCTTTCTTCAGATGAAATTTTTGTCTTGGCATAAAGTGAAACGGGATTAAGGGGCGCCTGTTCATCAAGCATCTCACTGCCTACTCCGTACACGCTGCATGTTGATGCATATATGAATTTTTTCACTCCGCTTCGCTTTGCTGATGATGCCACAACCTGCGCCGCAAGATAATTTGTTTCCACGGTCTGCTCGGGGCGTGCCTTGCTGGCGGGATCACCCACAACAGCGGCAAGCAGCGCCACGCTTCCAATTCCCTCCATTGAATTATTAACGGTTTCTATATTGCGGATATCGCCGTTAATTACTTCAACTCTTTTATCGCCCGTATATTTCTCAACCGCTTTCTTTCCATAGATGAAGCTATCGAGTATGCGCACAGAATAGCCCCGTCTTAGCAGATTCTCTACCAGAACCGCTCCAAGGTAACCCGCACCGCCTATTACAAGTATTTTATCTTTCATATTATTCCACACAGACAGAAATGTCTGTGCTGCTAAAAAATTATTCGTTGTGTCAGGTCTGCCCGTACAGGCGGGTCCTCAGACCTGTCGCAGATGCGCCGCATATTTATTCAGGGGCTAACAAATTTGAATCATCAGAACCATATACCCTGTTTTTTGGATGACCTCGGCCTCTTGCTGTTCATAGCTCATTGTTCATTGATCATTGTTAATTGAACCAATATACTTTTTCATTGCATCCCTGTAATTCATTTTCGGTTTCCACCCAAGAAGCTTTTCGGCTTTAAGAGACGAAATGAACCTGCCTTTATAATTACCTTTGCGGTCTTCTATGAACTTCACTTTGGCTTTTTTTCCAAGTATTTCTTCAAGGGTTGTAACTATATCTGTTATTTTAATAACTTCCATGCCGTTAATATTGAAGATCTGATTTTCACCCTCCGTTTTCAGGCACACTGCATTACCTTCTGCAAGATCGCGTACATAAATAAACTGCCGCGTCTGTGAACCATCGCCATGTATTGTTATCTCTTCATCATTAAGTATTTTACTCATAAAAATGGGGGTCACCGTTGCAGCTCTTGCACGCTCACCAAAGGGGATTCCGTAACGCATGATGGTATAGTTAACTCCGTACAGCGTTTTATAATTTTTGCAGAACAGCTCCGCTGCTATTTTTGATGAAGTATAAAGGTGATCGGGGTTTTGCGCATAAATTGTTTCTTCGGTAATTTCGCTTGTATC
>JAIOIK010000100.1 GCA_019912545.1 Ignavibacteria bacterium | reverse complement strand
GTTATTGAATAACACCAAGTCATTTATTGCAATATCCAGTCCGTTTTTGATTATAGATTGTTTAATCCAATAATTTACTTTTTGTGATTCTTCGTTGCTGAAACAAAGAATATGACACTCAATTTTATTATGGATAATATCAGAAACCGCCTTTGTAACACCTTCTTTTTGCAAAAAGCAAAAGTTGTCATCAGCAATAAATTGAAGTGAATTGAAATATTTGGTGCGAATTTTATCAACGCAAAATAATGCTTCTTTATTGATTAAAGAAAAATCGGATTTGTCTAATAGTTGGTAAGCGTTAGTTTTTAGTTTATACGCCTCTTCTAAATATAAAGGATTCAAAGGCGATTCATCCGTTTTTCCTAATTGAAGTTGAAAAGGGTCGCCAATGAAGATTATTTTTCTTTTGGTATTTGCTGAATTAGTGAAACTCAAAAAATCTTTAAGCAAATAACCAGTTCCAAAAATTAAATCAATCGATTGATTAAAGGAATCTGAAACAAGTTGTGATTCATCAACGATGAATAAAGCATTGTCTGCGTTGTCACAGTTTTTCAACGGAATTTCTTCAACTTGTAATTCCTCGGAATCATCAGTTTCGTCTATTTCTTCGCCATTCTCTTTTTTCTTGTCTTGCTCGTCCTCTTGTTTATTATTTATTTGTCCGCCATAAATGTATGAGTAAATACTGTTTACTCTTTCTAATCCGCCAATTGTAAGCAAGTTGTTTGCTACACGACTTGATGATGCAAAAATTTCAGTTTCCTGTATTCCTAAATTGTAAGCAAGTTCTTGAATGAAAGGAATAAGATATGATTTTCCGCTATTTGTTGTTCCTTGTAAAACGAAAATATGTTGTTCAGGATTTTCTAAAAATGTTTTTATTTCGTTTAGTGCTGAATGTTGGTCGGCATACAGCTTTTTAAAATCAAGTGTTGCCGATTTTGCGGCAAACACTTTTAATCTATCTTCAATCGGTTTGTCGTCAAATTTAAACTTGTCAGCACGAAACACTTTTTTAAAAGCATCATAAGAGTTTGGCGAAATGTTTACATCTTTGTCTGAAACATCAATAATATCCAATAAGCCTTCAAGAAAATTTATTTTGTCGAGAATGAAAAAATTGAGTGCTACATTGGATGGAATTCTTCCACTCAATTCGGTTTCTTCTTGAAAACAAATTATTCTTACTGTATGATTTGGGTTAAATATGTCGCCAGTTTTTAGGTCTTTTTGAATGTGTTTATTATAAACTTCTGAAAATCGTCTTTTCTGATTTTTTAATTGAATAAATGGATTTATAGAACTACCGCCCTTAATTTGGTCGCCAGTTGCATTTGTCCAAATGCCCATTTCAAAATTTCTTTCGTTTGGTATATTTATTTTACCGCTAAAGTTTTTGAAGTCTATAATGCAAACTACTTGGTCAGTAATTAGTAAAGCATCAATTTGAAGTCTTTCGTCCACCTCACAAAATGGGCTTCCAATTAGAAGTCCAGAACGTCCGTTGTCTGCGAAAGATTTATGTAAGTGTCTTGAAAACTCTCGGAAAAACGTGTTTTCATAATTCTTTGAGTATGTGTTTTTTCTAACTTCTAACATTCTATTGAATTATGAATTTGGTCGGTGCGATGGAAAAAACAAATGTGTGCAACCGTGTGTCGGCTTGTGGGTGGCGTTGCACCTCTTTTGTTTTTTTGAAGCGTTGGCTTTTTGTTCATTTTCTGTCCGTTTAATGTTAGCACTGTCGGTTGTCATAGGGTGACGCTAACGTCTAAATATACAT
>JAIOIK010000099.1 GCA_019912545.1 Ignavibacteria bacterium | reverse complement strand
TGGCAGAGAAGTCACCACTCTTGTTAATGAGCAGCTAAAGCCCGGCAGTTATGAAGTTGAATGGGATGGGGATGGGTTTGCATCGGGTGTTTACTTTTACTCTCTGATAACAGAAAAATTCGTTGAAACTAAACGAATGGTACTTATTAAGTAGAAATTCATCCGATGAAGCCCATAGCAGTCAGGCTCAAAGCCATCGGATGAATATATAAGCCTGTTAAATTTTTGGCAGGCTTATTGTTTAACGTTTGTTCAGGACTACAAAAGGCTCTAAGAGCTTTTTGTAACCTAATATACAAAAAAAGGGGCTTCCGCCCCTTGTTAGTTAAATCAATACGCTATACTTAAACTCAGATCTTCAACTAATATCCGGCTACTTGATAAACATCATCTTTTTTGTATCAAGTTTCATCCCGTCTGCATACAATGCATAAAAATAAACTCCGCTTGCCAGGCTTGAGGCATTAAAATCAACCACGTAAGCACCCGTTTTAAAATTACCGTTCACGAGCGTTTGTACTTCGCTGCCCGCAATATCAAAAACTCTTATCTTCACATATGATGATTTTGCAACAGAAAATTTTATCTGTGTCACAGGATTAAACGGATTTGGATAATTCTGTGAAATAGAGAAATCTTTTGCTATTGAACTGATATTAACAATCCCAATTGGAATATAAACTCTTACCGGTTTATTCGGGCTCCAGTTCCATTTGTCATTTTCGCTTGTCGTATCATTATTGCTGCTGTTCCCGGAAGCATATAATGTATCCGCATATGCAAAATTCGGGGCAGTGTACAGGAAAAACCAGGAAACCGTGTCGTTCACAAACGGCTTCGGATGGGCGTGTGTCAGTTCAAAAACGGTCGTATCAGGGTATGCAATAATGTGCACATTTGTATCTCCTGGGAGGGGATTTACCAGCCCGGTATCAGCAGCAATATTAAATCCTCCAATTATTGCAGGGCCATGTGATACTGAGACTTTGAAAATTGCAGTCTGCCCTGCCGCTACACTATCGGGACCGGTTATGTTCACGCTAATTGTATCATTGGCGGAGCTTCCGTGGCAAATGCATCCTAAAGGCTCAGGGTACTTCTTAGTTGTACCCACATACCCGCCTGGGAAATCAGTATAAGCCAGCAGAAATAAAGAAATTATGAAAACAGAAAAAAGCAAAAATATTTTTAAATTCTTGTGTCTGATCATCAATTTTAAAATTAAATGTAATTTTTGCAAAATAGCCATTTTTTGGCAAAAAATAAACCCCGAAAATGCGTACCTCCGGGGTTTAAATTAAACAAATCCAGATTCTATTTTACAAGGATCATCTTCTTTGTGTCAACTTTTGAACCGTCAACAATTAAAGAATAGAAGTAGATACCGGTGGCAAGATTTGAAGCATTGAAATCTGCTGTGTACTTGCCTGCCTGCTGATTACCGTTAACCAATACAGCAACTTCATTACCAATTACATCATATACCTTGATTGAAATATCTGATGCTTTTGCTACATCGTATTTAATCTGTGTTGATGGATTAAACGGATTCGGATAATTCTGTGACAGCTCAAAGCTGTTGGGAATTTCGCCTGATGTTTGCTGAGTTCCTGTAACAGGCGTTACTGTGTAAGAAATATCTAGTTTATAGATACCTTTGTTTGTCTGGGTAAATAACAAAGTAGATTTATCAAGGTACAAAGCACCCGCACCGGATCCGCCGCCAATAGTTTCAGCAACAAAATTTATACCAGAATTGGTAGAATACCATGTGCTGGTGCTGTATGTGCCGTATGCTACTGCAGTGGGATCATCTTTGGCAACATCTGCTGCCCACAAACTGCTTACACCGCCATTGCCTGTTATTGAAAAATTGCTTCCCATGTTAACACTTTTCCAAAAGCTTCCTGAGCTCCATGTTGTATGATACATTAAATTTAGGTCTAAACTTGAATTTGCTATCATTGGAATTTCAGATCCGCTTACAGTATTTATCAAGGTCCAGTTCATTCCTCCATTGACAGATTTCCAGAGTTTTCCACTACCCGATCCGGTTGTGCCGTCTCCAACTATTATCACATTTGAATTTTCGTATTGAATTATTACATCGCACGGACTCCTGAAAACTCCACCTGGCTCACCACCGCTTAAGGTTGTCCAGTTTGTCCCCCAGTTTGTGGATATTCTCATCGCTGCATTATCAGGGGCAATATAAACTGTGTTTGGGGTATTGGGATCAACTTCAAGAGGCATTCCATAACTCGTCAGGTTTATCGGGCCCAGAACGCTGCTCCATGAATTTCCATAATCAGTGCTTACTATTACATATCCGCCGCCTGTTCCCTTAGATGCAATCCAGAGATTTGTGTCATTCACATTAACGTAAAAAGAATGGCAGTTTGCTGTCCATGGTGAGGGTGGTGCATTACCTACGCTTGTCCAGGTTTCTCCCTTATCAAGGCTTCTGTAAACTGAATTCCCAATCATGCAGAATGCCCCGTCTTTGTTTTTCGGGTGATAGCAGAAACCATTCCCGATTCCGCTTCCGGTTGCGCCTGTATGCTTTAATACCCAATTAGTGTTAACTGTAACACCACCCTGAAACTGCCAGGTCGCGCCCCCGTCACTTGTTCTTATGATTGCTTTAGTATTACTAGCAACTGCCCATCCCTTATTTGCATCAAAGAAAAATATGTCGCTCAAATAACCCATCATTGGATTTTGCTGGTAAACTCTTGTTGCACCGCCATCGGTTGTCTTGTTAACAAATCCGCCGCCTCCGCAAGTGTAAAAAGTTGTTGGATTTATCATCGAAACACTTCTGACATCAGTTTTAGTTACTATTTTATAATCGATTGTTGACCAGAGGGAACCATCATATTTCAGGATCTTTGCTTCAAAGCCTGTTGCAATAATTGTTGTACCGTTTACATCAATCGATGTCAGTTTTATTGTTGAACCGGTTGTGTAACTTAGCCAGTTCGTGCCGCCATTGAGAGTATAAATTACTTTCCCGTTATCACCGCAGGCATATCCGTTAGTGGAGCTGGTAAATTTTACGCCATTCAGATTATCTGCACCGGGAGCTGTTTGAGGTGTCCAGTTTAAGCCGCCATTTACAGTCTTCACAATTCTTCCGGCGTTTCCAACAGCCCATCCTGTATTATCATCAGCAAACCAAACTGAATTCAGATCTGACCCGCCTAAATTGTAAGCAGAGAAACTATTTCCTCCATTCACACTAACTTTCACAACACCTGCATCGCCTACAAGTACTACTCTTGAATTAATGGCAAAAACACAATTATAGTTATCGCTTCCAACAGGATAAGAGCCAAAAGTTGCGCCGCCATCATAGGAAACGAAATAATTGCCACCCTCGCCAGCTGCATGTACAACATTGCCGTTGGTTGAGTGTACAGAATTGAAGCCTGTTTGTGAATACGAGCTTAATAATAATGCTATAAGCCCGAGGAAAACTGTCAATAGTTTCTTCATTTTTTGTTGTTAATGTTAATTTGGTTATTAAAAAGTCAGATTATTAGCCTAAAATATGAAAACATTTCTCTTTAATCAATAGGATAAAAATCATATTCCTAACTGATATCCGTTACAATATTACATGATTTTTATCTCAATTGCTTCATTTTGTTAATTTTTTTAATTAACTTTGAAGTAATTAACAGTTTATTAAGGAGTTTATTGAAATGATACAGTTTATTGAAAAGTTGCTTTGGCGCAGCCGATTCATGGTCATTTTTGCCGTTATTGCATCAATCTTTTCAGCTTTCATAATGATTATTATGGGAAGTATTGAAGTTGTTAGTGTTTGCATGGAAATGTTCCATGCTTTTTCATCAGTTGAGGCATATGAGAATTTCACAAAACTGGCAGTCTCGCATCTTGTTAGCGCGATTGATGACTATTTGATCGGAACAGTTTTTCTCATTTTCGGTATCGGGTTGTATGAACTATTTATTAGCAAAATTGATATAGCCGAAAACGACGAAACTTCGTCAAAAGTTCTTGTTATTCACGATCTTGATTCTCTAAAAGAAAAAATTGCAAAAGTTGTGATCATGGTTTTGATAGTCACTTTCTTCAAATATGCTATCAATATAAAGTACGATGAGATGATAAATCTGCTTTACCTTAGTATCGGAATACTCCTTATAGCAGTTTCGATCTATCTGACACATAAGTCACCGGCAGGGAAAGGACATAAGCAGAATTCTTAATGAACCTGGATATTATTAGGGACTATTGCCTTAGTTTTCCCGGCTCTACTGAACAGGTTCAGTGGGAAAACAGCCTTTTGTCAAAAGTTGGTGGGAAAATTTTCCTGATCTACAATCTGGGCAGTAGTCCGGGCAGCAGGATTTCACTCAAATGTAACACTGAAAGATTTAATGAACTCTTAGAAGATGAATTCATAACCCAGGCTCCATATTTTGCAAAAAATAAATGGATCTCAATAAAGGATGGTTGCAGGTTCAAAGCAGCTGAACTAAAGAACCTGATAAGTACTTCTTATGAATTAGTATTCAGTAAACTTCCCAAAAAAACCAAACTGGAAATAATTGCCGGAAATTGAGAATTCATCTAAACTTCACTAATTGAGAGTTTTTCCCGGGCCTCTGAACAAAAGTGATATCGTTTGTTATAACATCTTTCTGGAGTCTTGTTAACCCAATTACAAAACCTTTTGCAGTTGTTTCTGCAAGCGTGTAATTGGTTCCTTCAAAGTCAAAATTCAAATTGTTATCTGAAGGAAATTTCCCTTCAACCCCAACTGCAATATGACCCTGAAAATAGACCAGGAGATAGTTTATCTCCGCCTGCTCAAGTAAAGATGCATATAGGATCGTTAGCCCGCTGCAATCTGCATTGCCTGTCATCAGTACTTCACTAGCGCGCTTCATTACTTCATAATTCCCCGCTCCTTCATCACGGTTGTATTTTATGTTCGTTGTCACAAAATCAAGAAGTATCTGAGCAATTCTGTTCTTATCTTTTTCTTCTTTTGCTAATTGTGATACAAGCCTCAAAAGACTGGGCTCTTTTGGTTTGCTTACAAATGAACCATGATCAGCCAGGTATTTGTTATCTAAAGTTTCGATATCTTTGTTCCCGCCATACACGGATTTATCTTCTGCAAAATCTGCAAGTTCGTTTGCAGTTAATGAATATTCAATCTGATTGAAATTGATCCTGATAGATTTTGAGCTATCAGGCTTAAAGTCATTTTTAGGGAACCGGAACAGGAGCCTATCTGTACCCTTTAGAGTATATGCACCAAGATAAGTATCACCATTATTTACAAAACCAAACTCCACGTTTGAAACATCTATTGTTAATTTAAGAAGGGTCGAAGTACTATCATAGTCATTTTTGCTAATAGAAAAGTAAAGCATCATTTCATCCATGTCAAATAGTTTCAGGTCTGCACCGGTTCCGGTAATTTCCTGTACAAAACCCGGGTTCCTGAATTGTGGCTCTGACATATAGCTTACAATAACATCTCTAAGCCTTTTATTATTGTACAGGGTCTGATTTTCGTCCTGCTTAACTTTTTTGCAGGAGAGTAGCATAATAATTGAGGCAAATAATGGAACGAGAGAGCTGTAAAAAAATATCCTTTTCATACAGCTAATATATAAAACTAAAACATGAACATAAAATTAATTATTTATCATTAAATGATCTGTTCTTACATGTTAAATATAACCCAATATTACCATTAAAACATTAAATTGAATTCCGTAAATTTGGGAATTAATAATAGCTGGATTTTTTAGTTATTTATTATCTGTTGTTTGATTTTTGGTCATTGTTTACCTTTGCTCCCGTTGTGTAATGGATAGCACGTCAGGTTCCGGTCCTGCAAGTGAGGGTTCGAGTCCTTCCGGGAGTACAAGCTTTAATTCTTAATTATCCTTTAATATGGCCGCATTACTTAATACCATAGAGATACTTGGAATATTTGCGTTTGCTATAACGGGAATTATCGAAGCCCGCTGCAAACAGATGGATATTATCGGGACATACGCTGTAGCAATGGTAACTGCCTTTGGAGGTGGTACCCTGCGGGATGTTCTGATTAACCGTTACCCGCTCTTCTGGATGGAGAATTATAATTATCCTATATTCATACTAGCTTTATCAGTTGTTTCAATTATCATACTTCGTAGACAAATAGGTTTTAGCAAACCCGTCTTAATCCTGCTTGCCGTGTTAGATGCACTGGGGCTTGGGCTGTTCACAGTAATTGGAGTTTCCTATGCTCTTTCCGCAGGTGTATTCTGGTTTAATGCTGTTCTTATCGGAGTTGTTACCGGTGTATTTGGCGGTGTAATGCGAGATGTTATCTGCAATGAAATTCCGGTGTTCTTTAAACAGTCACAATTATATGCTACCTGTTCCTTCTCTGGAGCTCTGCTCTTTGCTATAATGATAAATTATTTCACGTTTGATCCCACAGTACCGCTTTTTTCAAGTATATTTTTAACATTCGCTTTAAGAGTAATTTCTATTAAATATAATATTCAGCTTAAATTTTAATTCCTAATGAAGGAAAAATTTCCATTTCAAAGCTCCCTTAAAACAAATCCGGAAAATGACTTTCTGAACTTGCAGTCATATTTATTTATCACTTCAAAACAGCTTACAAGATTGTTCTATTACTCTAAAGTTACTCCGCACCAGGTAATACTGCTATCTATGCTGTTCGGGCTTTCAGCTTCATATCTGATTATTTTGAATGATAAAATTCTTATATTGATAGGAGCTGCATTGCTTTTCTACAAAAATGTGCTGGATAAAGTTGATGGCTCACTTGCACGCGCTAAAGGACTCGATTCACGCCGCGGAAGGTTTTATGATTCAATCTCAGATTTTATTGTTACTCTTTCTTCATTTGGTGCGATCAGTTACTTTTTGTCTCTCAAATATACTGATCCAGGGCTATTTGTTATTGGATTTGCCGCAATGATATCCTCCATGCTTCAGTGTTCGTATTTCATTTATTACCAGGTATCTTTTATAAAAAACACCGGTAAAAATACCGTTAACCGGATCGACGAGAGTATTACCGATGAAGATAAAATTCAACAGGATAAATGGACAACATTTCTGCAAAGAATTTTTCTATTGATTTACGGCTGGCAGGATAAACTTTTCAATAAAATCGATAAGTATCTTTTTATGAGATTTATTTCCAACAGCTGCGAAAGCACTTTGAGTTCCCGATTTGATCGCGAACGAAATCCCGACTTGGCGGGACAAGAGACTCATTACACTAAACTATGGTACCAGAACAAACCTTTCCTTACTCTTGCCAGTTCGCTTTCAATAGGCACTCATATTTTCCTGATCTGTATTGCGGCAATAATTGGAGCATTTGAATATTACCTTTTTGTGAATTTAATTTGTATGAACTTATTGTTAATTTACAGCATCATATTTCATTATAGAACTTCAAAAAAACAACTACTTTCCAATTAGCAGATGCAAATTACAAGAAAATTTCATTTCAGCGCTTCCCACAGAGTTTATAATCCTGCTTTGAATGATGAAGAGAATTGTAGAATTTACGGAAAGTGTTCTAATCCAAACGGACATGGCCATAACTATGAAATGGATGTTACTGTTTCAGGCGAGGTTGACCCCGAAACGGGATTCGTTATGGACCTTTCGGAAATAAAATTGTTGGTTGAAAAGGAAATTATCGATAAAGTTGATCATAAAAATCTAAACATTGATGTGGATTTTATGAGTGGAGTTCTGCCCTCAGCTGAAAACATTGCACTTAAATTCTGGGAACAGATTGAACCGAAAATTAATGGCCCGGGAATAAGACTCCACTCAATAATGATCCGAGAGACTGTAAATAATTCGGTTACTTATATGGGAAAGCAATAAAAGTAAAATTATGAAAAATCCTAGCGGCAAAAATAAGTCAATAAAATTAATTGATGATGACGAAGATCTTAATCAGCAATTGAATATTGATTCTGCCTCACTTGAAACACTTGAGGCCAATGTAAAAAGCATACTTAAGGAAATAGGCGAAGACCCGAAAAGAGAAGGACTTCTCAAAACTCCCCACCGGGTTGCCAAGGCATACAAGTTTCTTACAAAAGGATATGATGAAGATATCGATAAGCTTCTTAATGACGCAATATTTAACGAGCATTATGATGAAATGGTTATTGTAAAGGATATTGATTTCTTCAGTCTGTGCGAACATCATTTGCTTCCCTTTTACGGCAAGTGTCATATCGCTTATATACCAAACGGCAAGATAGTTGGCTTGAGTAAAATTCCACGCATAGTTGAAATGTATTCCCGCCGGCTGCAGGTGCAGGAACGAATGACAAGGGAGATTGGCGATATGATTAACAAAGTCCTTGAACCAAAAGGCGTTGCCGTAGTAAGCGAAGCCCGGCATCTTTGCATGATGATGCGCGGAGTGGAGAAACAGAATTCGATCGCAACTGCTTCGTGCATGCTTGGCAGATTCCGCTCCGGAGAAAAAACCCGGTCTGAATTCCTTAAGCTTATTGGCAAATAGCATTCAGTGCGTTTTCAAAGTATCGAGAAATAACCGGAGACATAATAATCTTAACTGCTAATCAAATAAAGGAATTCGCATCCCTTAAACAGAAGAAAAATATTCGTGAGCAGGGGAGATTCCTGATCGAAGGATTTCATCTTATCGAAGAGTGCATTGGATCACCATATGAACTGGAGTATATCATTCTCCGGTCTGATGTTGACCTTTCTAACCATCCCGAGATACTTTCCGGGTTAGCATTAAACAAAACCATTGTTGAACTGCTGCCAGAGAGGTCTTTTAAAAAGCTCACTGATACCGAAAGTTCACAAGGCATAGTAGGTGTTGTAAGGATTCCTGTAATGCTGGAAAGCAATATTAAGGGTGATCTTGTTATTGCGCTTGATAGAATCAGTGACCCGGGAAATCTTGGAACAATTATCCGGACTGCCTATTGGTTTAACGTAAGCACTATCATTCTAAGCAAAGATTCTGCCGACCCTTTTAATCAAAAAGTCCTTCGGTCTTCACAGGGCGGTGTATTTAATACAAATATTATTGAAGATGCCGATCTTTTGATGGAATTGCAAAACCTAAAATCTAAAGGTTATAAGATCTATTTATTCACATTAGATGCTTCTAATTCATTATCAAAACTTGCTGAATCTGAAGAATTTTGCAAATCCGGGGAATCTGAAAAATCTGTACTCGTGTTCGGGAATGAATCTTCAGGTATATCCGAAGAAATTCTTGGGTCAGATGATGAATTCATCAGTATTAAGATCGATGGATATACAGATTCAGAGTCCTTAAATATTGGTATTAGCTGTGGCATAGCGCTTTATGAATTCAGAAAGCATACTTCTAATTAAGTTATTATTTGATAAATTGTTATATATAGTATTGCCAATTACCAAAAAATTAGATAATTTGTAGCTAAATATAGGAATTTAAGTTAGGAATATATTCTAACAACTTCTAGAAATAGCGGCTCTCCTTTAAATTATCCGCTCGGTATGCGGATGAGTAAACTTTTATTCCTTTTATTCACATTATTACTTTTGATTCCCTTAAATCTTCATTCACAAAAAATACAGGTTGATGACGAAGAATCTCCGGAATATTATTCCAATCTGGTAAAACTGTACGCCCCCAGCGAAGATGCTTTTATTGCGCTTCAGTATCTTGCATCACCGCACATTTTTAAACATGATTGGAAAAAAGCGGTGAAGATATATGAAGATAATAAATCTAAATTTCCTAACTACACAGAGCGTATTGATAAGATTATAGAAATACTTAACACTCCTGTTAAGGGGCTAAAGCTCCACAATATGGGAGGTAATATTAACTCACTTGGTAAAGAATACAGCCCGGTAGTCTCTCCTGATATGAAAAAGATCTACTTCACCGGCAGGGATAGAGAGGATAATCTTGGCGGCGAAGATGTGTATGTATCGTATTATGTGAATAACAGGTGGATCATCGCTTTGCCGCTTACCAATAAAATAAACACGGAAAGCAACGAATATATCAGCAGTATTTCTGCTGATGGAAATACACTTGTTTTGTTCGGCAATTATCTTAACGCGATTGGCAGGGGAGATAATTTTTACATAGAAAAAACCAAAAACGGATACAGCGAAGTTAAGCAGTTTCCTGAACCTATAAATTCAAAGTGGTGGGATGCCGATGCGTATCTGACTGCAGACGGCAAGGCAATTTTCTTTTCCTCTGAAAGGCAGGGAGGTACAGGGAGTTTTTATCCTAAAGGTGATTATTACCACGGCATGTATTGGGGTAATACCGATCTATATGTTGTGCTCAAAGAACCGGACGGCTCGTGGTCTAAAACTGCGATAAATCTCGGACCAGTCATAAACACACAATATACCGAGCGCACTCCTTTCCTCCATCCTGACGGTAAAACTTTGTATTTTTCCTCTGATGGGCACACCGGTCTGGGTAAATCAGATGTGTTCAAAAGTGTAAGGCTTAATGATTCTTCATGGACCGAGTGGAGTGAACCAGTAAACCTGGGTAAAGAGATCAACACTCCGCAGGAAGACTGGGGCTATAAGATCTCAACCGATGGGAATGTTGCATATTTTTCTACTATAAATGATGATGGTTTTGGCGAAGAAGATATCTATTATGTTGAGCTTCCCGAAGAAGTGCAGCCCGTTAGCGATGTTGTAACAATAAACGGTAAAGTGCTTGATGAAAACGGCAAACCCGTTGAGGCAACAATCAAATGGGAAGATGTTGAATTAAAAAAGGAAGTTGGCATTGCTAAAAGTGATCCTGAAACCGGGGAATATTTTATTGCTCTGCCTACCGGCAGGTACTATGCCTATTATGCAGATGTTAAAGGATTTTATTCAATTGTAAATTATCTTGATCTTACCGCATCAAAAGCATTTGAGCAGATCAGCACTGATATGAGCGTAATCTCTATCGAAGAACTGAAGAACTCCGGCAAAGCAATTAAGATAGAGAATATATTTTTTGATTCCGGGAAATTTGAACTGAAAGATGAGTCACACGAAGCATTAAACCTGCTCTACCGGTTCATGCATGCCAATCCGGATGTAATAGTAGAGCTAAACGCGCATACCGATGATGTTGGAAGCGATCATTTTAACCTTGAGCTTTCCGGAAAACGGGCAAATTCTGTTGTCCAATATTTGATACAGATAGGAATAGATATTTCCAGGCTTGTCCCGCAGGGCTTTGGCGAATCACAGCCAGTTGCACCCAACGATACTGAAGAAGGAAGAGCCTTGAACAGAAGAGTTGAATTCAGAGTAAAGAAGTAGCATAAATTATTTCCTGATTTTACAGGATTGAAATTATTTCTTAACCTGCCTTGTTTTAATTTATATGAGACCCGTCCTATTCTATATTATATTGCTTCTCCTTCCGGCAGTAAATACATATGCCCAGCGTGATCTTGAATCAATTCACTCAGATGAAGAACTAAAACAATTCATATATTTAACCGCTCCCCAGGAAGACGCATTTGTTGCAGTTCAAATGCTTGCGAAGCCACTCATTGATAAAAAAGACTGGAATGGCGCTATTAAAATATTCCAGAATTACAGGGAGTGGTTCATCGAAGATGTTACCCGCACCGATAAGATCATTGAACTTCTTCAGGCATCTGATCAAAACCTTGAGATAACAAATATCGAAACCGTTAACACTCCAAAAAGCGAGTATTTCCCCGTGCTTACTATTGATGGCCTTACAATGTATTTCACTTTTGCTGAGGGCAAAAAAGGCGGCGAAGATATTTATTACTCTCAGCTCATTAGCAGTACGTGGATCAAACCCAAAAATATTGGCTCACCATTCAGCACAAAGGAAAATGATGCTATCAACAGCGTATCTGCAGATGGGAACACTATAGTACTATTCGGGAGCTATAAAGGACTAATCGGCGGCGGCGATAATTTTTATTCACAAAAAACCATTAGCGGGTGGAGTGAGATCAAACCATTCCCAAAACCGGTTAATTCGGCTTACTGGGATTGCGATGGATTTCTCTCCGCAGACGGTAAAGCTTTCTTTTTCACTTCCGATAGAAAAGGGAGTGTTGGTGAGTACGTAAAAGGCGGACAGTTTTACCACGGTGAGTATGAAGGCAATACCGATATATGGGTCTCGGTTAAAAATGATTCTGCCTGGGGTAATCCAATAAACATTGGTTCAGTTGTTAATACTCCATATGCCGAGCGCTCCCCGTTTCTGCATCCCGATGGAAAGACATTTTACTTTTCAAGTGACGGGCATTACGGCCTTGGCAGCCTTGATGTGTTTAAAGCAGTTAGGCTGAGTGATACATCATGGACCCTTTGGAGCGAGCCCGTAAATCTTGGCAAAGAGATAAATACCGGCGGGTATGATGTAGCTTACAAAATAACCACAGACGGCAAATATGCATATTTTTCGAGTGACCGCGAAGGTGGAAAAGGGGGCTATGATATTTATTCCATTAAACTGCCCCCCGAGGCGCAGCCCGAAAAGAATGTTGTTACAATTAAAGGCAAAGTAAGTGATGAAAACGGAAACCCGCTTGATGCTAAGCTTTTGTGGTACAGACTCCCCAGTGAAGAAAGCGCAGGTGAGCTTACTTCCGAACCCGAAACGGGAGAGTACGTCATTGTGCTGCCAAACGGTTTAAGCTACAGCTATTACGCTGAAAAAACCGGGTATTATTCGGTTTCAAACAGCATTGATCTTAGCGCAGAAAGTGAATTCAAAGAACTCACTGTTGATATCGTGATGCAATCGGTGAAGTCACTTGAAGAAATCTCAATTACCTTAAACAACATTTATTTTGAATTCGATAAATACGCTTTGATGCAGGGCTCTTTTGTTGAGCTTGAGCGCGTTGTGAAATTCTTGAGCGATAATCCCGGGGTTAAGATCGAAATCTCTGCTCATACCGATTCCAAAGGCAGCGATGAATACAATTTAGAGCTTTCCCAGAAGCGATCAGAAAGTGTTGTGAGCTACCTCATCAGCAAGGGAATTCTGCCCGAACGGCTCTCTGCCAAAGGCTACGGAGAAGCCGTACCCGTTGCAGATAACTCCACAGAAGAAGGCATGGCCAAAAACCGCCGGGTTGAAATGAGGATATTGAAATGAGAAGACGTTATTTTATTAAAATAATATTTTCTTTTGTTGTCTATTGCTCATTATTAACTGCTAATAGTTATAGTCAATGGATAACATGGCAGAAAACTTACGGCGGCTCACACATAAATGAAGGTTTCTCGATGGTGCAATTACCTGACGGCGGCTATTTTGCTGTTGGGAGAGACAGGATCGGACAGATTGAAAAAGGTTTGTTACTTAGATTGAATGAATATGGTGATACGTTATGGACTAAGTATACTATGGATGATCAGCCTGCAAAAATAATTGAAACTACTAATAATAGTTACGTTATTGTTGGGCTCTGGACTCATATAGTAAAGATAGATTTAAATGGAAACATTTTATGGACAAGCGGACCGTATGATTTTGATAAATATTTTAATACGATTAAAAGTACATCTGATGGCGGTTACATAATTTGCGGGAGAATTGATTTTGGAGCAATTTCATATCCTTATCTCTTCAAGATCAGCGGTACGGGTGATTCACTTTGGGAGAAGATATATACAGACAGTATTTTTGATGGTGCATTTTATGATATCGATATTACATTAGATAATAAATTCATTTTAATAGGCAATGTAAGCGATTCAGCTTATATCACAAATAAATTAACAATTATGAAAATTGACCAGACTGGCAATTTGGTATGGAGTAAGCGTTATGATTTACTAAGATACTATGAAACGAGAAGTATAAAATCCACAAATGAAAGCTCATTTATTGTGGCAGGCAGTTTTTTTTATTGTAAGTTTTCAGGAACGGGTGATTTGAATTGGTTGAAGATTTATGATACAACAAATTACGTGGGTTTCAGATCGGTTTCATTGACAAATGACGAGGGTTATGTTTTTACCGGAGCCAGAGACACAATTGGGAATTTTACCGACTACGCTTTTCTATTGAAGACCGATACAAGTGGTAATGAGCTTTGGCACAAATTATATGGTTTTCATGATTCTGATAGAGGTAATGAAGTAAACCAGTCTTCTGATAGTGGATACGTGATAATTGGCCGGCGAGACGGTTTTCAAATGGGAGAAATTTACATTATTAAAACTGATAAGAATGGTTTTGCAAATCCACCAATAGCCATAATTCCGATTTCAAACTCTATTCCGGAGAATTACCAACTTTCACAAAATTATCCAAATCCTTTCAATCCTTCAACCAATATCAGATTTGATATCACGGAATCAAGAATTGTTAAGTTAGTTGTATACGATATTCTAGGCAAAGAAATCTCTACACTTGTAAATGAAAAACTTAACCCCGGCAGCTACGAAGTTAAGTTTGACGGTACTAACTTTGCATCTGGCATGTATTTCTACTCACTTGAATCCGGTTCATTCAGAGAGACGAAGAAGATGGTATTAATCAAGTGAAAAGTTAAAAAGTCGAAGGTGAAAAGTGAAATGTCAAATGTGAAACGATAAGCTGCACAATGATATTTCAGACTACAAAAGTCTCAAAGACTTTTGTAGTCTTTTTAAATCCATTCTGTTATCTTTGTGAAACATCATGATTATAAAGCCATATTAATACACTGAAATTCAAAATATCCCTGAGCTTGTTTTATCTTGTGATTGTCGCCCTTGTCGGCACTTACTTAAGGCTGTTGTTCGTGTATCCAATAGACCTGTTTATTTTTGAAAACATTTTGCATTCGCACTCCCACACTGCAATGCTTGGTTGGATATACAATGCTTTGTTCCTTGCAATGCTGTATTTTTACCTGCCTGAAAAGATAGATCCTGCAAAGTACAGTCTGCTATTTTGGCTCACACAAATTTCAATTATCGGAATGCTCATTACTTTCTCTTGGCAGGGTTATGCATCGCTATCTATAGCATTTTCAACAATGCACATTTTCTGTTCATATGCATTCATAATATTCTTCCTTAGTGATACTAGGAAATTTGATCAAAACAGCCTGTCTATCAAATTTATTACTGCGGGTCTTTTTTTCCTTTTCCTTTCTTCTCTTGGCCCGTGGGCGCTGGTACTTGTGATAATGAAAGGTCTCGCCGGCACTGATCTCTACAGCCAGGTCATTTACTTCTATCTTCACTTTCAGTACAACGGCTGGTTCATATTCAGTCTGATCGGCCTGTGGCTCGGATTCTTTGAAAAGCGGGGAGCAGTATTTAATCCAAAACACTCTGCCATCGCTTTCAATGCACTGTTTTATTCAATTATTGGTACATATGCACTTTCGCTGCTTGGATTCAGGATTCCCGTTTTTGTTTGGGTAATTGCATTCATTTCTGCTTCTGCCCAGTTGTTTGGTCTTAGATTCCTCTACACATTGCTTTTTCAAAATGAGGCTAAAATATTTTCCGGATTGCCGCGGCTTGCGCAATTACTTTTCAGGCTTTGCTTTTTCGCGCTTCTGCTTAAGGTAATATTCCAGTTCCTCTCTGTCCTGCCCGCAGTTGGTTCAGTTGCATATATGAACCGTGATGTTGCCATAGGATTTATTCACTTAGTTATGCTTGGCGTTGTAACTATTGGATTATTGGGCTGGTACAGCGGCAATGGATTGATAAATGCGAATAATATCCTGGTCAAAACCGGCGCGCTGTTACTTATTGCGGGACTCGTTTTCAACGAGGTGATATTATTCTATCCCGCGCTTGTGACCTGGTTTCGTGTTTCGCCGGTTATGGATTCCGCTTACATTCTTTTTATACTTTCTGTAACAATGCTGTTTGGCGCAATTTTGATATCTATAGCTAATTTGGGTAAAAGAAAATTGTAAATGCAGTTGTTTTACTATTTGTATTTACAGGATTTTGCCGTTATGTCAGGTTCTCAAACCTGACATGTCAGTTGAGGTCTGACAAAATTTTCTCCTCTGTTAGTTTTGTGACCAGCAGCATTCTTTGGTTGTTGGGGATCCCACAAGCGGGGTTTCATGAGGCTAGTGCGGATTAATTACGGTATCAAATAGTTTGTCAACTCTAGGGACCTGACACGACGGGAATGAGTCCTTTGGAAATGACCTGACACTGAGTGGACTTTAGCTCCGTTAGGAGCGGCATGTTTGTAATCTCCATAAAGAAAATGATAAAAGCTCCGTCAGGAGCGGCATGTTAAAACATGTTGATCAGACTTCAAAAGTCTTAAGGACTTCTGAAGCTTCTTTAAAACATAAGTGTAGGCTTCAATTTCTTGACATGTAATCGCCTCTTAACCAATCATCTTCAATGATCTGCCTCAAATGGTATTCCATATGAATTAAGTAATCTTCGAAAAGCCACAAAAGATTCTTTTCGATTTCACCTTCGCGGAAAGCTGCATTACCAAGATTGCAAACTACGCCAAGCTTAGCTTCAGAGATATTTGATACTATGTGTACGATCTGTTTATTAAGTGTTACCCAGTAAACAAGAATGGCTTCAATATCCATTTTCTGATAGTTATTCAATTCAACCCACTCATTTTGTGCATAGGGTATTACTTTGAAAGGCTCAGGCTCAAACTGTGCACGTATAAATCTGCTCAAATTATTCACGGCAGAGTCACACAAGTGCCCGAGTATCTCCTTTTTGCTCCATTTATCCGGCGCAGGCTTCTTTGATAGAATTTCGGCTTTGACACTTTTTATTCTAACAGGGATTTCATCAATCAGGTAACTTATCCTGTTTATACTGTTGTTAATTACGTTCATGTTACTTATTTGTTTAGAATCAAATCTTGCTTTGAATGAATACCCGCTAAGTAATTATCAATACATATCTCCAGCCGTTATCTTCCCACAATCCTTTATATTCAACAGGGCGATTTTCATATCTTTCTGTGATCTTTGTAGAGCTTAAATTGTTTGAAATCAAATCATTCTCCTGTAATAATTAATTTGCCCCAAATGATAAGATAAATGAAAGGCAAGCCTAAGGAGTACAGAGCCTATTGTCTGACCCGTTCCGAAATTATCAGCAGGGAAGATCTTCTGCAGGTCTTCAGGCTTCATTTTTTCAAATGCTTCCTTTACAACACTAATAGTTGAATCGATCTCATTCATAATGACTTGCTTGGGAGTATCCATTTGGCTGAATTCATAGTCCCTGTTCCTTTGATTTCCGTTGCCAAGAAGTACAGCGCCAAAGTTGTGCTTCAGGTTGCCGCAAAGGTGCATTGCAAGGTTTCCGGGTGAATTTTTAACCGAACCCTGTGTACTCCACACTGTAGTCTCAGAAGGAAAGGAAGATATTTCTTCTTTTAGCTGATCCAAATAGTGTGTGAACTGCTTCAGAAATTGATCCATATTTATTATAACATTTTAATTAGCCATAGTATGTAAACCACAGCAAGTATAAAAAATACAATTGTCATTGCAACACGAAAACCGAATCCGCGATTGAGCTCAGGCGGCGCACCGTTTTTACTAATATTGTTTTTTTTGTCTTCGTTAATCATTATTTTATTATTACTCCAAATTTTCTAATTACACTTCGCATCATAATACAGCTTATTATCCTGATAGTTTATAATTCTTTTCACGGCCTGTTTCATTTTCAAGAATTCCAACTACCTGCATCCATTTGTGCTCAGGCAGTTTTTCGATCCTCATTCCAAGCCGCTTTAATACAGCTATAGAAGGATTATTATACAAGTCTGTTATCCCAATAATCCTTTTGAGCTTCAGGCCTTTGAAAGCTACTTCTATCAAAGCTTTGGAAGCCTCGTATGCAATACCCCTGCACTGGTAGTGAGTTGAAACTGCAATAAAAAGACCTACTTCAGGGTAATTCATTTCTTCATCATCTGCATCGGCAGTGTACTTATAGTAGGGGATCTTTGCAAGCGGCGCAAGCACGGGAACTAAGCCGCAGGCACCAATGAGCTGTAACGAATCCCTCAGCACAATTGCATGATCGCCATATGGGGGATTAAGCAGAATCCTGTTTTGTTCATAGCCGTGCACTGTCCATTCAAGCCATTTTTTACGCTGTGCAATTGAGGAATCCTGATGGGTTGAGTCAATGAGCTTCAGCTCAACATCAAGTATTCGGTAAATTTCACCAAGATCAGATGGACGGAATTCCCTTACGATAATTCTTTCTGTTGCAATCGGTTTCATAACAATTCTTTATCAGCGTAATTTACAAAAATATTATTATACATTATAGTTATGAAGCAGGTTAAAATCTTGTTTTCGTATTCAATTGTGTAATTCCCATCAGGTCTGAGATATAAATGTACTAATTAAGGTGTGTTGCCAGGTCCTCCCCAAAGGGGCACTTTGTGCAGACCTGACAACCATAACAAGGGGTTTCAACTCCTTGTTTGGATACTGTAAATTCTCTATTTAATTTTTCAACAAATATAATTATCCTTACAGGACTTGGCTTCCTTCCGGAAAAAATATCCTGCTGTTGTATTTGTAATCCCCTTAACAGCGGGAATACTGATAAGCTATTTCTCCGGAATAAATCTTTCTTTTTTGCCTTTGTGGCTGATTCTCTCAATCCTGTGCCTTCTGGTTTTGATGATACTGTTTGTTTACAAACCGGCTGGAAAGAACAGAATGTTCCTGTATTCTTACATGATTATTCTTCTATTGTATGGATTGTTCAGCTTCCAGTACCGTTACCATTATACAGAACTGGATAACATCTCTTCTGTCATAGATGATTTCGAAGGGCGGAGTGCAAAGATCAAAGGTGTTTTAATCCAAAAGCCAGAGGTCAAAGATGACAGGATAAGGCTTTCAATTGAATTGATGAATGTTGATGAGCAAAATAAAAGCGGAATAATTCTTGCCACAATATACCAGAACAAATACAAAGAGAGCCCTCTTGCCAAACTGCAATATGGTGATATTGCGGAATTGCAAGGCAAGTTAGAAGACCTTCCTCATCAAAGAAATCCGGGTGAGTTTGATTACGGAAAATACCTTAGAATGCACGGAATTGATGCCGTGTTTACTTCTTACGGATTTGATAACATCACGCTTGCAGGATATGAAGACCCTGGCTTTTATTATGGACATATTATAAACCCTGTTAAAAATTATTCAATTGCATTAATAGATTCGCTTGTAGGAGGCGATGAAGGGGAGTATCTCAAGGGACTTGTACTGGGCGAGCGAAGCAACATCTCTCCGGAAATGAAAGAAAATTTTATTAATGCCGGAGTTGCGCATATAATAGCTGTCTCAGGCTTGAATGTCGCATATGTGATTATTATAATATGGGGACTCCTTATCTTTATTCCCGTTAGATATTCATATAAGGTCATAATAATTATTTTAAGCCTTTTGTTCTATATGAATCTTACAGGAAATACCCCTTCAATCATTCGTGCAACAATAATGGCTTCAGTATTCATGCTGGCGCAATTGATAGAAAGAAAACCTAATTCATTTAACATAGTTGCTTTTTCTGCAATGGTAATTCTGCTATTTGATCCGCGCCAGCTTTTTGATGCGGGATTTATTCTTTCATTCTCAGCAATTCTTTCTATAATAATTATTTACCCGGTACTTGAGGGGTGGCTGGAAAACCTTGATTGGTATGTTTCTTTATCAAAAGGCGGGAGTATCAGGAATGCTCTCAGACAAACCATAATACTGTTTCTTGGAACACTTGCTGCCCAACTGGGAACACTGCCTATAACTGCTATAATGTTTAAGAAGATCTCAATAGTATCGCTTGCATCAAATCTCTTTGCAATACCGCTTTCTAACATATCTCTTGCGGCGGGATTTATTATGATAATGACTTCGGTCTGCTCCACATGGCTTGCATCTGTGTTTGCATCTTTCAATTCGTTTATGGTTTGGTTTCAGCTATGGCTGATCGAAGTTTGCGCTAAATGGGATTACTCTTTTGTAGAAACATACTTTGTGGATTCTCTGCTGTTTCTGTTTTACTATTTAATCCTTATAACGGTTATGGGATTAAAGAAGCATAACTTTGTTTTCAGGACTTCTATAATAATTCTGTTAACGTTAAACTTTGTCATCTGGAAGGATGTATTAAACAAGTCTTCAAATGCAGTTATTACTTATCTTGATACTGGCATTTCTGGCTCAACACTCATCAGATTGCCGGGCGGAACTTCTGTGCTGATCAACCCCGGTTCTTCAGGGCTAAAATATACTTCCGCCGAAAGAAATATCATTCCATACTTAAAATCAAGCGGTGTATCATCTCTGGATCTGCTGGTAATCAATGAAATGGGAGCAAGCGAGTTCCGAAGCCTGGATTATTTATGCAGACATTTCAAAATAAATAAGATACTTGTTCCGGATTATTACAGGCAAATCATGGAAAACAAAAAACTAAGCCCACAATTAAGCAGCCAGAATATTCAGTTTATTACCTCATCAAAGATAGTAAATCAAAAAGGGAGCTTTAGATTGTATATTTATTACGATAGCCTATACAAAGCTTCTTCAATGTTAAGCGAGTTTGCCTATGGAGAGACAAGATTCCTGTTTGATGATAGTGACGATCTCCCCGAAAATCTGATAAACTCAGCCCAAGTGCCTTTTGATGAGAAAGTTAATGTACTCAAAGTTTCGGGAACCGGTTCATTTGATAAAACTTCTTCTGAGTTATTGATAAGGACGCAGCCGGAATTTGCCATTATTCAAAGCAGGGCAAAAGGAAGAAAGTCTAAAGCGACTGAGATCTTCAAAAGTGGATTAACTTTTTTGGGTATTGATGCCGTTGATGTAATCGAAAAAGGGTCAGTAATAATTGAAAGCGACGGGACGAAAATAATAAAGAAAGATTGGAATTAATTTCTGTTGGTACTAGCGGACTTGTCTTACTAAAAGTAAGTTACCGCTTTTGAAACTGATTTTTACATTTTTATCAATAGCCTCATTCAGCGCACCCTCTCTTACTCCGAATTCAAGAGTTTCATATTTTAAGGGATACTTCAAACCCTGTGCTGTAATACCCGATGCTTTTGGAAGGGGAATGATTGACACTACATCTCCAACTTTACATGCAAACTCGACTTTTTTCTTTATGAACTTGATCTCAAAACTACTATCATAAACTGCTATGTCTGCTTTTCTATAGAACTTCTTCAGGATGCTTAGATTGTTTATGGAATGGTCAAACCGCTTTCCGGCAAATCCGATAATATTGATGCTTTTGAATTTCTTCGATAAAGCATATTTCAGCGCCTTCTCCAGGTCGTTTTGATCTTGCCGTATAACAGTTTTTATCTTAATTTCTTTGGTTTTAAAATACTTAAGGGTTTTTGTTTTAATGCCATCCATATCTCCAATAATATAATCCGGTTTCACTTTATGCCTGTACAAAAAATCAGAAGCCCCGTCACAAGATATGATTGCATATTGTGAGCGGAGCTTTTTATTTGTGAACCTGTTAAGCAGCTTTCGGGTTAAACTGCCATTACATACTATTAAACAATTCTTCACGTTTCACATTTCACTTTTGACATCTATGGAAGCATTACTGCGCCGGCAATAACTGTTGTCCAAATACCGGCTTTATCGCCTTCAGCAGATTGTGTTATATTGAACGTTTTATATATCTGCCCGCTTGCTTTGTAAACCTGCTCTCTTTCATCCCATGCCTGTTCAGGGTCAAACTCGATACCCAGTGTAGTGGCAAGCATCTGAGCGGCAATATCCTCAGCATATTCACCGGAGATCTTTTCTGATTCACCGAAAGGATGATGCTCCGAAATGTATCCGTACTGGTTTCCATCACTGGGAAGCGCTACGCCTATTGAAGCTGCAATCAATCTGTTTGCTTCGTTTGTTGAATTCCTTGCCATTACACAAAACGTTATCTGCCCAGGCTCCATCAATTTAATGCCTTCTTCTTTTGAGACACGCTTACATCCCGCAGGGAAAATACTAGATACTGATACCAAATTGCACTTTTCTATTCCCGCCATCCTTAAGGCAAGCTCAAATGACTGTAAATAATCTTTGTGCCTTCCAACACCTTTGGTGAAAAAGATTTTAGTAGGTTTGAACAATTTCTCCTGATTCTCCGGTTTTTATTTTGTTAATAAATAGGTGAGTTATGAAGTGTAAATATAATAATTAAATTATTAATATAATATTAAATCCATTTCCTTTAGGCAGTTAAACGAGAACCTTAAGGAATTTCCTTTTGCCGACTTTCAGCACAAAATCCTTTTCAGCCTTAATAATAAATTTTTCATTCGTTATCTTTTCGCCGTTAATCGTCACGCCGCCCTGCTTTATCAGCCTTATTGCCTCTCCCGTAGAAGCTGCCATGTTGTTTTCTTTTATGATAGTTACAAGCTTTACTTCCTTTGCATCAAGCTTAAATTCGGGTATGTCATCCGGTACTTCCTTTTTAACAAATATTGTCTCAAATTCATTAAGTGAGTACTTTGCTGACTCTTCATCATAGTACTTCTTAACCAGCTCATAGCCCAGTCTTACTTTTAAGTTGCGGGGATTTGTAGCAGGATCTTTCAGTTCAGCTTCGATTTGCTTCAGCTCATTAATGCTAAGAGCAGTGCATAAAGTATAATATTTTAATATCAGCTTATCCGGAATTGACATCGTCTTTCCGAAAATATTCTTTGGTGAATCCGTAAAGCAAATGGCATTATCTAATGATTTGCTCATCTTCTCAACGCCGTCTGTGCCTTCAAGCAGTTCCAGAGTTACGATACATTGCGCTTCCTGCCCGTATGCCTCTTGAATTGTCCTGCCAACCAGCAGGTTGAATTTCTGATCGGTGCCGCCAAGCTCAACATCACTTTTAATTGCAACAGAATCCATTGCCTGGCTGAGAGGATACAATAATTCATGCAGACTAATCGGAGTTTTGCTTTCCATACGTTTTTCAAAATCATCGCGTTCGAGTATCTGAGCCACAGTATATTTGCTTGCAAGCTTGATTACATCGCTGAAGGACATCTTATCAAGCCACTCGGAGTTATATCTTATTTCCAGATTTTTTTCTAATAGAATCTTTGATGCCTGTTCAAAATATGTTTTTCCGTTTACACGGGTTTCCTCTAGTGTGAGCGCCGGGCGCGTTTTGCTTTTCCCGGATGGGTCGCCTATCATTGCGGTAAAATCACCAATTATCAAAACAGCTTTATGACCGAGGTCCTGAAAATCTCTAAGTTTTTGCAGAACTACTCCATGTCCGATATGAAGATCGGGGCGCGAAGGATCGCATCCAAGCTTAACGGTAAGAGGCTTATTTTCTTTAAATGATTTAGCCAGCTTCCTTTCAAGCTCATCTTCCGGAATAATTTCAACAGTATTCCGTTTGATAAGGTCGATCTGTTCTTTTATTGTTGGAAATGACATATTTTTTTCAATCCCGAGCAGGCGGGAATCTCTATTTATAATTCTTCTATATTTTTACTCTCTTCAGCTTCCTTTGTACATCTGCTTTCTTAATCGACTCGCGTTTATCATACTGCTTCTTGCCTTTTGCAAGTCCAAGCTCAACTTTAACGTAGGGTCCCTGGAAATACATTTTCAATGGCACAAGTGTCAGACTTCTGTCTTTAAGCTTATTTTCAAGCTTCCTTATTTCACTTTTTTTGAATAAGAGTTTTCTTGTACTGGTTGGCTCATGGTTAGTGAATGTTCCCAGCTTATAAATCGCTATGTTTGCATTGTACAGCCATACTTCTTTTTGTTTTACTCTTGCATATGCGTCAACAAGACTGGCCTTGTGGTCCCTCAGTGATTTTACTTCAGTTC
Organism: Ignavibacteria bacterium; assembly: GCA_019912545.1. Lineage (GTDB taxonomy): Bacteria > Bacteroidota > Ignavibacteria > Tepidaquicellales > OLB5 > OLB5. The sequence continues at coordinate 20,500 of JAIOIK010000099.1, read as the reverse complement.
CTTTGAGAACAATCCCGGCTTCATGTTTACTTAGGATCTCAAAATCGTGGTAAGCCTTTTTGTTTAAAGCAATTATCGTCTCTTTTCGCTTTGTTACCCCTTCACTGCCTGTTTTATCGTTCTCTTTCATTGTAAATTGCAAAAATATTCAAAAAAACAGTTAATAACTATACACAAATTCAGAGCGAAGCGACATGTCCGCCTGCTGGTCGACGACTCGACTCGTTGAGCGGAAGAATCCATGCATCAATTGTTTAGACCCTTCGCATACGCTCAGGATTGGATATCATGAAAACTAAAACATTCACAGTTAACCCATTTTCGATGAATTGTTACATTTATTGGGATGAAAATACCAAAGATGGAGTGATAATTGATCCCGGCGTGTACGAAGATTTCGAGAAGAACGAAATCCTGAATTACATTAAGGCTAATGGGATTAATATTAAGCTAATTCTAAATACTCACGGACATATTGATCACATCATGGGAAACGACTGGGCTAAGAAAACTTTTGATGTCCCGCTGCTTATGCACAAAGATGATATGCCTTTGTTCGATAAAGCAATGGATCAGGGCGCAATGTTTGGTGTTAGTTTCCCCGAGCCTCCAAATCCCGATAAATTTATTGATGAATCAGACGAAATAAAATTTGCTGGCACAACTTTCAAAATACTTCACACTCCCGGGCACTCTCCGGGAAGTGTTTGCTTTGTTGATGAAAAAGAAAAAGTGATTTTCGGCGGAGATGTAGTTTTCAAAGGCTCCATTGGCAGAACTGACTTGTGGCTTGGAGATATGGGTGTGCTGCTGAATTCAATTAAGAATAAAGTCCTTAGGTATGACGATGATTACATTATTTATCCGGGACACATGGAAGAAACGACAATAGGGGAGGAGAGAGAAAATAATCCTTTTTTGAATGGAGAGTATGACAAATTCGCATGAAGCGGTATTATCTAATCACCGAAGGTAAAATATACTTCTCCATAATCTTGTTCACTTGCGCATGTGCATACATCTTGCCGAACGCATTTGATGTGACTACAACAACAATCGGCTGGTCTTTGAAGATAAATATCTTGTTTCCTCCATTCCCGCTTGAATAGAAAGCTTCGTATGATTCATTATCAACCCGAAAAGTGGTATTCCAGAAAAGGTAACCGTAAAATTCATTTTCTGTGTTTGGTATTGAGATCTGTTTTGATAAACTTTTCTTCACCCAGCTTTTTGGAATGATCTGCTTCCCGTTCCATGATCCTCCGTTTTTGTATAATTGCCCGAACTTAGCATAATCCAGCGGCCTCATGTGCCAGCCGCCGGCTGTATTCACTACGCCTTGGGGAGTATATTCCCACTCGAATTTATTTATTCCAAGCGGCTTTAATAATTTTTCTGAAGAATAATTTCCCAGGCCGCCGGGAACGGATTTATTCAGGATATCACCTAATACAACAACTCCCGCCGTAAAGTATTCCCACTTGCCACCATTTGTTTTTGACGGGTCCATTGGGAGATCTAGCGTAAACTTAACCCAGTCCCCTGTTGGATACATATTTTCTTCATTGCCGGGAGAGCTTTCATCAAAATCGAAGCCCAGAAATGCCGAGCTCATTGTCAAGAGGTTTTTTATTTGAACGCTGTCTTTTTTAAGGGTATAATTCCTGTAATTTTTTAAATCGTAATAATCCTTTAATATTTGGTTTTCACTTTTGATGTGACCCTCTTCGATTGCTATACCTGTAATGGCTGATGCAAATGATTTTCCAACAGAACGGGTATCATGCAATGAATCTCTTGCTGATCCGTTAAAGTATTCCTCTAATAGAAGCCTGCCATTTTTAATTACAACAATACTGGTAATTTCCTTAAAATAGTTCTCAGCAATTTTTGTTTTTAATTGCCTTATTAGATCTCTATCATATTCTTCAGTTGAAACTTCCCAGCCGCTATTTTGCTTTATTGACTGGATTTCAATAAGCTCCGGGGGAATATCAGGCCTTACAATATTGATTGTAAGTTCTCCGGAAGCTATCAATTCCCCGGTTTTAACTTCACCCGTTTTAACATACGGCCTTATTTCTATTTCTAGATTATGAGTGCCTTCCTGCAGAGCATCTTCGCCCCCTTTAAACATGAACCTTTGCCACAGAAATCTTCCCCATGAATCTTCACCGGTTGTGCTGATAAGCGGGATTCTGAGTATTGTTGAAATATTCTTACTTTCTTTACTGCCGGCGCCGGGGTTAAGATTTTCCTTATAGATCAAGCTGTCATCTACAAAAAAATTAAATTGATAATTACCTTTTGCAGTCAGTTCCTCTGCTGTTAATTCCGGAGCTAAAATGTGAAGAGAGTTTGTAAGCGATGTTTTCAGAAATACCCTGATATTCAGATCACATTTTTGTTTCAACTCAAATGATGTCAGGAAGTCAGATTCTTCAAACTCTTCAATAGGAATATTCTCAGCCATAAATGTAATTCTGCCGGTATTGTTTTTGTGGAGGTCGTTCAATATCCCGTTATCAATTACAAAACTGTTTTGGTCAGTATTCGAAGAATCAGGGAACGATATTTTTTGAGTTAGGGATACACTAATTGTATTATCGAAATGATTTGGAGTTATTGCGCATGGGAATGTTAAGATAAAAATAATGAGAGCAAATTGAAAAATTTTATTCATTTAGTTCGGAAAAATAGTTGCTGCAAATATACTCAAAATTCAATCATCCAAAATAGAATAATCTTAAGCAAATTGTATAATATCAATGTATTTTTATTGACTTCCTGTAAAGAGAAGGAGAAATGCCGTAAAGAGATTTGAAGATCCTTATAAAATGGCTTTGATCTGAAAATCCGCACATACTGCTGATCTGGGTTAATGTATGTTCACCGTCTGCAATTAAATTAATTGCTTTGCCAATTCTAATTTTCCTCAGGTAATCTCCAAATGAAGAATCGAAATATTTAGAGAATACTTGTGATATATGTACCGGGTGAATTCCGGTTTCTTTTGCAAGGAATTCCAGGGTAATCTTTTCTTTGAATCTATCGTTCAGGATGCTCTCAATTGTGCTTATCCAAACAGGCCTTTCATTACTATTGTGTATTGAGCGCCTCATCATTACGCCAAATACCTGCAGCAACAACACTTCAATTGATATTAATGAATCTTCATCAGAAAAAAAAGATTCTCTGTATATGCGGTTGAAAAGATGATTGAATAAGGGATTAGTCAAAATACTGCTGCCCTCAAAATCACTTACTTTAACCGAATGCTTTGTAAACCAGTCTTTTGAAAATTCAACCTGGAATCCTCTTGTGTACCCGGGCGGCTTTATGTTGTAATGAGGTTCCTGCCTGTTATGATAAAGCAGTGTGCCGGGCATGCAGTTATGAGTTTCCGTCTTGCTGGATTCAATGAGCCTTCCTTTAAGTATATAGGTAAAATATACATTTTCATGGTAATGCCAGCCAACTTTGCTTTTGATATATTCATTATCAGTAATGATAATATCATCATAGTTCAGAACTTTCTGAGGGATTCCGTAATACTTTCCTTTGTGAAGATATTCCAATGAGTGTGAGTTTTATCTGAAATTGCAAATTAAATTTACTGTTTTCTGCTTAAAAGAAAAGTGCATCCATATTTCTAGTATGGACCATCCGTCTTTGAATTATTGGTCTGATAACTGTTAATGCATAGACTTATCAGCACTTTTTCAGAAAGGATTATCAAGAAACCGGCTTGCGCCGGTTCCTCATATCTAAAATGAAATTATTTGCTAGAGTGCAATCCTATCTTATTCCCTTCAGTATCAATAAAAAAGGCCATATAACCAATTTCCGGACTGATCTGAGTTTTTGGCATAACTACTTTTCCGCCAGAGGGTTCAATCCTGTCTATTACACTTTGAATATCAGGCTCGGTATTAAGATATATTACAACACCATCCTGAGAAGGCTTGTGCATACCTGTCTCTGCAATTGCTCCCGATACTTTTCCGCTTGCCCAATCAGCAGGGAATGCTGCCATTTTCATCCCATTCATTGAGGGCATGTCACTAAGTTGAACAGCGAATATTGCCTCGTAAAAAACTTTAGCCCTTGCTATATCAAGCGCAGGTACTTCAAACCAGTTTAATGCATTTGATTTGTTATCCATTTGTTTTTGATTTATAATTTAGAAAATAATATTGAAAGTTAAAACTTATTTTTTGCTTTAATTCAATCGGTTTTCAAAATATATTATAACACGAATCCACCAGATTCAGTACTTCCGGCTTCGGCGGTTCAACCGGGCCGCTTGCCTTGAGCTCCGCACCGAATTTCTTAAATGATTCAAGCTCATTCAGCTTCTTTTGCCCGTCATCATCCCTGAACATTGCAAAATGCAAGAAAGTTTGCCCATCCTCAAATAAAAAAGTACTGTATTTAATACCTTCATCATTCAGATTCCTAAGCTCAGCCATAACTTTGGAAATATTTGTCTTGTTGGTTTCTGCAAACTCAGGCTTTACCTTGTACTGAACTCTTACGGTTTTCATAATTATTTTGCCCTCATTCGGTTATTTCTCGGATTGTGTTCCACTTCAGCAAGCCCAAGTTCTTCCATTAGTGGAGGAATATACATACCAAACCTGCCTCTGAGACCTTTTTTCAGGCCATACCAGCCGCCTATTGGATTCTTCGGCGATCTTCCCCATGCTTCAATAGTTCCTTCCTTTGCGGGTTTTTGTTCATCTGCGCTGCCGAGCTCCATCCAGTCGCCGTGCTTTTTCAACATTGCATGAAGGTCGTTTAAACATATTGCGTCATAAAGTAATACAGTTTTCCCGACTGTACAAACAATCACTTCTTTCCCGTCTTTAATATCTTTATACATTTCGTATTCAGATGAACCGGGAGGCGTTTTCAGTTTCCAGGGGCTTTCTTTGTTTCCTTTTGCCATTTATAAGATTTAGTTTATGGATTTAGTTAAATTAAGTTCTTAGTGTTAAGATTCAGTCCTTTGTAAAAACCTGTATCAATATCTTTGAGCATTTTTGTATAGAACACAATCTGCCCTGTATGGTATGATAAGTGTTCTGTTACATGGATGATTGCTGCGATCCCGGTCATCTGGTAACCCTGCAATGTCCTTTGTTGTAAAAGTTCTTCTTCGCTGAGACTCTCAATCACTTCGGCAGATCTGTTTATAACTTTTCGTATTTTATCTTTTAATTCAAGGGAATTAAACCCTCCATTTGCTGCAAATTCTTCGTCTCTGTTGCGATTATCAGTTTCGCCCCCGAGTCCTGAAATTATATATTGGGTTATATTACCGCACAAATGCAGTATAAGATTACCAATGCTGTTAGATGAATTGTTTTGACGGGTCCATATTTCATAATCGTTCAATTCATCCAGGCATTTTTCAATTCTTGGAAGATTAAGTATAATTCTTTCATTTGATTGCCGGATAAACTCCTTTACCAGCGTATTTTCTGAAATATTATTTTCCATTCTGCAATTTAATTAAACTAAAACAAAAAAGCCTGCAAAATACAGGCTTTTGGAAAATTTGAATTCAATTATTTCTTGAGTTCTTTCTGTCTTTTCTGAATTTCTTCAGGCGATACATCTTCAACATGCGATGCAATCCACCACTGATTTCCGGATATGTCTTTCAGGCCGCAGGAACGGTCGCCGTAAAATTCATTTGTTGGTTCTCTTAACGATTCACCGCCTGCTTCAATTCCTTTTTTGTAAACATCATCAACATTATCAACGTAAATATATATCATAGCCGAGTTAGGAGGATATTCTTTGCTCGCCTCGCTGAGCATGATTGCGCTACTGCGAATATGAATAGTCGCGTGCATGATCGTACCTTTATCGTTTTTTGAGATATCATCAACTTTAGCGCCAAAGACATCTACAGCGAAATCTATTACCTTTTGGGTGTCATTGCAGACAAGGAAGGGGATTACATTCTCAAATCCTGCGGGAATTGGTTTTACTGACATGGCGGCTGCTCTCCATTCATGATTGTTTATTCAGCAGTAGGTTTAAAAGTGCTGATGATATTTTTAATTTCAGTTTCTGAATCGGTATTAAAATCTTTCATCTCAGTTATGAATCTAACCATATAAACATAATTGTTCGGAGATTCAGGAAGTTTTGTCCTGAAGTAATAGATCATTTCGTCAAACTTATTATCTTTATAATTCGCGCTCTTCATATCATATTTCCCGAAATCCTGCTCGCTGTATTCGCCGCTCTTTGTAGGGATGTTCAGACTGATATCCTTTTCAAGGTTATAAATAAAGTCATCGATATTTTTCACTGAAGATAACTTGAATGCAAGGAGCATTATTGTCATCTTCTTGTCCTTCTTCATGAATGAATAAGAAATTGCATCTTTATCAGTTGTTTCCTTCATGTCTATTGATTCCCAGCCATCAGGGATACTGAAAGTGAATTTGTAATTGTAGTCGTTAACATCTTTTCCCTGTCCGTTAGTATCAGAAACAAAGAAAATTGCTATAAAAGATAATAGAATATAAAGTCTGCTGCGTGTGTAGTACATATCAAAAAATTGTTTAGTTAAAAATTATTTTTATTTTAAGGGAGTTTTTGCTTCATCCGCTGGTATTCATCGGTAAATAATCCTTTTGTGGGGTCAGGTTTCGGACTTATCTTTGAAAGCTGGCTGTTTACAAATGTGATCCTGTCATTTGGCAGGGGATGAGTGGAAAGTAATCTATCCAGATCACCCGGTGTTGTGCCTTTCTGCCGCTGCTCTTCTTTTATCTTGTCAAAAAAGAAAGTAATGCCGCCCGGGTACCATTTAGTTGATTGCAGGTATCGAATTGAGTAGTAATCTGCTTCTGTTTCATCATCACGTGAATTCTTGAGGAATGCAAGTCCAACGAACAGATTAGCCGCAACCTCAGCAAGCACACTCGGATTACCTCCTAATATAAAGCTGAGTAGTGCGCTTACTCCATAATATGCCGTAAGCCTTTGGGTTACATGCCTTCTTTCGGCATGCGCAATTTCGTGGCCAATTACTCCGGCAAGCGCTGATTCATTATCCAGAAATTTGATCAAACCAGTATAGACGTAAACAAATCCTCCAGGTGTGCAAAACGCATTTATTATCGTATCGTTTACGATCTGAAAATTATACGGATATATACTTCTTTTCTTTATTTTAGGCGAGTTAAGGATTTCTTTGCCCATATCGTTTATGTAGCTTTTAACATCTTCATGCCCGCTTAGCATTGGGAAATCTTTAGGGTTTGCTTTTATCTCTTTATCAAACTGCTCACCAAGCTCCACATCATCTTTATCTGAGAATATGTTTGACTGTTCGCAGCTCTGAAATAGTGCAGAGCCGGCAAGCAGCACAATCAAAAAAACAAAAGGATAGTATCCTTTGTAACTTAGTTTACATTTGATATTATTCATGACGATAATGTTTGAGTGTTAAGCCGTATAAAAATTAGTTCAGCTTGCCCTGAAGTGTATAATAAAGCTTTTTGGCTAGCTCGTACTTTGGTTCAAGTTTCATTGCAGTTTTGTATTCTTCCAGTGCTTCAAACCATAATCCTTTTAGTTCATAAGCCCTGCCCATATTTAAATGAGCATAATGATATGACTCATAACGTTTTGCCTTTAATGCCATTTCAAGCCATGTTATTGCTTCATCATAGTTGCCCAACTGGATCAGGTAAGAGCCAATATCGTTGTAAGGATTGCCGTAATCAGTATCTATCTGTATAGCCAGCTTGCATTCATCAATAGCCCTGTCAAGATCGCCAAGGAAACTATATGCCCACCCCAAAAACGTGTGAGCTTCAGCCGTTGGAAAGAATTCTATTGAAAGTTTGTAGTTTCTAACAGCCTCTTCATAATTTCCATCCATTTGAAATTTGTACGCTTTTTCTAAATATTCCTGTGCTTTTGAAATACTCGAGTCAGTTACCATATATTTTAGTCAGTTTTTACTATATTTACTTTATAACTCTAACAAATAATTGTTTCCTATTGTTTCAGTAAGCAAAATACGATAAAAAAATTGTATATCATACCGCATTTTCCTATGTAAATTTGCTAAAAATAAAACTATTTTGAAACATAAATTTAAGTGTATAAGTTAAGTTGATAAATAATAGTAATATAGTATTAGCTCTCATTTTGGGATCCGGAATTGAGCTAAACCAGGGGCTTTTTGAACATAAAAAGATGATCTTTGAAGATTCCAGTGGCATACATCATAAACAGATATATACTTGTTCATACAAAGGTAAAACTATTATTGTCTTTAAGGGAAGACGGCATTTTTATGAAGGGCAAAGCTATGAAGAGATAACTTCGAATATTGAGCTAGCAAAAAATATGAATGTGAAGAATGTAATCCTTACCAATGCTGCCGGGGGATTGAATGAAAATTTTGCCGAAGGCGATGTTATGCTTATTACTTCACATATTAATTTTATTGATAAGTTGATTTACAATAAGCCTGAATTTCCATATTCAGGTTATCTTATGAAAAAGTTAAAGAAAATATGCTTTCAGAATAATATTAAACTGCATGAAGGTGTTTACGGATGTTACCCGGGGCCAACTTATGAGACCAGATCCGAAATCAGAATGCAGAAGAAGTTCATGATAGATGCTGCCGGTATGTCAACTATACCTGAGGTATTTGCCTCCAAATCTGCAGGTTTAAATGTTGCGGCAATTTCTGTAATTACTAATTTGCTTAAGGAAAATTATGTCATGCCCGCCTCACATGAAAGCGTTCTATCTACTGCCAAAATTGCATCCGCAAAGCTTAATACTATCCTTCCTGAACTCATTTCTGAATTGAATTAAACTTAATTTTTAGTTAAATTTTAAGTGTTTAAAGGATATTTCTCATCTAAAGCAAATTACTAAAATTTAGCTAATTAATCGCGCAATTGGAAGCAGAAAAGCTTGATCCGGTTTTATCTTACTTAAATGATTTTAAACTCTTCACGACAGGTAAAAATTTCTGGCAGGCAAGCCTCTTAAAGCAGCTTGAAGGACTTTCTTACATCGAAGCATTATATCTTCCGGCTCCCGACAGGCATTGTATCTGGGAAATTGTAAGACACATTGCTTACTGGAAGTATTGGGCTTTAACATACGTTAAAGATGGAGTTGCTCTGGAAGCAAAAGAACATAACTGGAAAGCTTTACCCGAAGACCAGTCTGAGGCATCATGGCAGAATGAAATTAGTAAGCTTCGTGAATTGAACGATGAATGTATTGATGTTATAAATTCACTTGGCAATGCGTTGTTAGAATCAACAGAAGAAAAAATTGTTTTCTTCCGCCAGTTATTGTATCATGATTGTTACCATACCGGACAGATCGGAATGCTGAGAGCGATGCAGGAAATAAAACCTGTTACATAAAATAAACTTGTTTTCAGATTACCGGATTAAAGGAATCAATAATTACTATTTCACGATCGCACTATTTCGCTATTTTACAATTTTAAATATATATGGCTAACGAAAAAATAATCCCTGTTAATATTGAGCAAGAGATGCAAAGCTCTTACCTCGATTATTCTATGAGTGTAATTGTTGCCCGCGCACTGCCGGATGTCCGCGACGGATTAAAACCCGTGCACAGGCGTGTGCTTTATGGTATGAATGAACTTGGGCTCCAGCCTAACCGTGCTTACAAAAAATCCGCAAGAGTAGTTGGTGATGTACTTGGTAAATACCATCCTCATGGTGATAAGGCAGTTTACGATACTATTGTGCGTATGGTACAGGATTTTTCACTTCGCTACCCGCTTGTCGACGGTCAGGGTAATTTTGGATCCGTTGATGGCGATTCACCCGCTGCTATGCGTTACACAGAAGTAAGGCTTGCGCAGATTTCAAACAATATCCTTGCAGATCTTGATAAGAACACTGTTGATTTTATTCCCAATTACGATGATACAACAACAGAGCCATCAGTCCTGCCAGCAATACTTCCTAATCTGTTAGTAAACGGCTCCAGCGGAATAGCAGTTGGTATGGCTACAAATATTCCGCCACATAATTTAACTGAAGTTGTTGATGGCTTGATAGCCCTGATAAAAGATAAGACACTCCCTGTTGAGAAAATAATGAAGTATATCAAGGCGCCGGATTTCCCGACAGCCGGTATCATATGGGGATTTGAAGGAGTAAAAGATGCATACACAACAGGCAGAGGAAAGATCATAATCCGCGCAAAGGCAGGTATTGAAATTGGCAAAGGCGATAGGGAGAGCATAATAGTTACCGAGCTTCCTTACCAGGTAAATAAAGCTAACCTGATAGAAAACATCGCTCATTTAGTTCGTGATAAAAAGATAGAAGATATTTCGGACGTCAGAGATGAATCTGATAAAGACGGATTGCGAGTTGTAATTGATGTTAAGCGCGGCGGTGCAGCTAATGTGATTCTGAACAATCTGTTTAAGCATACACAGATGCAGGTTACTTTTGGTGTAATACTGCTTGCACTAGTTGATGGCATCCCAAGAGTACTTACTCTTAAGGATATGATGGAGAGCTTCATCTCACACAGGCTGAATGTTATTATCCGCCGTACGAAGTTCGATCTTAATGCTGCCGAAAAACGCGCACATATTCTTGAAGGTTACATGATAGCGCTTGATAACATCGACGAAGTGATCGAAGTTATTAAGAAATCAAAGGATGTCCCCACAGCGCAGGAAAGATTAATGAAGAAATTCAAACTTTCCGAAATTCAGGCTAAAGCCATCCTTGAAATGAGACTACAGCGCTTAACCGGGCTGGAACGCAAAAAAATTGAAGAAGAATACCGTGAGCTTTTAAAGACCATCGAAAGACTTAAGAGAATTCTTGCAAGCGACCAGTTAAGGCGCGAGATTCTGACCGATGAGCTTAAGCAGCTTAGAGAAACCTATGGAGATGAAAGAAGAACCGAAATTGTGATGAATGCCCGGAAGATAAGCGATGATGACTTTATCAAGGAATTTATTAAAGAAGAAGACGTTGTTATTACAATTAGCCATAACGGTTATATTAAACGCACTCCTGTTAGCGGTTACCGCAGACAGTCTAGGGGCGGCAAAGGTATGATCGGGGCTACAACCAGGGAAGATGATTTCATTGAGCACATGTTTGTGGCTTCTACGCACAATCACCTGATGTTTTTTACCGACCTTGGAAAATGCTATATGCTAAAAGTGCATGAGATACAGGAAGCATCCCGGACAGCTAAAGGATATTCTGTTGCGAATTATATCGGTAAAACCAAAGAAGAAGAAATAACAGCCATACTAAATATAAAGGATTTTGGCGATGAGATGTATATCACCATGGTCACTAAACAGGGTGTTATGAAAAAGACCGATATAAGTAACTTTGAAAATACACGAAAAGGCGGAATAATAGCTATTAGTTTGGGTAAAGATGATAAGCTTATTGATGTACAGCTTACCAATGGCAAACAGGAAATGCTGATTGGCACTCATGGGGGCATGGCTATCAGGTTTAACGAAAGCGATGTACGCTCAATGGGCAGGACCGCTGCCGGAGTTAGAGCTATAAGGCTTGATAAAAAGGATTTTGTAGTTGGTCTTGTAGCAGTTAAACGCGCAGGTACAACAATACTTGTTGTAACAGATAAGGGTTTCGGCAAGCGCAGTGACCTGCAGGATTACCGCATGACAAAACGCGGCGGCAAAGGCGTTATCACAATGAAATCCAGTGATAAGAACGGTAATGTTATATCTATAAGAGAGGTTGTTGATAATGATGATCTGATGATAATTACTACTAAGGGAATTATGATCAGGCAGAATCTTGGTGAGATACGCGTAATGGGCAGAAATACACAGGGCGTCAGACTTATTAAACTGCATGAAGGCGATACAATTTCCGCAGTAGCCAGTGTTGTTGGCGAAGATGATGAAGCTGAGTAAACTAAGCGATTTGGTTTGAATGAAAATTAAATCCCCGGCGTTTTGTACCGGGGATTTTTGTTTTAATGCTGCAAACCCCGGAAACATCTTATTCAGTTTCCTGTAATTTCTAATAGTATTATATTTGTTTAAAAGTTTCAATTAAAAAGGAGCTTGATCTCGAATCATTTTGCCAATTATGATGAAGTACATTGACCTTAGGTCTGATACAGTTACCAAACCCTCAAAAGCCATGCGCGAAGCTATAGCTTCCGCAGAAGTGGGAGACGATGTTTGGGGCGATGACCCCACAGTAAATAAGTTACAGGAAAAATGCAGAGAATTGACTGGCAAACCTGCTGCGCTTTTTGTGACATCAGGATGCATGGCTAACCAGCTGGCGATAAAATGCCATACTAATCCCGCCGAAGAAATAATTGCTGAATGGGATTCACACATAATTAAATACGAAGTTGCAGGGCCTTCTTTTATATCGGGAGTGCAGGTAATGCCTTTGAAAGGCATTAGGGGAGTAATGGATGTAAATGAAGTTGAAGGTCACATTAGGCCTGACTGGTATCATTACCCCAAAACTTCTCTAATATGCATAGAAAATACTCATAACCGTGCCGGCGGGACGATATATCCTTTAGATGAAATTAAGAAAATAAGTAATCTGGCAAAAGAGCGGAATCTTAATCTTCATCTCGACGGAGCAAGAATATTCAATGCGTCGGTGGAAACCGGAATAAGCATCAAGGAGTATTCATCACTTGTTGATTCAATTTCATTTTGTTTTTCTAAAGGACTGGGGGCGCCAATTGGTTCAATTCTTTGCGGTGATGTTGATTTCATCACTAAGGCGCATAAGTTCCGTAAGATACTGGGCGGGGGAATGCGGCAAGCAGGAATCATAGCAGCGGGAGCGCTATATGCATTGGAAAACAATGTTGAGAGATTGAAAGAAGACCACAAAAATGCCCGGCATTTTGCGGAAGAGATATCTAAACTTCCTTATGTGGAAATAGATTTGGATTCCGTTCAAACAAATATTGTGATATTTAAAACTAAGAATAATGCTTCCGTAATTAGAGAGAATCTTGAGAAGAAAGGATTGCTCGTGACCAATGATGGTGTTGACAAAATGCGGGCCGTTTTTCATCTTGATATAAACTCAGATCAAACTGAGCAGGCAATAGAAATGTTTGAATCAATATGACTCTTCGTCGTAGATCCTTGTGGAAAAAAGACTTTGTTTGAAGGTAGCCAGTAGCACAGACCTTGCCTGCAGCAGACAAGCATTCCAGTCTGTGTGTTGACTGACAATAATATTAATTTATGGAATTAAGCAGATCTAAATACAAACATCTATTTCAGCTCCGCGTACGCAATTTCCAGGTGGATTCACAAGGCATTGTTCACAATGCGATATATCTTGAGTACTGTGAGATCGGCAGGGTCGAGTATGTACGCAATCTGGGTATTCAGCTGCTTCCCACTGGAATATACAGCGATGGTCTTAAGATAAATGTTAAGCGGAATGAGATAAATTACCAATCACCGGCAATGGTTGATGATCTGCTGGATATACATACAAGGATCTCATACGTGAAGAATTCAAGTTTTTGCTTTGAGCATTTAATTTATAAATCCGAAACGAATGCCTTGCTGGTCACACAAAAGTCTGTTCAGGTAAATCTGAACTGTGAAACCAACCGCCCTGAAAGATTGCCGGATCATTTGCGGAAGATTATAATTGATTTTGAGGGTGATAATGTAGAGATATTAAGTTAAATTAAAATCATTTTTTTAAAATCCTTAAAACATAGATAAAAAAAAATTATTTCTTACGCTTTGCAAAAGCATTCTTTAGAGATTCACGTATTATCTTTCTGCCTTTTTCACCGCCAAAGTTTATCGTAATTGTACCCTGGTGAGTTAAGCCAAGATCCTGGTGATTGTAAAACCCGTATCCGATTTCAAACAATGAATAGTATATCCCAACGCCGCCTGAAAATCTGGTTGGCTCAGTGCCAATACCCGCCCTGAGGTCTATCATATTGTAGAGTGTATACTCAACACCTGCCTTTACTGAAGCTGTGTAACGCGTATCCTTCTCAACATCCAAAACAAAGTTCAGATCATTCCTTGGCTGCACTGAAATTCCTGTTCTGTAAACCTGCGGCAGTTTATCTTTTTGTGTCCCAATAGATGGCCTGTTCAGGTTATATGCAGAAAATCCCCATCTTAAAAAATCAGTAATGTAGGCAAGCACACCAATATCTATTCCAAATGTTGAAGCTGAACCATAGTTCTGAATTTTGAGACTATAGTAATTTACATTTGCTCCATAGAAAATCTTACTCTTGTAATTATTAGCATAAGTTAAAGTAGCTGTGATCTCCTTATATAACTCAAAGCCATAAGTCTTGGCAGAAAGTCCGAATGCACCATATTTAGTTGGTTCAACATAATTTACTGAACCGTTTGCAAGTTCTTTCAAACCAAACGGGGCTGGGGAATAGAAGATCGATACTTCCCTGAATGGCAACTGTGAAATGCCTGCCGGATTGTAATACACAGCGTTTGAGTTATTCGCAAGCGAAGTAAAAGCACCGCCAAGTGAAATCGGTTTTGCCCCGATATCAATCAGTTCAAACTGTGAAAATGACAAACGGAACGAAACAAGTAACAAAACAATTATGAATGTTAAGCGCATTGGCATGATTTTTGCTTAAAATAGCGTGGATTGATTATAATAGCTTCTTTTAGTAACTTTATATGTAAAAATAGGAAATATTTGTTGAAAATGCAAAAAATTCTCAGACTTATCTGTATCATTATTGTGGTTGCAGGAATTAACAAATCCTATTCCCAGGAGCTTGATGCTGTTGTTGATGTTGATCTGAGTTCTCTAAATACAGATATCAGGGACAGGCTCTCAAATTTTAAACTGGATGTTCAGAATTATCTGAACAAGACCAGGTTCACTGATGAAAATATAATTAATGATGTTAGGGGGAAGCCATACAAGATCAAGTGTAATTTTCAGTTCTTCTTTACAAGCTCAACCGGATTTGACAGCTATAATGCACAGATGGTAATAAGCGTTCAAAGAAATGTTTACCGGACTGAAAACTTCACTACGATCTTCAGAATAAAAGATGAAACATGGAGCTTCAACTACATTAAAGGCCAGAGCTTCTACCATGATGACCTGAAGTATAACAAGCTTACCAGTTTCCTCGACTATTACGCTTACATGGTAATAGGGATTGATGATGATTCCTGGGAACCGAATTTAGGCACTCAAAGATACCAAAAGGCACAGAACCTGGTTAATCTGGCAATTGCAAACAGCGACGGCTCCGGATGGGTTGATAACTCAAGCTTAAAACAGTCAAGGAGCGCTTATCCTTCAGAACTGCTCAACTCCAAGTATGATAATTTCCGGAAAGCATTTTGGGTATATCATTTTTCCGGAATAGATTCGCTGCAGTATGATAAAAGAACTGCGCTTGAAAGAATTGCCGAATCACTTGAAATGGTTGGAAAGATCAAAAAAACTGAAGTAAGGTCTTTTGTCATTAAAGCTTTCTTTGAAGCCAAGTATCTGGAAATCGCTACTTCTCTTGTAGATTATTATGACAAGACAATTTACCGCAAGTTAATGGATTTTGATCCTGACCATGCAACCACTTATGAAGAGTACGCTAAAAAATAGATAAGGCAGATTAAATAATTAATTCAAAAAACAATACAGGGAAAAATGAAAATTAATACTAACTTCAAAAGAATTGTTGTTGCTTTTATGATGTTTTTGTTTGTGGCGGCAGGCTCGTTTTCAGGAGATAAACATAATATTAAGCCTCATTTCAAAGAAGCGGAAAAACTGCTTGCAAAAAGAAATGCACTCTTCAGTCTTGATGTTGACGTTCAGCTTGGCGTTGGCATTTCTAACACGAGTTTTGAGTTTAACAAACCGGATACAAACGGCAGCTTAACATCAACTTCATCAAAGGTTGGCCCGGCAATTGGCGCAAATCTTTCACTCAATTTCCTGGGATTCGGATTTACAACGGGATTGCTGTACGCTAATAAAGGATTTGAAACTTCTACGGGAACTAAAACCAATCTGAATTATCTCAATATACCTTTATTGATTTATTTTGATTTCAACATCGGTCCTAAGATAAGGGTAGATGGTAATTTGGGGCCTTATTTTGGCTTGCTGCTTTCGCAGGATGTAAACCCGCTATATAAGGCTAAGAATTTTGACCTCGGCTTAACGGGTAATCTCCAGTTTGCATATATGTTCAATAAATATATGGGTGTTCTGCTGGGCGGCAATTATGAATACGGCGGCCTGAATAATCTTGGCAGCAATGAAACAATAAAGAAAATTACAACATCCACAATCAAGATATACACAGGGATGAAGTTTGAATTATAACAAAAACCAATTAATAATTTATAAGACAAAATTTATGAAGACTTTATTCAACAGTCCGTTAGCATATATTTCATTATTTGTTGTTTCTGCAATTTTTACTATTACCTTTTTAAGCGGTTGTGATGATGCGGGGTTAACTAACGACCCGGTTGTTTCTTATGTTGAGCATTTTGATAGCATTGGCGTGGTTGATGGTATTGGTAATGTTGCAAATGGGATTAACCTGTATAATGGCACAACTGTATTAAGAGATAGCACTTCCAAAGATTGTCAATTGATAGATTCAGCCGGAATGGGTTTTAATTATTCACTAAGGTCAGGTGACCTTTCTGATTTTGATCTTCCAATTGGTTACCAGACAAAATTTGTCAGATTATATGCTTCAATGACAAAGGCGCAATTTGATACAATAACAGTTATGCCGGTAGGCAGAGATACGATACTTCCGGAACTTGATTTTACAGCAGACGATACTTATGCAAACGGTGCATGGGGTTACTTTAATGCACCTATGAATATTGGTGATTCTAAACCTGTTTATGCATTCTGGCTCAAAGAAAAATCTGCTAATTTTATTGGCAGAAATGTTTATGGAATAATATTCCCAAGGGAAGCCACTAACTCAGGCGGATTCAGGATGTCTTTTGAAGTGAGGATAAACACTCATGGCATAAACGATTTCGTACACACCGCACATTGATTGAATTCCCGGTAGAGTAAACTGTTAAAGGCGGGTTAACCCGCCTTTTTTACAACTACATTTTAATATGATACGAATTCTTAAGAAGATGTTTCAGCGCTTTCTTTATGCAAAGATGTAAAGTAAAGATCAGTAGAGATGAATGCTGTTTTCATGCTTACAAGGTCGAGGTGTTCTTTATCAAACCCGCCCGGTCTGTACATATCCCTGAAATGCTTTTTCTGTTCATCATACATAATGCTGAACTTCTCCTTTATCTCGGGGATCTTCAGGAAGTCTTTGTATTCCAAAATATGATTTGATTGATTACCCAAAATTAAGCCTGTATGATTAAGGAAATATTAACTTGATGTTAAATTTGTTAAATTATTGTTAAGGCAGCAGGGCAGATTGCTGAAAAATTGTATCAGTCTAGATCCGGCAAACTATCCTATCCTATCCTATCCTATCCTATCCTATCCTATCCTATCCTATCCTATCCTATCCTATTCATATCCCGTACAATCTTCTTGCATTCAGAGTAGTTATCTTACCCAATTCCTCAACACTTATTCGCTTTAATTCAGCGATCTTTTCGGCGGTGTGCTTTATGAATGACGGCTCATTCTGCTTGCCGCGAAAGGGAACAGGAGGCAGGTATGGTGTATCGGTTTCCAAAAGCAAATTATCAATCCCGGTAATCTTCACGATTTCATAAGCTAACAGTGTCGAATCATTAGGTTTGTATGTGATGTTCCCCGTGAATGATATACAAAACCCCATTTCTGTGCATTGCCTGGCTTCCTCAATTCCGGCGCTAAATGAGTGGAACTGCCCCTTAAGCTTCCCTTCGTCATATTCTTCCTTTACTAAAGCCATCAAATCAGCGGTGGAGTTCCTGTTATGAATTATCACGGGTAAACACTCTTGCTTTGCGATCCTGAATTGCTCTTTTAGTATTCTTTGCTGGAGCTCCTTATCGTAAGGCTCCCAGTAATAATCAAGGCCTATTTCGCCAATTGCAACTATCTTGCTTTGCCGGGCAAGTTCTTCTATGCCTCGCAGATGAGATTCATCAAAATCCTTAAGCTCCGTTGGATGTATACCAACAGCGCCATAAAGCATATCATGTTTTTGTACAAGCTCTGCAATTTGAAGTGATGTTTGATAAGTAGTGGCAGGTACAATGATTTTTTCCACACCTGCATCCTGCGCTCTTGAAAGCACTTCATCCAGTTTGCTGAGAATATCGGGATAGTTTAGATGTGCATGTGTATCTATGAACATTTTGATTTAATTACTTTTTATGCAACACACCTCTCTTAAGAGGGTTTTTCTATGTTTGAGCTTTTTGAAATCCGAAATCCCTGCCTGCAGCAGGCAGGCGAAATCCAGAATCATTCTTCCCATACCTGGGATTTATCGTCAACTATTATCTGGAGCTTACCTTTATATTCACTTAGCTTACCTTTTGCATAAACATAATATCCCTTGGGTTCATTCAGCTTTAGTTCATCCAGAACAGCGTAATTCCTTTTGAAAAACACCAGATCTATCGTGTCATCATCATTAATTTCAAACTTAACTATACGCGGGTCATTATCTGTGATAACTCTTGAGATGTTTCCGAATATAGTTACAGTATCACCCATGTGAGCTTTTAGCTTGTTGTAATCACTGATATCTAGCATTGAGTAGTATCCCTCTTTCCCCATGTGCATTGTTTCAAATTTCTTTATCTGCTCTCCGCGTTTATCCCACCACTCAAGTCTTTCTGGATAGTCAGGATAGCATAATTCTTTCCCGCTCCAGATGCCAAGCTTGTTATCTCTTGCGTAATTCTGAGCTTTCACAAATGCATCATGAAACCTTGCGGAATAGCCGTATTTGGAAAAATAGGGACTATATCCCTGCTTAACGCATTCTATATTGTAATTGAATTCAGTCCCGTCTTCTTTGATCGCAATAATATATACAAGGTAACGGTTAAACATATCTATCACACGCTTAAAATCATCAACTTCAAGCCTAACCTTTACCACATCCTTAAACATTTTTTTTGTCCATTGCCATGTGTCATATCCAAAAGGTGATTCTATCTTTGCAGGCTTATTGGAAGAATCTTTCTTCTGCGCATAGTACTCAAGCCACCTTGAAGCAATATCATTCACCTTCATCTCTGCGTTTTCATCCTTAAATGTCTCCTCGGTGTCAATTCCAAGAAGCCTTGTGGACTTATCAAGTCCATCAAAACGGAATGTATCTCCATCAAGTATTTTTGATACAGCGAATTCACCAATTATGAACTGTTCCTGCGAAAGTACATTGCCTGTAAAAAGGAATAACAGAATAAACAGCAGAATTGAAATTCTTTTTGATGTCATATAATTATATAATAATAAAGCCCGTTCCGGTTAAAGAAACAGGCTCACATAAATTTTCAGTGTGCAGTATTTCAAAAAATAATATTCAGCGCTGCAGAACTACGGCCTGAATTCTTCGCTGACAAACGGCATAAGCGATAGATGGCGTGCTCTTTTTATAGCCTCTGTCATCATGCGCTGCATCTTTGAGCTGATACCTGTTATCCTCGAAGGAAGTATCTTGCCCTGCTCGTTCACAAACCTTGCAAGAAGCCTTGTATCCTTATAATCGATGTACTTAATACCCCTTGTCTTTAAAGGATCAATTTTCTTTCTCCTTTGCTGCTGCTGCTTCTGTGTCATCTGCAATGTCTTGTATTGACTTGCCTCTTCTTTTTTGCTTTTTCTCATTTTAATATTTTGTTGTTATGATTTATTTTTTTTATTTTTTGCTTTTTTATTTTTGCTTCTCATTCTTGCTTTTTATTCTTGCTTTTTTTTGCTTTTTTATTTTTGCCTTTTTACTTTTAACTTAGTTCCCTGTCATCATCAAATATCTTATTGCGCCTTCAGTATTCAGTTTGCCGTAACCCCACTGGTAGTTTGGAGTGTCACCTGTAAAATTATCTTTAACCGCCGAGCTCAGCAGAATGCTTCTCACTTGCTCATGCGTTAATGCCGGATTGTACTGAAGAAGCAGTGCTGCGGTACCAACAACATGCGGCGCGGCTGAACTTGTTCCTGAGAAGATCTGGTAGCTGTTATTTTTCTTCGTGCTGAAAGTTGAGTGTCCCGGACCCGTAATATCAACTCCAAGTTTGCCGGTTATGTTATAACCAACGCTGCTGTATGTACAAAGATCGCCAAGCTGTTCATACCATGAGAGGTTTACCGAATAAGCACCTATTGCCATCATGCTATCTGCGGTTGAAGGAAAACAAATGTTGGATACATCCGTAATATTCCGGTTGTTTATCCATCTTGCGTTTCCGCTCCATGACTGGGTCACATCAACTACATAAGCCCTGATGATCTCATCCTTATCGGAAGAAAGC
>JAIOIK010000098.1 GCA_019912545.1 Ignavibacteria bacterium | reverse complement strand
AACAAGTAAATCGTAATCATAGCTTTTTTGATCTTCAAAATTTAATTTGTTTTTAAAACCATCTACTTCATACAGCTTATGCTGTGACTTGTAATGGATTCCTTTGGCTTCTATAATCTGTTTTACAGCATTTCCAAGTACCGGACCTCCTACAGGCATTGGTAATGGCTCGGGGGTATATAAGCTAATTTCAATATCCTTATTAATTCCTTTTTGGCGGAAGTAATCTGCTATAAGCATTGCACCTTCATAAGGGGCAGCCGGGCATTTAAAAGGAAGTGATGCTATAACAACTGCAATTTTGCCACTCTTAAACGTTTTTAACTTTTCATATAATTTCTTAGCGCCATCAAGAGTATAAAAATTATAAGCATCAACAGGCAGTCCCGGAATGGATTCGATATGCAGCTCTGCGCCTAAAGAAACTACAAGGTAATCGTATTTCTCAACACTTTTATTAGTTGATACAGTAAATTTCCCGGTATCTATACTAGTTACTTCCTCATATCGTATCTCAACTCTTCTATCCACAAGAACAGTTACACTACTCACAATATCCCGTTCCTCACGCTGACCTGCAATTATCCAAAGATATGAAGGTGCAAATGAATGAAGCTCGTTCTTTTCGATCAAAATAATTTCATTTCCTTCGGGTAATAACTTCGCAAGTTTGTTTGCTGTTACTATTCCGCCTGTACCACCTCCAAGTATCAATATCTTTTTACCTGTTTCCATTATTTCAAACTTTTAGTTAAAATTTCATTTCTTTTAGAGTGGTTTTCAATCAGCACTTCTCTCATCAGATCAAATGCTTTTATTACTTTTTTATTTGATATTTTATAGAATACATTTTTCCCAGTTCTTCTTGAGTCCAATATGCCGGTATCTTTCATAATTGCGAGATGCTGAGAAATATTTGATTTAGGTATCTTCATGCTTTTAACAAGCTCAGTAACGGTTAATTCATTATTCCTAAGGAAATTCAGGATTTCCAGCCTTTTGGGGTTCGCCAATACTTTACATACATTGGCATGATACTCGTATATATTTTTAAACATTGTAATTTTAGTCGTTTTATCGTACAGTTTCGAAATCCTGATACTATAATAACAAAAAAAATTTATTTATTCAACATATTTAATATTAAACGGCTGATGCTTCTTATCTGCATTTACTGTAATTCAACTCTGTTTGCTTAATTAACAGCATGAACCACAATCCGATACAAGTTTATTATCTTCTATCTGTATTGTAGTGTGTTCAATTTCAAATCTATCGTGTAATTGCTTGTTAATATTTGCAAGAAAATTTTCATCTGTTGAGATGTTATCCATTACCAAATGAGCTGTCAATGCAACCTGGGAAGTGCTCATACTCCATATATGCAGATCGTGGACTTCCTGAACACCACTTAGACCGCTCAAGTACCTATTAACTTCCGTAAGATCTATACTCTTTGGAACTGCATCTATAGAAAGGCTTATCGTCTCCTTAAGAAGTTTCCATGTTCCTATGAAGATCACACCAACAATTACCAGGCTCATAACCGGATCGATCCAGTATATTTCGAAAAATATTATAAAGATACCGGAAATGACCACTCCAGCAGAGACAAGTGTATCGGTTAACATATGAAGGAAAGCGCTTTTTATGTTTAGATCTTTTTCTTTGCCTTTTACAAACAGGTAAGCCGTAAACCCGTTGATTAATATCCCAATAGAAGCAACAATAATCACTGTATATCCATCTACGTTTGAGGGATGATAAAATCTCAATATTGCTTCCCGGCATATTCCTCCTAAGGCTATTAGGAGCAAAACAGAATTTAACAAGGCGATTAGTATTGAACCTTTTTTAAACCCATATGTATATTTGCCGGTAGATTTCTTCTTAATTAAAAACATTGCGAAGAGGGCTAAGACTAAAGAAATTACATCACTGAAATTATGCCCGGCATCTGCAATTAATGCAACTGAATTGGAAATAATTCCATATACAACTTCTATGATGACAAAGGATATATTTAATACAATACCAATTATGAGCGGTTTGCTGTAAGAGTTTACTGTATGACCGTGATTATGATTGTGTGCCAATCTTTTTAAATTAGAATTTGACAAAATATGATACTATGCCAAGTAAAATCAGTATTACGCCTGTGATTAATTTTTCATGATGCTCCAGGAAGTGAAATTTTTTGTCGATCTTTCCTATCCCTTTGACTCCCAAATCAACTAAGATCACCATGCAAATGATTGTAATCAATAAGTATATTATTGATAATGCAATTATTCCTGTCCATCCATAAACGCCAACACTAAAGTAATATGCCTCAATTTCAGCGCAGGGAGAAAAGAACATTGCAGTACTTAGTGATACTATTAAAGCAGTATTTGATCTTTTCCTGCTTTCGCGGATCTTGGCAGTATCAAAATGCTCATGGTGATGGTGATGATGATGACCGTGTGAATCATGCTTTTTGTTGTTTCTGTAGTCCAGAAATATGTATATTAATCCTAAAAGTGTTAAGATGACGGGTGCATATAAGGAACCAACAGAATTCATAAAATCATTTAGTTTGTAACCCAAAAGACCTACAAATATACCTATGAGTATGGTGCTTAAAGTATGTGAAAAACCTGCAATAGCCGTGATCTTTGCCGTTTCAAACCTGTTCCATTTTTCAGCTTTGCTCAGTACAACCAGCGGTATCCAGTGATTCGGGATCAATGCATGGGTAATACTCAGTGCCAGGCTTCCTAAAATTATCTGTATCATTGTTATATTGTTTTAATGACCGTGTTCATCACCAAGCTCGCCCTTTTTCATTTCTGATTTTAAATAAAATGTGCCCTTAGTTACAATTTCCTCGCCGCTTTTAAGTTCATCTACAGGGAAGATCTGAACATATTTATCATCCGATATTCCTGTATTAACTCTGACCTTTTTGAAAACAATTCCCTTTTTATGCTCATCTGCCTTTTGTTCACCTTCCTTATGCTCATCTTCTTTGCTTTCACCTTCTTTATGCTCATCGTGTTCTTCAATTTCTATTATTTCATCTGTTTTAACGAAAATATATTTACTTTCTCCTTCTGTTTCAATTGCAGAAATTGGTACTGCCAGAACGCTCTCCTGCTTAACATATATCTTAGCCGATACAAACATGTTCGGCAGCAGTTTTTCGCGCTTATTGTTGATCGCTACCCTTACTTTAACGGTTCTCTTTTCGTCATCAAACATTTTATTTACGAATATTACTGTGCCTTCATAAACTTCGTAGGGATTCACAGATACATCAAGCGTAACTTTTTGCCCTGCGGATACATATTGCAGGTCCTCCTCGAACACATTCAGATCAACGAATACAGTTGATGTATTAATAATATGAAACATATCACTTGAAGGCTCAACGTACTGCCCGATTGTCACATTTCTTTCAATAATACTGCCCGAAATAGGAGCGGTTATGGTGTAATAGCGCTGTAAATTGGCAACGGTATCTTCGTATATATTATCAAACCTGTTCTTGGAAATTTTATAGCTGCTTAATTTTTCCTCCAGTGTTTTATAATCAGCCAGCGCTTTTTTATAATTAGATTCCAGTTCATTTAATGTTTTTTTAGAGCCAATATTATCACTGCTGAGCTTTAATTGTCTTTCATATTCTTTTTTTGAATATTCATATTCATTTTTTGCATTAATATATTCTACCTGCATATCAATCAGCTGTGGATTTTCAATTAC
>JAIOIK010000097.1 GCA_019912545.1 Ignavibacteria bacterium | reverse complement strand
CTATTAACGTTGGTCAGTTAATCTCCATCCCAAATAATTCTGTCTCGAGGGAAATCTTTAGGTAGAAATTTCATTTCACTTATTAAATTACTTTCTTCGCTTTTTATGATTTTTATCTTCTTCTTTTCAATATTCTTGATATAATATTTTAACCAAGCATCTCCTAACTTATCTACAAAAGTTCTCAATTTGGTTTTATCTTCACCACGGTATGCTGGTGCCCAAACACCGGCATCTATTGACCCAGATAAGTTTAAAGTTGGCATATTTACAGTTGTATAGATGTAACCGTCAACACAGGAATCTTTGAATTTTGGCAAATTTAGAATATTACCAATCAATCTATGAAAGAACATATTTTCTATTCCATAATTTCCATCATTAACAATTACAACTATGCCTTCATATTCATTCAACTCTAAATTCTCAATAGTTTCCTTTAATTGTTTATTAGCTTTTCTCAATGAATCTTCTAGTAGTGGCTTCGCGAGTCTTATAAAATCATTCAAGCACTTGTCTGTTAAATTCTGGTTACCAAGAGACCATTTCGAAACATCAAAATTACTCATCCAACCCTTCAAATACCATTTTGTAATAAGTTGATTAAGTTTATAAATATAATTTTTGTCTTCAAAGATATTTTTCTTTAGACATTTTAACTCAGCAACAACTCCATCTCTTTCAAATATGTAATCAGCATTCTTAAATGAAGGGGGTGAGTCAATTATATCTGAAATGAGTTTACCCCCATAATCTTTTACGAATATGTCGAAATGAAACTCAACATCAAGCGGTTGTCTTGTATACACTCAAGTACGTTAAATAGTTATCTATATAAAACAAAACCTGCATGGAGATGATTGAAACACAGCTGGCCAATTAATCAATTTTTCTCTTTCATTTTTATCTAATCTAAATCAACTTCTTCTTTAACTTTGACTACGTTGCCATGTTTGTCTTTATGATTCTTATTTACTTTATCGATCATTTCGAATTCGCCATTTTCTTCATTAGGCACAAATTCAAAGAACTCTGCGCTGTATTGGAACGCACTATGTTGCACCTGATTCATAGACACCAAACCACTATCGAAGCTTCTTTTTAATCTTTCAATAGCTTTTTTCTTGAACAATTCATTGTCAAAATCGTCTTTTGTCAATGATTCGTAGATCCTCATATAAAGTTTTGCAATTTCAAATCGAGAGTATTTTTTCTTGAAAAACTGACCTATTACTTTTACAAGTTTTTCTTTGACTTCTTCAGAAATATCAAATCTTTCTGGGTCTACAATATGCCTCCAATCAGGGTCGTTTAAAATGTAGTCCCTTCGGACTAAATTTTTGTCATAAACGTTTTGTAAGTAGCTAGTAGCTTTGGTTATAAATTCGTTGCTTAAGTCATTATTTTTTTCAAACCTATAAAGGATAGCAAATATACAAGCTACATTATACAAGCTAGGTAAGACGAAATCAATTTCTTTTTTTTGTTCCTCAATATACTGATTCATGAAATCAATAGATTTTTTTGCATTGTGAATAGCCTGTGCTTTATAGTCAACTTCATCAATATTTGTAAGCTCAATAGTATTCAATAAGTATGCACTAGAAATGCCTATCAA
>JAIOIK010000096.1 GCA_019912545.1 Ignavibacteria bacterium | reverse complement strand
TAAATAATTGATTTAACATAATTTAATTATTTAACTAAATCTTATGACTTTTTTTCAGGTCAATCAAGTGTTATATTTGTTACAGAATCACGACTTAAAGCCCCCCATAAGGTTCCGTCCTTATGGGGTTCTTTTTTTGTGCAAACTGTTACTAGGTATTAAATTCAAGTTTTTTTTGCAGATCTGTTAATGTTGCAATAAAATTTGCAGATGCTTTTTTCAAAAGGTTTGAATAATGAGAATTAGGGCAAATCACCTTGGCAAGTTTATTCTGCTCCCTTAGGTACTTTATTAAACATGAAAAATCACCATCACCCGTAACAATAACAGCATAATCATATTTGCTCAATTCAATCATTGCCTGTAAAACCAGTTCGGCATCACAATTTCCTTTAACTTTGCCATCTTTATTCCGGAAAGTCGGTTTAAAAATCAAAATGTAACCATAATCCTGTAAGGAAGTATAAAGATCATTGTTTCCTTCAACAAAACCGATGAAATAAAATGCTTTTGTAACGCCATATTTTTCCCTAAGGTAAATCCTGAATTTTTTTAAATCCAGTTTCCAGCCAAGTTCACGGATACCTAAATTCAAATTTTGCCCGTCAATAAATGCGTAGTTATTTTGCTTGTTTATCAATTCAACCTTCGTCCTCCACAATCTTTATTTCTTCTTCCGTCAAGCCGTATAATTCATAGACCAAAGCATCAATTTTTTTATCGGTGTAGGTTATGCGCTGCTTTAACCGTTCCTGCTCCTCGCCGGGTTTGGACTTTGCTCCAAAGGAGTCCCTTCGGGACAGCTCTTTGTTAAGCTCAAGCATTGCCACTACGTGTTTTACAATTTCATCATGCTTTTTCTTTTCTGCGGGATTGGCGAAGTCGATTTTGGGGATGGGAAAAGTCCTAAAAACAAGTACACCAATATCAACACCAATACCTCTTTTTTTACCGTTCGCATTAAACCAATATTCAGCATATTTAGAGTTTAATAAACCCAATAAATATTTCAGACTATAATGCTCAACTTTCTGTATTATGACTGAAAATGAAAAACCCACATAATGTTTTTGTTCATCTAAGCAAAATTCTGGCTTCCTAAACATTCCTTTGCAAAGGAGTTTAGTTTGCTCAAAATATTTATTGTCCCTTGGTCTATGAATACCATATGGGCCATTTGATGATGTAATGAAAGATTTAAATTTGTCGAGATGCTTTCTTAAATTAGGGTATTCCCCTTTACTGATTTTTTCTTTTGCTTCTTTATCGCTATAAATCAAATACTCGTTTTCATGCTTTATGCCATATCTTTCTACATTATGTGAATTTAAATATTTTCTAATTATCTTATTTTCTTTAATGTTAAGATGTAAACTATTTAATTCAGATTTTGATATCACAAAAACACCTTGCCCAACAAAGTAATTATTGTTTCGGTTTTTTTCCAACGACTTTCTAGACAATTTATCAGGGGCTTCTACTACCCCTTGTGATACCTCATAAAGGTCATCTATAGTAAATGCGTTTTTTGTCTCAATCTTTAAACAATTCGTAAATGAAATCTTGCTTGCGTTAATGAATATGTTTTCATAATTTAAGCTAATTTCTTTATAGTCCTCTATTTTACCATTAAATTCCTTTTTGTCTAATTTTATGTAGCTTACTTTATCAGATTTATCGGATTTCTTTTTGATATATAAATGAATCATGTGTTTACCGGCAACATTCTCGAAAACTTTAATATCATCAAAATCTATGACTTGCCTCATTATTAATTCACTCTTTATTCTATTAATAAGTCTGGTCGAACCTGCACTCATTATCCAATAACTATTTGTAATGATTCCAATTAAACCACCGTTTTTAGATAAATCAATTGCCTTATGCAGAAAGAAATACCACAAGTCCATTTTTCCCTCATAATATTTCTTGCCAATTGTTGATTTTTTCAACTCTAAGATAAGATCTTTGCTATCTCTTTCTTTCCTATATGGCGGATTTCCAATCACGCAATCAAATCCACCCTGTTTAAATACTTCAGGGAATGCGGCTTGCCAGTTGAAAGGTTTAATTTTTCTCTCTGTGCCTGAAAATTCAAGTTCACCGTCATAAAAATTGAGGTCAATGAGAGAATTGCCGCTTTTGATATTATTTTCAAGTGTC
>JAIOIK010000095.1 GCA_019912545.1 Ignavibacteria bacterium | reverse complement strand
AAGTTTTGGGCAACTGGAAGCCTAACAAAGGCAAAAGAATGCCTAGAAATACATCGGGTCGCTTTTTCAATAAATTAACTTAATCTTTTTTCGTTCTCAATTTCTTAGTACCCACAAAATATAGGTTTTGAGACAGACTCTTTAGTGAGGGGCTTTTTTTATGTCTTTACTATCTGCATGATTATCCCGCTTGCTTTTAAAATCATAAATTAATATATTATACCCTATCGGGTATAATATTGTGATTTTTGGTATTTTTATACCCGATAAGGTATAATTTTAATAACATTCAATATAATTATACCCTATCAGGTATATTTTAAACTAAAGTACGTCTAGAATGAAAAAGGAAATTTCTGAATTTGTAAAAGAAAAAAGGAAAAAGGCAAATCTGACGCAAAAGGAACTTTCAGAAAAATCGGGGGTTGGTTTAAGGTTTGTTCGGGATTTGGAACAGGGTAAAACAACATTGCGGACAGATAAAGTAAACAAGGTTCTTTTTCTTTTTGCTCATAAATTATTGCCGGTAAAAATAAATGAATGATCAAAAAGCAAAAATAATCAGGTCAGGAAAAGTTTACGTCAGAAATACATTTGCAGGGATCATTGCGCACGATGAAGACGGCTTTGCATTCAAATATGATGCTGAGTATTTGAACAAAGAAGATGCAGAACCGGTTAGTTTGACACTTCCCAAAAGAGAGCCTGCGTTCAGGAACGAACAACTCTTTGCATTCTTTGACGGATTGATACCTGAAGGATGGCTGCTTGATATTGCCGAAAAAAACTGGAAAGTAAACAGGAACGACAGAATGGAATTACTTTTGACAGTATGTAATGATTGCATTGGTAACGTAAGCATAGTGAGGGATAAATAGTATGGTTGAACAATCAAATAAATCGAAATGCCTGTACTGCTATGAATCAATAAATGAAACAGATCAATCAGAATACCACGCGAAATGTTCAGTAAAACTGTTTGGAGCAAAGACTCCGCCAATTCTTCCTTATAATCTCTCAATGATAAATGAACTTGCATCTCAAGAGATAAACAAAAGACTTTCTATTACAGGGGTTCAGCCAAAGATCTCATTGGGACTTGAAAAAGGAAAAGACAGTACCCGTTTAACAATAGTAGGACTATGGGGAGAATATATCTTTAAACCGCCGTTTACAAACTATCCGGAAATGCCTGAAATAGAAGATATGACTATGCATCTTGCAGAAATAGCAGGCATTCAAACTTCCCTGCATGGACTCATTAGATTTCAATCAGGTGAGCTTGGGTATATAACCAAACGGTTTGATAGAGATAAGAGCAAAAAAATACATACAGAAGATTTTTGTCAATTAACCGAAACTATGACTGTGAACAAATACAACAGTTCTATGGAAAAGATCGGCAGGACAATTCAGCAATATTCCGAATATAGCGGGCTTGATAAATTAAGATTCTTCGAAATTTCTTTATTCTGTTATATTACCGGCAACGCAGATATGCACCTGAAGAATTTTTCGTTATACAGGAGCAAATTTGGCGAACTTACCTTAAGCCCTGCATATGACCTGATTGCTTCAAAACTACTGATACCGCAGGATAAAGAAGAATCAGCCCTGACGATAAACGGGAAAAAGAGTAATCTTAGAAAAAAGGATTTCGGAGCATTAGCGCAGAATTTGAATATTGATGAAAAAGCAGTCAGCAGTGTTTTCAGAAATCTGAGTTCAAAAATTGAACCAATGATGGAATTCCTGAACAAAGGATTCATAAGTAAAGAAACAACTACCGTTTACAGAAAACTAATCACTGGAAGGGTAAAGAAACTAGGTCTCTCCTGAATCACTGTATTAAAGCGGTCCTGGATAATACTAAAGGTTCATTAAACTTACAAAAGGTTTTTATCTTCTCAAACAGCTAAACTACTTAAAACTTATCTCGAAGCCTGATATACTGAATGTGACTTTGTTTCCGCTTATTTCCAGGTATTTTATAGTATAGCTTTCCCTGCCGCCGACCCTGAATTTTGCATTTGGATTCCCGCTTGATATTCTGAATTCTACCGGCTGCAGAGTGGCAGGAGAAACAACTTTAACAAAATAATCATTTTCCCCGAATTCGGTAACTGTCATACTTCCGATCGAATTTATGCCAACATCAGTTGCCAGGTAAACCGGAACTACTATGTTTTGGTCAACAATCCTGGTTACTGCAATTGGAACACTTTCATAAGCGAATACAAGATGCTGAATTTCAATTACCATTTTGTTATCCAGAACCGTTTCAGTTTTGTTGCCAAACCTCAAGCCCTGGGAAAGCGCATCTTTGACGGATTGGTCAAATTCCGCTCCGCCCCCATCAGTCAGCTCTATGACAGCATTTTTTGTTCGATACAATTTCGTAACCAGCAGCAGGTTCTCTGTAGGATATTTAGCTGCAAAATCATCACTAAATACCACCGCATCTTTATCAATAGACCGTTCTTCAATACCTGTGCTTGTAAAACGTATCTTTAACTGGTTTAATTTAGATTCCGGAATATTAGCGTTTATGAAGATATCTTTTATTAACTTATTTATGCCAATTTCACTTGAAGATGAAAATAATTGAAGTAGTCCTTCAATGTTTGCATCGGTTAATTGTATCCATTTAGTTTCTATGGGAACCAGTCCGGATGATTTGGGAATTCCGTTTTCTTCCGGCATAACCAAAGGCATAGTCATATCAGAAGGGGGATTCTTAAAAATCACTGGCTGCTGAGAGAATAACCCTATATTCAGCAGCAGAATCAGTACAAATATTTTGTTTATCATTTTATTTGTCTTCAGCCTTAAATCTTTCATTCCTGCAAATTTACAAAAAAACTCTGCCTATTTAAAAGCTAAAATTTGTACGATTTTTCCTTCAAAGCTTATCGTAATTAATAAAAAGTTCTTCGCCGGGCGTGATATCTCTTGATGCAAAATATTCGTGGTCTTCATTGGCATGCAGATTTGTATTTTCGTTGTGATTCAAATACCAGCCAATGCTCAGGCAGTTGTAATCTGCCGGCACTGAATATCCGTCATCATATTGTATGGCAAAATTCTCTTTAAGCTCACTGCAAACTCTTAAATTGTCAAATTCTTGGTGAGAGAGCCATCTAGTATCGTCCTCGCAAAAGAGCGCCTTGAGCTTCTCGCCCTTTTTGATATGAGTAGTTGAAAAAACACCAATTCCTGCATCTTCAATCGTAGATTTCTTGAGCCTGAAATTCATATAATATCTGCAATAATTTTTAGTTCAATAAAAGGTTAAATCCCTTATTTTATATTTGAATATAACCTTTCATGCCGTAAGATTAAATGCAAAGAAAAGTGCAAATTTTAAACTTTACAGTGAACATCAATTTGATTATCTTTGTAAACTTAAACTTTTGCGGGATTGTTTCGTCTTTCTCTTTCGCCGAACTCCTCGCAGTTTATTCTGCCGGGTGGTGTCCGTCGGTCGCCGGATCTGCGATAACTGGCAATCCCGCGTGGCGGGATTTCTTCCCGATAAATCGGGATTCAACACGCCACTCAATTGCTGTATTGATAGATTCAAATGTTCTATAATTTAGTTTTTATTCTGCCCGATGGTGTCCGTCGGTCGCCGGATCTGCGATAATTGGCAATCCCGCGTGGCGGGATTTCTTCCCGATAAATCGGGATTCAACACGCCACTCAATTGCTGTATTGATAGATTCAAATGTTCTATAATTTAGTTTTTATTCTGCCCGATGGTGTAACTGGCAACACGCTTGATTCTGGATCAAGAGAGTCTAGGTTCGACCCCTAGTCGGGCAACAATTTCAATTGATAATTACTGATTATTAATTAATAATTCAAATCTCATGCCTGACCCAACAATTAATCTCGTTCCTGTAATAATTGCAGGTGTCATAAATATGATACTTGGTTCCCTATGGTATTCGCCGTTTGTTATTGGCAAGCTTTGGATGCGCGCAATGGGAAAAACCGAAGAAGAGATCAAACAGGGATTCTCTACTGGTGCAATGGGGATGACATATGTTGTCAACACAATTTCCTCTCTTGTGTTTGCTTATGTGCTTGCTCATATCATAAAGTTTGCAAGCTTAAGTACTTTCGCGCAGGGAGTGAATGTTGGATTCTGGGTGTGGCTTGGATTTGTTGTAACCACCGTAATTCCGGGATACATGTATGAATCGCGGCCTAAAATGCTTTATTTCTTGTTTATCATATACCAGCTTATTTCTATTACGATAATGGGCGGCGTTCTTGCAATTTGGTAGCAACGAATTTTGAGCCTTAATCAGTTTTCTCAGAACTCATTTGCCCTCAAGAGTGTTTATCTAGTTACATAGTAATCTTAAAAGAGGAGGGTGAAATGCGCTCACTAATTTATCCGGTCATTGTACCCGGAATTCTTATTGTAATTGGTTTAGCACTATTGATCTATCAGCAACCATATGGGCTGTTTGTAGCTGCAATTGGCGGAGTTTGGATGCTTCTCGCGTTTCTTATTGGATACAAAGAACATGAAGAGCTTCCAATGGGAATGGGAAGAGGACGCAAGAGGTAAGTAAAGAGATAAATCAAAAGACAAGTATTTTAGCAAAAATTGATTTTTGTTTCTTGAGAAAAATCAGATTTTTAGTATGAGTTATTGCATATCACGATTGATTCTGGCTTATAATGCGTAATCTTCATCTTTTAAGCTGTTATTTTTTTACTATGTTTAAACAATGCCTTCCGATTCTGAATTCCACCGGAATAATTCTGCCTCTTTGTTAAATATAACAAAAAAAACAAAATAGTGGATAAAAATCATACACTCATGTGATTCAGGTTATTTTATTCTGCCCTAATATTTACCATCTTTGTATTGAAATTATACCGGGCTTTTTTAAAGAAATGCTCTCTTAAACGAGCGAAAAAGGCAGAACGGTAAACACACGGATAAACCCGGGTGCTCAAAAGTCGTTGAAATGGGTTGAGATGACTTGCCGACATGCTGCCTGGTTCCATAGCGAACTGAAAAATTGATAAAAAAT
Organism: Ignavibacteria bacterium; assembly: GCA_019912545.1. Lineage (GTDB taxonomy): Bacteria > Bacteroidota > Ignavibacteria > Tepidaquicellales > OLB5 > OLB5. The sequence continues at coordinate 8,809 of JAIOIK010000095.1, read as the reverse complement.
TCCGGTTGTTCATCATTAAAGATAAACCTTTCAATTAATGGGGCTCTGTTCAGAGTCCCATTTTTTTACTTATGGATTATCCGAATAAAGTGACAAAAATCATGTTTCCTTATGATGCAGATTATAGGATTTAGGGGGGTTATATGACATTTTTGTATAAAATCTAACCATTTAAACATTAATAAAAATGGAAACTACAGCCAAGAAACCCGAGACTCCTAAGGAAAGAAAAGTAAAGGGTTACGTTGAAATTGAGATCCAAAAATGCAAAGGCTGCGAGATCTGCAGAACTGCCTGCAAAGAAAATGCGCTTCAGCTATCTGATACAATAAATATCAAAGGCTACAGGTACATAATTGCCAATAACGATCTTTGTACAGGGTGTGTTAACTGCGCTCTTGTATGCCCCGATGCCGTAATAACTGTTTACAGAACCGGCGTTAAGAAAAAACGCGTTGATATAACTCCAAAGAATATAAAAGAAGAAATTAAATCCATAATCACTTCACCTGTTTACGGCGACCTGACTGCAATGGATTACATATAATTGTGAAAGAAATAAAATGACAGAAACTAAATTAATGAAAGGTAACGAAGCACTTGCAGAAGCCGCAATTCAGGCAGGATGCGATGCTTACTTTGGATACCCTATAACTCCGCAATCAGAAGTACTTGAATACCTCTCGCTTGAAATGCCAAAGTATGGCAGAATCGTTTTGCAGGCAGAAAGTGAAGTTGCTTCAATAAACATGGTTTATGGTGCAGCCGGTGCAGGATTCAGAACTATGACAAGCTCATCATCTCCCGGCTTCAGCTTAATGCAGGAAGGCATTTCATACATTGCAGGAGCAGAGCTTCCTTGTCTTATAGTAAATGTTAACCGGGCTGGCCCGGGTCTTGGAACAATTCAACCCGGACAGGGAGATTACTTCCAGTCAACAAAAGGAGGCGGACACGGTGATTACAGAATGATCGTGCTTGCTCCTTCATCTGTTCAGGAAATGGCAGACTTTGTTTTCCTTGGATTTGATCTTGCCGATAAATACCGCAATCCTGTTTTGATACTTTCTGACGGAGCAATTGGCCAGATGATGGAAAAAGTTACATTCGGTAAATTCAAGCCGAATAAAGTTGAAAAGCCATGGGCAACTGCAGGAAAACCGGATTCAAGAGAAAGGAATTTTATCACTTCACTTCATATCAAGCCTGAAGAAATGGAGAAGCATAATTTCAAGCTTGTAGAAAAATATGATCTTATCAGAAAAGATGAAGTAAGGTTTGAAGAGATAGATACTGAAGATGCCGAATACATACTTGTTGCGTACGGTTTGTGCGCAAGGATATGTCATAAGGCTGCAAACCTTGCAAGAGAAAAAGGAATTAAAGTTGGCGTGTTAAGGCCGATAACTCTATTCCCATATCCTTCAAAAAGACTTTTTGAGCTTGCAGATAAAGCAAAAATGATGCTGACAGTTGAGTTGAATTCAGGGCAAATGGTAGAAGATGTAATGCTTGCTGTAAACGGGAAAGTACCTGTTGAGTTTTACGGAAGGATGGGCGGAATGCTCCCTACACCTGAAGAAATTGTAGAAAAATTAGAAAATTTAATTCATAAAAGCCATGCGGTCTGAAGAACATTTACTCGTGGAAGAGCAATCAATTTCGCTGAAGGATAGCGAGACCTCGTCCAAATCAGAATATATTAAAAATACCTCAGAAGAAATAGCAACAGATAAGCCAAGGTGTCTAGACGATGACTACGAAGTAGTCTATAAGCGCCCTAAAACATTGGTGGATGTAAGTATGCACTATTGCCCGGGGTGTGCACACAGCCTTGTTCATAAACTTATTATGGAAGTTGTTGATGAAATGGGAATACAGGAAACAACTGTTGGCGTAGCCCCTGTTGGCTGTTCTGTATTTGCATATGACTACATGAATATAGATATGACTGAAGCTGCTCATGGCAGAGCAACGGCAGTTGCAACCGGTATAAAAAGGCTGATGCCTGATAAGTATGTATTCACATACCAGGGTGATGGCGATCTTGCGGCAATTGGTATTGCCGAAACGATACACGCAATAAACCGGGGAGAAAATTTCATGATCGTGTTCATGAACAATGCTGTTTATGGCATGACAAGCGGTCAGATGGCGCCGACTACACTTGCGGGAATGAAAACAACAACAAGTCCGCTTGGCAGAGATACAGCTTTTTACGGCGAACCTATCAGGGTATCCGAGCTTATTAGCCATCTGCCCGGCTCGTTTTACGTAACCAGGCAGGCCGTAAATAGCGCTACAGCAGTCAGGAAGGCAAAGAAAGCCATTTCAAATGCTTTCAAATACCAGAAGCTGAGAAAAGGCACCTGTTTCGTCGAAATAATAGGTAATTGCCCTTCTAACTGGAAGATGACTCCGATTGAAGCCGCAAAGTTTGTAGACGAATCTATGATTAAAACTTTTCCTCTTGGAGATATAAAGCTTCCAAAAGGTGAAGATCTAAAATTATTACAGGAGGATAAATAGCCATGTTAGAAGAACTTATTGCAGCCGGATTTGGCGGACAGGGAGTCCTTTCGATGGGAATGACACTTGCATATGCCGGCATGATCGAAAATAAAGAGATCTCATGGATGCCTTCATACGGCCCGGAAATGCGCGGCGGAACTGCAAATTGTATTACTATTCTATCAGATAATAAGATCAGCTCTCCTATTATCACATTTTTTGATTCTGCAATTATATTGAATCAGCCTTCAATGGATAAATTCGAGTCTAGAATTAAACCCGGAGGAGTTCTTATTTATGAATCAACAAATATCATTGAGCCGACAAAAAGAACAGATATAGAAGTGTTTGGGATCCGTGCTGCTGAAGAAGCAGTTAATATGAAAAACAGCAAGATACTGAATATGATAATGCTGGGCGCATATCTTGAAAGAAAACCTGTTGTAAAAATAGTATCTATAATAGAAGCTCTTAAGAAAGTGCTTCCTGAGAGATATCATAACCTGCTTCCTATCAATAAACTTGCACTTGAAAAAGGTGCTGAGCTTATTGAAAAAGAAATGGTAAGCATGGGTGAAGCATTCTAAAGTAATTCGATATAATAAACGGCAGTCTGAAAACAAAGTTAATAGTCTGCTGCAAGATAAAGTTAAAAACAAAAACAAATGGAAAAGAACATAATAATCAGATGCACAGAGATGTCTTGCGGCGCATGCAAATCCAGCATTACGAAATCAATAAATCAGCTGAGCGGTATAACCGGACTTTACATTGATCTGGATTCGAAGATAATAGAAGTATCATATGAAAACACAGTAACCGGACAAAAAGCAGTTTTGAATGCTGTACTTGATGCGGGCTTCGAAGCCGAGTTAATTTCTGATAGTACTGCTGAAATTGCTGCCTGATGAGCTAAGTTGAAGTTTTTCGCAAAAATCCTGAAAACCCGGCTTAAACCGGGTTTTTTCATAGCTAAATTGTAACTTTTCTAATATATTTGTAAGTTTTTATTGACTTAAGTCATTTGAAGGCACAAAATTTATTGACATTATTGTAAAGAAAAAATGTGTAAATTGTATAATGAATAGGATAATTTTAATACTAAGTTTATCGGCCATCATATTTTATGGGTGCAATAACAATAATCCCGTAAATAATAATACCGGCACGCCCTCTGATTACGTAAAGATATATACTGCCAGTTCCGGCAATGCAAAGTTTGAGGTGTACAGCTTGTCCTCTACAAATTTTGTGTACGGTTATAATGATCTGGGATTCAAGGTTTATTTGAACAATGTTGAGCAAAACCAGGGTTTTGTGAAGTTTAAGCCAACAATGTATCACGGTATTGGCGGTCCGTTTCACTCAGTACCGGTTTCTGATAAATTTTACTTCAATTCAGATAAAAGCCTGTTTACCGGTTATTCAATTTTTATAATGTATGATACTGCTGCATTTTGGTCTGCAGATTTTAATTATAATGATGCAGAGCAGATTGATTCCATGATCATTCCGCTTATTTATTCCTCAAATACTAAAATTGCGGCATGGGATAACACAATTACCCAAAAAACCTATTTTCTAACAATGCTATCCCCCTCAGATCCAAGAGTTGGACTGAATGATGTTGATCTGATGCTTCATCAGACACAGGATATGGTCAGTTATACGGAAGTGAATGATGCAGAAATGTTTATAAGGCCATGGATGGAATCTATGGGGCATGGTTCTAGCAATAATGTAAATCCTGCAATGATTTCCACGGGAAGGTACAAAGGAACAGCAAATTTTAATATGCCCGGTGAGTGGTTCTTATATGATTCAATCAAAGTTTCAGGAAACTTTATTACAAATACACCCGCACCTAAATTCATTTTACAGGTAAATTAATCCGTGAAAGAAATTATCTTAATAATACTGTTTTTTTTAACCTTTCAAGAATATACTTACACTTGTAATAGCTGCGGCGGAGGAACAGGTGACCTGGCCGTATTATCACTGGATGGATTAGCATTATTTAATATCGGAGTATCAAGAGATATGTACACAGGCGTTTGGGATAAGAATGGAAGCTGGATCTCAAACAAGTACTCCCAGAGCCAGTATAAAGTAATTCTGAACACAGCTTATAGATTAAACCGTCACATACAGTTTGCAATTTCACTTCCTTTTGTATATAATTCAAGTAATATCCCCGGATTGAAATCCAGCGGGTCAGGTGTTGGCGATCTTGTAATTGGCGGCAGGTATGAGATATTGCATGAATTTCAACCTAAAAAATCGGGAAAAAAATTAATTCTTGATAAGTCACTTCCCTACCTTGCAATAACTTTTGGCTTAAATTTGCCAACAGGGAAATCTGAAGAAACAGCAGAAAACGATGTTGATATAACCGGCAAAGGATTCTATTCAACAACACTTGGAGTATCTTTAACAAAAAGTATCATCAAATCTAAACTGCAGGTCCTTGCTGATCTAAGCTGGCAGCATAGCTTTGAAAAAAAGTATGACAGTTATTTTGGAATTCCGCTGGGATCAGATTTCCGCAAACAGCCCGGTGAGAAATTCAATTATGCGCTTACTGCTAATTATATTTTCAACAGCTGGCATGCTGTATCACTTACTGCAGCGGGATTTATGCAAAGCAATTACAAAATTAAATCAACAGAATCTGCAAATTCAAATGAAAGAAGCACTAACCTTGTTTTAGCTTATACTTACTATCCATCAGTGCCTTTCAGGATCACAACTTCTGTGAAAATGGGATTGCCCGGTGATAATGTTGGTATGAACGCACAGGGTTCAACAGCATTCAACATAAGTTTTACATACTATCTGCCTGAGGTGAAATGAAAAAACTTTATATAATAATTTTTGTACTTTCCTTAACGGTAAACTTTGTTTACTCCAATTTTATTTTCAAAAATAATTTACATTCAAATGATATGAGAGAGACCGTTTTAGTAGCCGAAAAGACAATTACAATAAAATGTTCAGAGATGAGCTGCAAGGCCTGCAAACAGAGCATTACAAAGGCAATCAACAAGATTGAAGGGATCATAAAGCTTGATATAAATCTGGAAGACAAAATTATTACAGTTGTTCTGGATGAATCAAAAACTGATGGACAAGCGGTTTTGAATGCAATAATTGGCGCAGGGTACGATGCAGAATTAATTAATTAGCTTTACATATGAAAGAAAGTGTTTTATGCTTAGCCCACTTGATAAGATCTTCTACCCCACTTCAATAGCAATAATAGGAGCTTCATCAAAAGAAGGAAGTTTAAGCTACGAGCTTGTAAATAATCTGATCAACTACAGGTATAACGGCAAGATATTTCCGGTTAATCCAAAATCTGACTCTGTCCATAGCATCAAATCATACAGAACAATTAAAGACATAACGGATGACATTGATCTTGCGATATTAATGCTTCCGCGGGATCTCGTCCTTCCGGCAATTGATGATTGCGCCGTCAAGAAGATCGAATCAGTTGTTGTGATAACTGCCGGATTTAAAGAAACCGGTGCAGAAGGCGCTGAGATAGAAAAAAAACTAGTTGAAAAGATACGGAAATACGGCATGCGCCTTGTTGGACCCAATTGCATGGGTATTATTAACACTAATCCTTCTGTTAAACTTAACGGAACTTTTGTGCTTGGCAAACCGATCCACGGCGGAATAGGTTTTGTATCTCAAAGCGGAGCATTGGGTGCTGCTGTTTTAAAGACTGTCGAGCAAAATGATATCGGGCTTGCCCAGTTTATCAGTATCGGCAACAAGGCGGATGTTTCGGGGAATACCATTCTGGAGTACTGGTGGAACAACGACGACATCAAAGTAATTACAGTTTACCTGGAGTCTTTTGGAAATCCGCGGAAGTTCATGGAACTGACAAGAGAGATTACCAAAACAAAACCGGTTATCGTAATTAAATCAGCAAGAACCTCTGCAGGAATGAAGGCTGCTTCTTCACATACAGGCGCACTTGCAAGCAATGATGTTGTTGTTGATGCCTTCCTTGAACAGGGAGGAGTCATCAGGGTAAGCTCAACAGATGAGATGTTTGATATTGCAAAGGCATTTGACCGCGCGAAGCTGCCTTTGGGCAACAGGGTTGGAATTTTGACTAATGCAGGCGGCCCTGCAATACTGGCTGTTGATGAATGCACCAATAATGGACTGTTAATTCCCGAATTAGATAAAAGAACGCAGGAGAAGCTTCGTGCAATCGCTCCTAAAGAAGCCTCAGTGTTTAATCCGGTGGATTTGCTTCCGCCTGCTGACTCTGTGATGTATTCCGAAGCAGCAAGGATCATGCTTGAAGACAAGAATATCGATTCTTTGATCATAGTTCTTGGCCCGCCTCTTATGCTTGATACTCTTGAAATTGCAGGAGCTATTTGCAGATCTGTTAAGAATACAAATAAAACCGTTACACTTGTGTTAATGTCACAGGATGATATTATCCCAAAACTAAAGGAAGTATCACCTGAACATCCTCCTTTGTACCGCTTCCCAGAAAATGCCGCAAGAACTATTTCAAGATTATACAATTATAAGCTCTGGAAAGAAGCAGCACCGGGGAACATTATTAAATTTGATTCTAACAAGAGTATTGTAAAAAAGATCCTGTTGAATTACAGGGGAACCTCCGGTATTTATCTTGATTTTGAAGATGTACACAAGATATTAAGTGCATACGGGTTACCGGTTATACACTCAACATATGCGCAATCTATTGAAGAGCTGCTCGAAATTGCTCCCAAGCTTAAGTATCCGGTAGTCATAAAAGCAATGGGTAAAAACCTTGTGCATAAATCCGATATGGGTGCAGTTGAAATTGATATTCATACCGAGCATGAACTTGTAAACTCTGCAAAGAGAATAATTGAAAGCCTGGAAAAGAATAATGTTTTAAACGGGTTCGAGACATTTTTAATACAGCCATATGTAACAGGCGGGGTTGAGACAATCCTTGGAATTACCACTGATGAAAAGGCCGGTAAAATGATAATGTTTGGGCTGGGCGGAATATTTGTAGAAATATTTAAAGACGTAAATTTCAAGCTTGTCCCGATCTTTGACACTGAAGCTGCGTATATGATAAATTCAATAAAAAGCAGCGCAATCCTTAAAGGAGTGCGCGGGAAAGAAGCTATCAATATTGAGTACATAAAGGAATCACTTTTAAGGCTTTCGCAGCTTGCAAATGACTTTCCGGAATTCATCGAAATAGATTTGAACCCGTTTGTTTTCTTCAGCGAAAAAGAAAAATGCAGTATTCTGGATGCCCGCATGAGGATCCGATAGTTACCGGAATTTCGAAAAATCACAATAAGAGTACATAAATAAAGAAGAGGCTGTCTCAAAACCAGTGGGACAGATATATCCTCTACTGCAGATACCACTTTGTAACCGTTAACAGATGAAATACAATTTGTTTTTTTGACAAGAGAAATTCCTGTCATCACGGTTTTGCAAAGGCTATCTTTATCCATACTGTAAACTCCAAGTTTAAGTTCAGCTTTGTGATTATCGTATGGATATTCCATTACAAATCCGTCAAACATCTCGGCAGTTATCTCAAACGGACTCATTCTTTTTATTTTTTGAAAACAAATTCATTCTTGCCCGTGTTGCTGTTGGTATAAATAGTAATATCCCTTGAAAGTGATATGCTGTCTTCAGATAAACTGCCTTTGGGTTCAGGAATTATCCTTACCTGCATATCGCCTTTTACGGGGTCTATACCTGTTATTTGAATAGTCTATTACACATGATCGGGGTTAGTTTCACTCTGGTCAAAATTAGCCATTGGCACTTTTTCAATATCTTTACGGAATACACCCAGCATTATGAAGAACAAACATACGAATACAATAACAGTAGATATTGCAAAAATTATTTCTTTTGTTATGATCTTTTTACCAAGGACTTCCATTTATGTCTCATATTTTAGAAATTCATATCAAATATATAGAAAATAGATTCATAATGCCAAATATTTAGCGATGAAATGTGTCAGAGAAATAACCGCGGGGAATACTGTACACATTCATAATTTTTCTTACATTGTTAATAAATCTAAATTTGAATATTTTTGTAAATTAGCAAAAGGCGCATTAATCTGCTCAATGAGTCGATTTATCGACCAGTTGGCGGATAAATTTCATTGGTTAATCCCCTGCCTGCGGCAGGCAGGCGCCTTAACGTGATTTCGTCCGGCTGCTGCCGGACTCAACCCACGCCCACGGGCATTTGTAAGATTCCTGTATTTGATCTTTGATATTTT
>JAIOIK010000094.1 GCA_019912545.1 Ignavibacteria bacterium | reverse complement strand
GGCCGTTTTCACCTTGCTCGTTATATCTACGTAACCACTCACGTATTTGCTTTGTATCCGTTAAACAAAGCTCTTCCGCTACTGCCTTAAGCGAATAACCTGACTCCAGTTTAAGTTTTACTGCTTTCAGCCTAAATGCTGTATTATATCTCTTGGTGTTACTTCTTTTCATTTCTTACCCCCTTTAATATAACCTATCTCCTATTATTTTTCTGTCCTCTTTTTGGGGGGCAGTGCATCCAGGAGAGGGGCTGGTCCACGACTCTTCGAGTCTGAGGACTCGTAGAGGGGTGAGGTAAACTTCACGATGTAAACTGCCACTGGAACGAATCTCTTAATATTCCTCTTGCTCCAAAACTCTCTTTGAACTTACCAAGTCCCCAGTTCGGATCCATATTTACAGTAAACAGTCCAAAATCCAAAAACCCAAGTCCTCGGCTGATTGCATCTTTCATTATGGTATAAAACAATAGATTCACAGCCCTGTACTGCTGATATTCCTGGTTATGGCTAATATAAAATACAAGCACAACTTTGTCATTGCAGTAGAAATTAATCACTCCTGCTATCATTTTGCCTTTAAGGTATGCGCCGTAGAGCTGAATTTTCTGCGGGAATAACTCTTTTAGCCTTAAGATCTCTTCAAGCGTATGTGCAGGCTGTACATTATGCCGCATTGCTAGATTGCTTTTGAGTATATCATAATACTCTTCAAAATCATTCGACTTCTTTATCACCACTCCAAGTTTCTCAGCCTTTCGAATAGAGGTTCTTGCTTCCGGCTTAATGAGCTTCATCACATTATCCTCATCAGTATCTAAAGTAATAACACTTGTAACTTCCCTTTTAAGATAGTTGAAACCGTTTTTGATGAAGGCAAAATCAAGATATTGGTTGTATCTTTTCTGGTAAACAACCGGAACACTTGTTACAACTATCTTCTCGAACTTTTCTTTCAAAGCGTAGTCAATCAGATTCTGAGTAAGATCAAATGCCTGCTTAATTCCCAAATTCTCTTTGTGAACAAATCCGCCGTATGATGCGCCCATATGCGACCATAATGTGCGTAGTCCATCCCGCTCAATTTCTATTGCAGGAAATATAGCTGTGATCTTTTTTTCTTCTCTGAAAATTAATGAATTGTCTTTGAATTTATCAGCAGGGTGATAAGAAAGAAACTTGCGGGTATGGAAAATTGTCCCGTTACTTGAGGAAGCTGTGAAATCTTCCCATTCCTCCAGATGTTTTTTTTCGTACTGTATTACTACCATTCATTCCGGATAATTAAAGCAAAATTAAATAGCGCGTTGAGTTTGCCGGCTTGCCGGGGTAAACGAAATCCCGCTTGCGGGACCTTTGACCTACGGGTCACTTAAAAATTTGTACCAAGTGTTATTGTATGACTTGATCCAAGCGAATATTTGTAAGGCACAAAAGCATAATCAAGATTGAATGCTTTATATTTCAGCCCAATACCTGTTGTAATTGATTTGTTTTCATAACCGGATTGATATCCAACTCTGAGAGCCAGAAACTCCTTATACAGAAATTCTGCGCCTCCATTTACATGAAACTTCCCACCGCTTAAAACTTTATATCCATCTGCGCCAACAGTAAGCAATGAATTAAGTCCAAGTACGGGTATTACATAAGATGCGCCGAACCTGATCGAAGCCGGAAGTTTAGTCGGGGCATTCCTCAGATCACTCATCGAGCCAAGACTGGAAATTGAGGCCCCAACCGAAAGCATATCCTTTTTGTACAGACCGCCGATATCCAATGCAAGACCGCTTGCATTATCAACATAGATCTTCTCATACAGGAATTTTCCGGTCAATCCAACCGTAATCATTTCATTCACTCTGTAACCCACAGAAAGGCCTATAGAAAGATTCTGCGCATTGAATTGCCCGAGCGGTTCGCCCGGTATTTCGCGAATATCAATATCATCAACGGCAGTATTATTTATGCTGAATCCAAATGCGACTTTTTTGAATGAAACTTTTGCGCCAAGAAATTCAGTCCTTACTCCCAGCACCTGCTTATTATGCATGAAGGTCATATTAACCCTTGAGCCGTTAAATAATGCCGCAGGATTATAATGAGTTGCAGAAGCATCGTTCACTGATGATACAACTGCCTCACCTAGCGAGATCGAGCGCGACGTTACTCCAAGCTTCAAGAATGCAAGACCCGTATTTCCTGAGCCGTCATTTTGCGCGTTAACAAGCGATATGCTTATTGCTAAAAAGGCTATTACTTTACCTATACTTTTCAAATATTTTGATTTTCTTTTCTAAATTATGCTGCGCTTTTAAGCTGCTGCTAAAATAATGATTATTTGAACCTAATAACAGCCGTTAATGTCTGAAACGGATTATGAGTATATGGCTCCATTACAAACGAATAATCCAAGCCTACAATGTAGCTTTTAAATGATTTCTGGTAACCAAGTCCTATTGTAGGACGTGAGCCGCCGATCTTATCTTCAGCGCTGAAATTAAACCTGTCAACTCCTGCGCGGAATTTAATATCCTTTAACGGGCTAATCTCCGCTCCAATTCGTACAATATTCGATTTCTTATTGCTGGTCTCGTAATCAACCGAAACGATTCCGAATTCTTTCGGAAGGTTATAAGATACTCCGAGAGTGTAAAGGAGCGGGAATTTTTCCTTTGTCTGGTTGCCGTTTTGGCCATAAACTTCGGTTGTGTTCCATTCATACTTTGAATTTATGTCCTTTATGGTAAGCCCGAAATTCAATTTATTGCTTGCCTTGTACATAACTCCAAGATCAAATCCGAAAGATGTGGATTTTATCCCTTCATACAATTTCGAAAGGTAAAGCTTGAAGCCAACGCCCGCCGAAAACTGCGGTGATACCCTGATAGATGGCGCAAAAAGAAACATATTTTCGCTGGTTGAAAGCTCGCCAATGGAAAATCCATCAAGATCGCGTCCGTCAATTTTGCCAACTCCGGCATTTATCCAAGCAAAAGTAATTCCGGCGCCGCCTTCATTCTGGTTAGGCAATTTGAAATTCTTTGTATAACTAACAAAGTTCAGTCTTCTATCCAGCGAAAGGAAAGAATAGCTTAAATTTATCAAATGTTCGTTTTGCAGAGATGAGCTGGCGGGGTTATATAAACCGCTTAAATCACCTGTACTTACCGATGTCATTGCATTTCCCATGGAGATACCCCTCGCATTAAATCCCATACGTGTAAAAGCTCCGGGCAATCCGGAAAGCTGTGCGAATGAATCCACAGATAAAAGGGCAATTAATATAACGGCTATTTTTAGTATTTTCATTATGAATTACTTTTTAACAATTACAAGTTCGTTTTCGCTGAGCTTTTTGTTCAGGCTTTCTGAATTTGAAAGCTCAAGCTCGAATTTCTTTCCGCCGGCTTCGAAAGGCAGCGGAGCAATATCACCTGTTCCCGATGACCAGCTTACAATTTTTGTCTCACTTCCGAAAGTGATCTTAAAATCATAAAATCTGAAATTGATGCTGTTCCCGTTCGGGAACATTTTCTTTTCATCTCTGGTGCCAGTGAACTCAAGTGTGAAATCCGGAAACTTAATGACTTCATTTTTTGAATATGAGACAATTGAATTATATTCATGATTGCCTTTGGCAGAACAGCCGAACAAAGAGATTATAAATATTAATGATAGAAATTTCAATTAAAATTACTGTATATTTTTTGAGTCAAATCCCTGTAAAATTTTTCAATTTCGGGTTTGTTAATTTCTAATTTTAATGCAGGCATCATGTCGTAGTTTCCTGTAATATACTCAGTTCCTTTTTCTATTTGATATGCGGCGGTAGGAAAATCCTCAAACACTCTATCCTTAAGCTTAGCATTTTCGTACACTCTTCGCAATTCATCATTTGATTTATTTCTGCAAATGAAATAGAAATCAATGTAATCCTTTATTTCAGATCTGCTAACAAGAGTACAAAGCTTATTAGATGAGATATTAGTTAAATTATCAATATGCATAAACGTATTATCAAAAAGATATTTCACTCTTGATTCTCTGTTTGCCAAATGATCCATGACCAGATCAACCTTTACATTATTTATCAAATATGAAAGCATAAATTCCGAGACGTTGGTTTTAACTGCATCTTTCCATTTTCTGAGTATCCAAAAATCCAGTTCATTCAGATCAATATTTTCATTTGTAAAAAGATCAATATCATCTGAAATTCTATGATGAAGATAAAAAACTGATAGTGCAGTGCCGCCTGTTAAAAAAAAATTGTTTCTGATGTTATCATTTGAAGAAAGCTCAATCAAAAGATTTCTTTGTTCCGGTCTTGCATAACAGCTAATATCCTCGCTAATCTTTTCCATAAACTTCAATTAGTCTGTTCCACTTTTCTCTTGTACCCTTTTTAAGCTTTAATTCATTTATAGATTTGCTGATATCTTTGATATTAAAGAAAGTCAGTGTATCAATAACTCTGCCATGCTCTAGGAACCTGCTCAATACCCATTTAAGCTTATCACTATTACCCGAATTAATTATATTATGTACACTCTCTTCTGAATTTAGATCAGGATAGTCCCAAAAAACACTTTTCAGATAATTAATTTTCATTCCGGATTAACATTTTACTGCAGCACAAGTATTTTACCCCAAACGGTTTCATCTTTATCGATTTCCAGCCTGTAAAAATAAACGCCATTGCTTACCTGGATTCCGTCATCGCGTTTGCCATCCCATGAAGTCCATAGAACATCAGTTGTACTCCTTTGAGCGTTCTGTAAAACAGTCCTTACAGGGAACATTGCAAAATCAAATATCTTTATTGTTACCGATGCCGATGTTTTCCCTGTCTTGAAATATATCCTGCATACTTCATCATCCGGTGAAAATGGATTTGGAGCAGCATAAGTTTCATTGGTTGAAGTAATATTCCTGTATGCGCGGAATATTTTCCATTTGCCAACCCACGGACTTGTCAGTGTATCAGTAGTTCTTGCAAGCCCGTCTCCGCTTCCCACCCAAACAGAATCACCCTGCGAATCAACAGCATAAAACAGGTCAGTTCTTATCTGGTCGCGTATTGTTTCATCATAAATTATTGAAGGCTTGCTCCAGCTAAAATTTGGCGGTGTAAAGTAAGCACGCCATACGCCAAAATCTGTTGCTGCATACACTATTGAATCCTTAAACCCCATATTATGCGAAAAAAGTCCCTGCTCAAGCGTATTGCCCCAAGTCGCACCCTGGTTTGTTGTGTAACTTAATCCGCTGAATTGCCCTGCATTATTAGTTTCACCTTCACCCGGATTAGTAGCTCCCCATAAAATTTCCTTATTTCCGTATCTTTGAACTTTCAATCCTACAACGAAATTACCTGATATACCATTGCCTGAACCGGTATTTCCATACCTGTATTTCTTCCAGCTTACTCCCCAATCGGTTGATTTATTTATCCCTGCCGAAGTTCCGGCATAAATTGTGGAATCATTCGCTGCTGTGAGTGAAAAGCCTTTGTGATTTCCATTATCTCTTGGGTTATACTGGAAAGTATATGTTCCGCCCGGGTAAATGCTATCCAGATTATCAGGCGGCATCAGTACACGTGTGAAAGTTCTTCCGAAATCTGTTGACTTCCTCACTCCCCCTGCCCATGAGGCAAGCCAAATTACAATTGTATCTGAGGTTGTGTTCTTCTTTGTTATGAGTATATCATATGAAAGATTCTGCTCATCAACCACAACTGCAAGTGCGGAAATAAGATTTGCGCCATAACTGATGAAAGTGCCCGAAGCGCTATCCATTGGTTCAACCGGCTGGGGATATGCTGCCCATGTAGCGCCGTAATCTGATGAAACTTTTATACCGCTTCCGGTTGCTACGTAATCATCCCCAATTTTCTGCGAATAGGCCGTACCAACAACAACCCAGTTTTTATAAACTGCCAGACCAGAAACATCATCATCACCAAATGGTTCTGTGCCGTAGAAGTTCTGGAATGAAATACCAAGGTTTGTTGTACGCGCAATTCCTTTTCCCGTGCCGAACCAAACAGTATCGCCGTTTGGATTGCTGACGGTGATCACATCAGAAATAAAATTAGAGATAATGGTCTGATTTGTAATTGGTGTTACAGATACAACTTCACCCGTCCTGTAGCCTTTTTGAGTGATCTTAGAGGGCTTGAATTTATTATATTCCTCTTTCACAATCCGGTATTCAAGCGGACTGATCTGGGACACAACAATCTTAGAGGATATTATCAGTAATATTACTAGTAGTTTTTTCATATTGGAATTATGGATAGACATGTATGAATTTTATCAAGGTATCACTTAGTACATTAGACCTGTCTTTTGAATTGAACTTAAAAGTGTAATTGCCTAACTGTGCACCCGAGTCTATACCAATTAGCAGGGAATACTTTCCATCATTTGCAACCGTATCGCAATGAAAAGGAAATACATCTCCATCGTCAAACATCGAAAAAGGATTGTTTGTGCTGGATGTGCCATCTGGCCTGACAGAATTAAAGAACGCACTTAGCATATCACACGGCCCGTTTGGATCAGAAGTCTGCACTTTCAGAAATGCCAGAGTCAGTGTATCTCCGGGATTACCGGAGGGCCTCCTCAGGGAATCCGGAAAATAAATAATGCTGATAAGCGGTTTTGCGCTGTTAGTATTTGTGACTCCAAAGTTTTCAGTAATAGTATTGCTCGAAAGTCCCGATGTTGTTGAAGCAGTGAATTCGATCCTGTAATTACCTATCAGCCAGCAGGGCAGAATCCTGTTATAAATACCTTCATAAAAGCTGCCGTTGAACGTTAGCTGAACTGTGCTATCCTGCAACCCAAACGGATTGAATATATTTGCTGTAACATATGCAACCGGATCAATTGAAGTCACATATGCCCTCAGGTTAATTACAATATGTGAAGTATCAAAACTGTTGGGGCTATAACTAACCGAATCCAAACGTGGAATATTCAGTATAGGATCTATAACATTTGAGTTCTCTTTTTCGCATGAGTACATGAGTATCCCGAGAAAAAGGGGTAGTAAAAAATATTTTAGTTTACGCAAGCTGTGGAATTTTAGTTTAACTAAGAAATGTAGAGATTTCGATAGGCCTTATTAAGTTGTTATTGAGTGATTTTTGATGATTATCAAATTACTTTACAACAAATATAGGACATATTTGGAAAAAAACAAGATTAATTTTATTGAATAAATACATAATCATTTTTGCACATTTAATAATGGCATTTGGAAAAACCATCTACATTTCGGCAATTCCTGAACCAACTTATTAAGCTCTAAATTTTGCAGGTCTCATTCTAAATTTTCACTCACGAAATCTATCAAAATTCGCTTAATTCGTGCAATTCGTGGCTAAAGCTTTGCTTTTGTTGGAAAGTTATGAAAAATTATAATAAATACAGGCTAGATCCAAATGATATCAAAACTCAAACTCCAAACCGTTGGTTAAATAGTAAGTTGTTTTGGGTACTCCGGGAAAAGGAGCTGTATCATACCTGAAAGAAAACCCGGTCTTGAAATTGAAATCTTCAAATATCTCGAATTTAACATCACTTTGCGAAGCAATTCTGTAATCCTTAAGGTTTTTTAAATTTGGCTGAAAATAAGTTGTATTGCTGAATTCAATTTTCCCTACATTAACAGTTATGCTTAAGTAACTGCTTGAGCGGTGATTGTGCTCTATTATACTTTTATCTACTGATTCCTGGTACTCAAACATATATAATACTGCGGCATATGCCCGGAATTTATCTGAGTCATATATTTTAAATCTCGGTCCCGTGCCGGCGAGTCCCCTTAAACCAACATCAAGAGATTTATTATACTGGTACTGCACGAACGCTTCCCACCTTAACAGTTCTTTTGTGACTTTGCGGTTATATCTCACATGTGCAAAACCTGAATTAACAAAATCTGTGCCTGCGCCTCTTATGAAACGAAATTCATTCAAAAATAGCCAGAGATCATCTTTACCTTTGTATTGAAAATGCAGCATACCGCCTAGATCAAATATTTCTTCTGTGGATTTGGAAAGCTGAAAGTCAGCCTCAGCAGAGCCACTCCAGCCCGTTGTATCTGTCCTCATCCTCTTGGATTCAATATTCACAACCTGCGCGTTTATGCTATAACACAAAACGAAAATCAATACTAAGTATTTCATATATTCAAGAATTAATTCTACGAAATTACAGATTTAGTCTCAATTCTCAAAAGAAAATTTTTCCCGATTGTTTTATGATAAGTCAACCTAGCCCACGGATTCATCCGTGGGAAAATTAAAAAAACATTTTCTTCAAAACCGTTTCAACGGTTTCTGAAATTAGGAGGCTAAAGCCCTTATTGTAAGTGTATCAATATAAACTTGCGGGACATATCCATTTAGTGGCGTCAGATATTCATCTGACGCACGTCAGGTAAATACCTGACGTAACAACAAAAACTTTTAATACCACGGATTCATCCGTGGGAATAAAGGGTTTCTGAAAATTAAGGGACTAATACTTATTTACAGCACTCCATAACCAACATTTCTCCTGCCATATTTTAATAAGCATTTTTTTTGTAATTTTGCATTCATAGATATGAACGAAAACTATTCAAATTTTTCCGAGTTTTTTGAATATATTACCGGCCTCTTCGGAAACAATCCTGCAATATTCTGGAAAGAAAAAGGAACCAACGGCACCGGAAGTAATTCCGCCCAAACCGGCAGTTACACCTCATTATCGGGAAAGAAGCTCAAAGAACTGGTTTACCATCTTTCACATTCACTTTCGGGGTTTGGATTGAAGCCCGGAGATAAAGCCGCAATAATTTCCGAATCAAGATTTGAATGGGTAATCTCAGATTTTGCCTGTGTTTCTAACCGGCTGGTAAGTGTCCCGGTGTACCCAACAATGACTTCCCAGCAGATCAAATACATACTGGAGCATTCTGAAAGCAAAATATGTTTTGTTTCAACAAAACTGATGTATGAAAAAGTAAACGCAGTCTTTAGTGAGCTCCCACACTTAAAGAAAATTATAATTTACAATAAACTTTTAAACGAAGCGGAACATACTGTAAACTTTGAAGACCTGATTTATGTCGAGATCATTCATGGCAAAGTTCCTTATGATGAGAAAAAAGCAGATGAATATTTTGAGGAGTGTTCAAAAAAAACAGACCCGGAAGAACTCTTTACTATTATTTATACCTCAGGCACTACAGGTAATCCAAAAGGAGTTTGCCTGAGCCACAGGAATGTTCTTGCAAACATAAAGCAGTGCACTGATTCTTTCCCGGTTGATTCAACTGACCGCTTCCTCTCATTTCTGCCGCTTGCTCATACTTATGAAAGAACCGGCGGTTATTATGTACCGCTATCCAAAGGAGCACAGATATATTATGCTGAAAATATTGACCGCCTTGCGGTTAATATGACTGAAGCCAGGCCGACAATCGTTCTTGCAGTACCAATGCTCTTCACAAGAATTTATTCTCGCGTGATGAAAAATATTGAATCGCTTTCCGGATTGAAGAGGTTCATTACAAAGCGCGCCCTTAAAACAGGGATGAAGTACCGCACTAACAAAGAGAATATTTTATGGCGTGTTGCAGATAAAAAAGTATTTAGAGCCATAAGAGAAAAAACCGGCGGAAGCATTAAGTTCTTCATTTCAGGGGGCTCTGCGCTAAATAAAGATATTGCCGAGTTCTTTGATTCAGTAGGTATATTGATACTGCAGGGTTACGGCATGACAGAGGCATCTCCGGTTATTTCAGTCAGCAGGGTTGATCGGAATAAATTCGGCTCCGTGGGTCCCCCGCTTGAAGGCGTCAATGTAAAAATTGCGGCTGACGGAGAAATCCTTGTGCAGGGAGATAATGTAATGAAGGGTTATTATCACAACGATAAAGAAACCCATGAAATGATAGCAGACGGCTGGCTGCATACGGGTGATATAGGAGTTATTGATAAAGATGGGTTCCTTGCCATTACTGACAGAAAAAAAACTTTGATCAAAACCTCAATTGGCAAATACATTTCATTGACTCATATTGAAGATACACTGCAAAGATCAGATCTTATTGACCGGGTCATAACATTTGCCTCAGATGATAAAGATTTTGTAAGCGCGCTTGTTGTGCCTGATTTGGACAAGCTCCGCGAAACTGCGGATAAGTTGAAATTAAATGATTTGAGTCTTAATGAACTTATATCAAATGAAGAAATTATCAGAACTTTCGACCTTGAAATAAAGCAATTCCAAAAGCCCTTGGCAAAACATGAACGGGTAAGAAAGTTTGCGCTGCTTGAAAGACCTTTTACCATTGAAGGAGGAGAATTGACGCCAACTCTTAAATTGAAAAGAAAAGTGATAGAAGAAAAGTATAAGGATATTATTGAAGGATTTTATATTAGTTAAAATCCAAAATCATTGTGTGTCAGGTCTGTTGGTAAGACTCCTTTGGAGAGGACCTTACACAACTATCGAACGTTTGAGATCATCCCATAATTGTTTATTGAAAGGTGACCTCAGGTGTTTACCTGACGTTCGTCAGATGAATATCTGACGCCACAAATTATTAGTACACTGATCAGCAATAAGTGAAATTAGTGAAATTCGTGGCTGATTTTTTTCTTCTATTGAACAGGAGTTTGATCAATGAATCACTGTATTTTAAATGGTTTTGAATAAATTTTTAATTTAGTTATTTTTGTATATGCTAGAAACTTACGTACCAATATTGATCTTAATGAGCGGTGCTGTTGCATTTGCCGTCATAAATGTTATTGTTTCAAGGATACTGGGTCCCAGAATGCCAAATCCCGAAAAGCTCTCGACCTACGAAAGCGGTGTTGAGCCATATGGATCTGCTCACTCAAAATTTTCTGTCAAATACTATATGGTGGCAATGCTTTTCATTTTGTTCGATATTGAAATAGTATTTATGTATCCGTGGGCAGTTGCATTCAAATCTTTTGACGGGGTGTTGCTCACCTATGCACTTATAGAAATGCTTGTTTTTATTGGATTACTGCTTATTGGGTATTTTTATATGCTGCGCAAAGGCGCATTAAAATGGAATTAGTATCTCTTAATAAAGGTTGTATATTAAAATTAGAGCAGAAAAAGAAATCAAAAATTAAATGTCAGATCTAAACTCAAGTTTGCAAAGCGAAGGATTTTTCACAACAAAGATTAGTGATATACTTGGCTGGGCAAAAAAGAATTCCGTTTGGCCGATGCCAATGGGAATTTCATGCTGTGCAATAGAGATGATGGCATTTGCAGCCTCAAGATTTGACGCATCACGATTCGGCTCTGAAGTATTCCGTTTTTCGCCAAGGCAATCAGACCTAATGATTGTAGCCGGGACAGTTACATACAAAATGGCGTGGGTTGTAAGGAAAATATGGGACCAGATGCCCGAGCCAAAATACTGTATAGCAATGGGTGCCTGCACTTCATCCGGGGGAATGTACCGGAGTTATTCAGTTGTTCAGGGTATTGACCAGTTCCTGCCGGTTGATGTTTACGTTGCCGGCTGTCCGCCAAGACCGGATGCACTAATACAGGGTTTAATGCAGATACAGGAAAAGATCGGCAAAGAAAGACATAATATTTTTGACCAGACCGTCAAAGAAATGATGGCATAATTTCAGTTCAAATTATTGAGCGGGTTTCTTAACCCGCTTTTTTTATGTGCCATAACTTACCTGGCTCTTTATGATTGTTGCATGAAGATCGCTGATTCAACTGATTAAAGGATTGCACTGATTAATATTCCCCTCTCGAGAGGGGTGGATCGAAGAGCCAGGGTGTGTTAAATTGATTCTCAAACTTCATATCGTCGTGTCAGGTCCTCTCCGAAGGAGCGGATTCCCGCGGACAGATCTGACAAGTGAACGAAGTTCACTAGCTTCTGCTAAAAACAACCGATGAATCTAAAATCCGGCTTTGAACAAAAGTTTGCAGCCATTTGCCTGCAAATCAAAATATCAATTCACATCGCCTAAATAAATCGCGCTTTTGATGGAATCAATTTTATTTAGATAATAGCGAATAGCTCTTGGGTACAATCTCTCACTCAAAATATTTTTCAAATCCAGCCATTCTACCGAAAGTTGTCCCACATCCGGTGAGATACCTGATTCCGGAGTTCCTTCAATAATATCAGCCTGAAACATCAGTTCTACATGATGAATATTCTTTTCAGCATGTTCCTTTACTTCGTGATTGACTGCAATATAGTCTCTGATGAACAATAATTTTTTCATCTTAACTTTTGCGGATATTTCCTCTTTGCACTCCCTTACCAGCGCTTCTTCAATAGTCTCACCATGTTCCTGTCCGCCGCCCGGTAAATTAAGGAAGAAGCCATCACTGTCCTTTTTTTTTAGAACCAGTGATCTTCCATCCTGAATTATTACAGCTTTTGCGGATATTCTTGCATGGTTATCAGTGTTGTGCATTTGAGGGTTTCCCGCTTCTTTGTTTTAAAACAAAATAAATTAAGAACACTCCAATTAATCCAAGCCATGTGTACCTGTAGAGCGGCTCCATGTTCTTATCTCCAATAATAAATATCACAGGCCATATTACAGTAACCAGCCATAGCGGGAAAGCTATAATTATTAAAATAGTAAATAGCGAGTTTTTAGTCTGTCTGTCTTCGGTATCCTTCATCTTCCTCGAAATGAACCTGACAAACCAAATAGCAAAAACAGTTGCTGCTAACCAGATGACTATATAAAGCGCGTAATTGTGTTCTATCATAAAAAGTTTAAGTGCTTAGTTTTTGTTTCAAATGCTCTGGTATCAATAGCTTTTCAAGAAGCTCAAAAAGGAATTCTGTAATTATTGCAAGCAGCGCTGCAGGTATCGCACCTTTGAGAATTAGCGAAGTATCATTTAAGGCAAGTCCGGTCACTATAAATTCACCTAGCCCGCCAGCCCCGATAAATGCAGCAAGAGTTGCAGTACCGATATTTATTACAGCGGCAGTCTTGATCCCTGCAAAAATTGTCGGCATGGCTATTGGAATATCAACATACCTTAGCCTTTGCCGCATGGTAAGACCCATGCCGGTTGCAACTTTACGTATAACCGGGTCAACAGAAAATAGCCCGATTGCAGTATTCCTTAAAATGGGAAGTAATGAATACAGGAAAAGTGCCGCAACTGCGGGAACCAGTCCGATTCCAAACAGCGGTATCATGAGTGCGAGCAGAGCAATTGAGGGAATTGTCTGCAGCAATCCCGTCATATACAGTACCGGTTTCGAAAGTTTTGAAAACACAGAAAGCATTATGCCAAGCGGAACTGCAATGGCTATTGCAATGAGTAATGAAATAGCCGTGATTTCAAGATGCCTGAGTGTCTTTTGCAGTATTTCTGATGCTGCTGATCTATTTTCGAATTTTGATTCATTTCTGATAAGTCCTTTAGACCTGAGGAATTCATTTGCAACCTCCGCAAAAGTTTTCTTTTCATAAAGCACTTTTGCATTTAGTGACTGCATTATGCTGTCATTGAACGATCCGCCAAGAGAGTTGATAAGTTTTTTTGCTTTCTCATCAAGCTGCACGCGGTAAAAAGGGACTCCCATATACTGCGGAAAATAACTTTTGTCGTCCTTCAAGATTACAAGATCGTATTTAGGGATCTCTCCGTCAGTGGAATAAACATCAGTCAGTTCAATTTTCCCTTCGTCAAGCGCCTGGTAAGCCAAGCCGTGGTCAATTCCGCTAGGCTCAATTTTCAATCCATAAACGCCTGCAAGATTTTCCCAGCCATCTTTCCGCTTTAAGAATTCATAGCTGACTGCAGTTTTGATATCCGGATGAGAGGCAAGATCTGAAATGGTTTTCAATCCATACTTATCTGCAGTTTTTTTCTTGACTGCAAAAGCATAAGTATTGTTGAATCCAAAGCCGGCCCCGGTTTCAAGGTCATATTCTGATCTGAGTTTCTCTCTGAGTTCAGCATCCGGTAACTTACCGCTTAATTTCAGTATGGCTTCAGAAATTGTGCCTGTATATTCCGGGTAAACATCAATCTGATCATTCTTAAGTGATTCAAAGCAAACAAGAGTTCCGCCAAGATTAAAATTTCGCTCAACCCTGTATCCGTTTGCTTCAAGAAGCTGTGACATGATTTCTCCCAGTATGTACGATTCATTGAAATGCTTTGCACCAACTCTGATAGTCTGGGAATTGAGTTCAGGGCTTAGTACACTGCCAAGCATGATCAATAGAAGAAGTAATATCTTGAATATTTTTTTCAATTGATCCTTTGCCTCAGAAAATTCTTTACAAACTCATTTGAGGGATTATTTAAAACCTCTTCCTTCAATCCATACTGCTGTATGACACCCTTTTCAAGAACCATAATATTATCGGCAAGTTTAAGCGCTTCATCCAGGTCGTGTGTTACAAGAACTATTGCCCTCGGCTCGATCTTCTGCATGTTAAGCAGCTCTGCGTGTATCTCGTTTCTTGTTGCATTATCAAGCGCTCCAAAAGCTTCATCAAGTAAAAATACCGGCGGATTCATTATCATAGCGCGGCAAATACCAACGCGCTGCTGTTCGCCGCCTGAGAGCTGGTACGGGTATTTCGTCTTAAACCCGGGCTCAAGATTTACCAGGCTCATAAGCATATCTAAGCGTGTTTCCGTAACATGCCTCAATTGCTTTGTTATTTTACCAAGGAGTGCAATATTATCATAAACATTCATATGTGGAAAGAGTCCCGTACCCTGTACTGAATAACCTATCTTCAGGCGGGTTTTATTGATTGAACTGTAATTTAAAGGAGCATCAAACACTTCAACCTTTCCTTCACTTGGTTTGATGAGTCCGTTAATAATTTGTAAAAGTGTTGATTTACCGCTGCCGCTTCTGCCAATAATGACCGTAATTTTATTATCTTCTATACCAAAACTAAGCCGGCTAAGTGCGGCTTTTCCATCATAACGGTGCGAAACATTTTCAAATCTGATGATGTTCATATAGTAATATGAAAATTTGGCTGATATCTTACGTGCAACCTCACCTCCTGCCCCATCTCCTTAATAGGAGAGGGGTGTCCGTTAGGACGGGGTGAGGTTAAAAAACTTGAGTATACTCCTGTTCGAAATTATGAGTTCAATCATCAACTACTGAACATTTATTTCAGAATAAATTTGAATTTTAAATTCCTGTATTAACTGGTATATTAGAAAACATTTCTGTAAAACTACAAATAATTTATCAAAATGGATAATCAAAAGAGCGTTCTGAATATTGGCGATATTGAAAACTCTCTTTCGGGAGTTGGGTCAGATAAAATTTTCTCAATGTTCCGCAAGGTGCGCAGAATGACAATTGAGCTTTGCGAACCTCTAGAGATTGAAGATTTTGTTGTGCAAAGTGAAAGCTTTATGAGTCCCCCCCGCTGGCATTTGGGACATGTAACCTGGTTTTATGACCAGCTTCTGAAAAAATATTTTAAGGACTACAAACCGTATAAAGTAGATTATTCTTTTTACCTCAATTCATATTACCAGGCTTTCGGAACTCCTTTCAACAAAAGTAAACGCGGGACGATCTCAAGGCCAACGGTTAAGGAAACGATCGAATACTGGAATTACATAAACCGTGAAACTGCAAAATTCTTTAATATAACCGGCATCAAGCTTAATATACTTAAGGATTTTATGCTTGCCTTTAACCACGAGTGGCAGCACCAGGAACTGATGGTATATGATCTGCAGCATCTGCTTCAGGATAAATATCAGCCAAAGGAGATAAAGAAAATTCCCGGCACAAACGGTCACAGCGCCAGGGAAGAAATGATAAAGATACCCGGTGGTATTTACGAACTTGGATTTGATATTTTAAGATGGAAAGACCAGTTTGCCTATGATGTGGAAATGCCGCAGCATAAAGTTTACCTGAATGATTATTACATTGATAACACTCCCGTTACCAATTCCGATTTTCTTGATTTCATTAATGACGGCGGATATAAAAGTTACAAATTCTGGCTTGATGAGGGCTGGCAGTGGGTTAAGCAAAACGGAATTGATGCCCCCATGTACTGGGAAAAAGATGAAAACGGAAGCTGGTTCAGGTGTGATTTTAAAGGTAAACGCTTTATTGAAAATTTCCCGAACGAACCTGTAACCAACGTAAGCTTTTTTGAAGCCGATGCATATGCAAGGTGGGCAGGCAAAAGGCTCCCTACTGAAGCAGAGTGGGAAAAAGCCGCCTCATGGGATGAAGATAAATCTACCAAACGGCTCTATCCGTGGGGTAATGAAGAACCAACAGACTTCCATGCTAATTTGCTTGAATCGAGAATTTGGTCACCGGCTGATGTATTCACATATGAAAAAGGCAAGAGCTTTTACGGCTGTTACGGTATGATAGGTGATACATGGGAGTGGACAGGCAGTGAATTCATAGCTTACCCGGGATTTAAGACGGGATTTGCAGAGTACAACGATAAATGGTTTTCAAATCAGAAAGTACTAAGAGGCGGGTCATTCGGCACTCCAAAAGATTCAACTCGCAATACATACCGCAATTTCTTCAGAGCGCACGAAAGGTGGCTGCTTAGCGGATTCAGATGCGCTAAGTGAATAAATAAAACTAGAAATGCAGGTCAAAGGCAAGCCTTTGACTACTCAGCAGCATCTTATTGTCAAACGCATGCGTTTGACCTACTTATAGTCTATCAGTTCACTTCTTCATCATACATAATTCAAAATAATTATCTTCATCTTTCCACTTTTCAATCTTTTTCAGCCCTGCGTTTGCAGCAAGTTCATTTATTATATTGTCTGTAAATTTGTATGAATTCTCTGTATGAATAGTCTCATTTTCTTCAAAATGGATAACCTTGCCTAAACTGCTTACATTTACATCCTGCCGGCAGTTTGAAACCAGATGCATTTCTACCCTGCTTTCTTCCTTATTAAAAAATGCTTTATGAGAAAATACACTTAGGTCAAAATCTGCCATCAATTCCCGGTTTATCCTGCTTAGCAGGTTTAGATTAAACCCGGCTGTGACACCACCGGCATCATCATATGCAGCATTGAGAACATTAACATCTTTCACCAGATCAAAGCCTATAAGCAGCGTATCATCTTCATGCATATTACAACTTAAGTGATTTAAGAAACTTCCTGCATGCGTCAGATCAAAATTCCCGATACTTGAACCGAGGAAAATTATGAGTTTTGGTTCAGAGATCAGATCGTTTACTAATTCTATTGATTCTTCGTATTCCCCGATTATCCCCTGTACTTTAAGGCCTTCAAAATCTTCAATAAGTTTTTTTCCTCCATCAAGCAGTATTTCCGATACATCTATTGGGATATATGTAACCGGGCCGTTCTTAATAAATGCGTCAAGAATATACTTCGTCTTTACCGAGCTTCCGCTTCCAAGCTCAACAATAACCTGCTTATCAACATTAAGTTCAGCCATTTGATACGAACACTTTTTGAGGATTGATGATTCTGTACGGGTGATGTAATATTCCGGCGTGCTGCAAATTTGTTCAAATAATTTTGAGCCGTGACTATCATAAAAATATTTTGGCTGAAGCGTTTTGGGATAAGAAGTGAGCCCGGTCAGGACATCTTCGGCAAATGAGTTCTTATGATGAGCGTTCACAGCCCTGATGAACTTAAGGCGGTCATTAATAGCTTGATCAGTAAAATCAGGTAATATTTTGAGTGATTCCTGCAAAATTTAGCTGTTGTTCTTGAGAGGCTTCCATAAATTAGCAATAAATTTATTCAATAAACACAACTTTACCGCTTGAAAAATTGCTTATTTCAGTTCCTTCCCGGAAAAAACCTTCACTTCAGAGCCTTTTGCAAAAGTAATATTGTATGGGTCAAGCAGATTTAAAAAATCCCATTTGGCTCCATAAATTGCTCCAAAATCAAAGTCATGCTTAAATTTTATAATGGGATAAATATCCCAGAACGGATGCTCAACTCTATATACTAATGGTTTGCCATCCCGTGAAGTTCCGAAACCCCATTCATGCTCTTTAAAAAAATGTTCGGTAGAGTTAATAGCCGGTAATTGCGGATTATTTTCTGCCTCCAGGTCTATACTATAATTCTTCTTATTATAATTGATTGCATGATTCAGAAAAATCGTGCCTTTTTTAGCTATACTGCTGGTCATCTTAATGGCTTTATATTTCTCATTATAAATTAGATTCGCAACCAGCGGGATTGCCGCCCTTGGCACAAACTCTCTTATGAATACAACTCCCCTTTTTTCTTTATTCTTAACATAAAACCTCAGATTGATCTCAGGGAAATTAACATGATACGGTACTTTGATACCTTTGATCCTTGTCTCAAGAAAATCGAATGCGACAAGGCTTACAAATGCATTACCGTCAATAGTATCGGCAGTCAGTCCTTTAGGCATATGTGCTTCAAGCGCTTCTGGCTTGACGCTGTATGTAACAAGTACAAGATTCTCCCATCTTGCACTCAGAAATACTTTTTCACCCGTCATCTATTCTTGAAATCTGATTTAATAATCGGTTTCCGGCTCATTGTGTATTGAAATAAGTACCCGGCTTATGAAGTAAGCAATGATCGCTCCCGTAACAACATCGCTTAGCCAGTGCTGGTTATGATAGATACGGCTTACACAGGTTACAGCTGCAAGCAGGTAATAAAATGATTTTAGGTAGATATTCTTTGTGGTTGATGCAAGTACTGTTGATAGCGCAAATGAAACCGCGGCATGGCCTGAATAATAAGAGAACATATCATTGTTCGAAAAATTCCACCCATAGAACGCCAAATCACCGTGGTTTGTATACGGCCGCCACCTGCCAAAAAGTGACTTGGCAATGAGCGTCAGCAGTCCTGAAAAAACAAAAGCCTCACCAACCAAAAGTCCCGTTTCACGCAGCCGGTATTTTTTGAGTATTAATCCGCCTATATACGCGCCCAAAAAAACATACAGAGTAGGCTGGCCGTTGCCGTACCACCTGCCAAAATCATAAATCGAATTAACTATTGAATTCTTGTAAGTTGCAACAATGGTCCTTACTGCCGGATCAAGGTAGAACGATGACAAAATTGCAAACAGGCAGGCCAGTGATATTTCCCAATGGCTGAATAACCGCCTGAATGCCATCGGGTACACTTTGACAAATGCACTGCCGATATGCTTCAGGTCTTCCCTTAACATTTGCTTCATCGATGAAAACATTTTGCAATAATATCAATAAATTTGGGCTTTTTGAATGTACTTTTAAATCTGCCGCAAAAAAAAGAGAAGATGTGCTCTCCTCCTTTAGACTCGCCAAAATTGTTATTCGCATTTCACATTACACGATTCAACTTGCTCATCCCGCCCAGATGAGTCCGTCAACAAATTCATAGAATTTATCCAGCCTGTACCACCCGGCTTTTCCTTCGTCTGTTTTTATATAATACCAATCGCACATCATATCATACATGTAATTCTCCTGTTCATTGCACGATGGAGTAATATCTGACTTCACAATTGTTATCTTTGTTCCTGGTTTTAATACTGCAGAAACTTCTGAATCGTCATATCTGTATTTCAACAGTTTGAAGCTTTCTTTAACAGTAGCCTCAATGTTTACACCATAGAAATCTTCTTTCTCAAAGGTAAGCGATTTATTCTTCGTATCAAACCTATATTTGAATTTAATTCCCCAGAATCCCATCCAGCCGTGCTCGGTCAATATTTTGTTTCCGGTTGATTCAACTCCGTAATTGCCGGGCAGTCTTCCGCATTCAACAATTTTTCCGTTTATGAATTGATAGAAATGCATATCAGCCTGATCGCTTGAGCCGTAGCCTTTTACTATCACCTCGCGCAGGTTATCATTTCTATCCATATCTATTATTTGCAGGTCTGCGCCATAACCTTCAACAAAACTGCCTTCAGCTTTCGCATTATTTATAGAAAGCATGAAAGGCTTGCCTTCCTCATCATACCTTAAGCTGATCTTTTCATCATTGCCATCAAAGTTCAGGTCAAAATAAAGTGTTGTATCTCTTAACCCTGTAAGCAGCACAGAAGAATTAAGTACTAAAGCCAAAATAAAAACTTTCTTCATATTATTTATCTTCTTATTTATTATTTATTATTTATTGAGTCCCGCCCCGAGGAACGAAATCCTGCTTGCGGGACTAATTATTATTTGCTAATTGTTAATTCTTAATTGTTAATTGTTAATTGTTTCTTAGCCAGCGCCCATGCCGCAAGGGTCATACCGTCATAAATTTCATTTTTATCTATCATTTCCTCTATTTCTGCGGGAGAAAAATCCAACATTTCAAATTCCTCAGAATCGTCTTTTTTATACTCAGAAGAAGGCCTTAAGTTCCGCGCAATATACACTTTACATATCTCATTTGTCACTCCGTTATACGGATTAAATTCCCCGGCATAACCCAGCTCACCGTCATATCCGGTTTCTTCTATCAATTCTTTATGCGCTTCATTATCGTGGTTATCCTCATGTTTCACTCCTCCGCCGGGAAACTCAATGCTGAACCGGTCATTTAAGTAGCGGTATTGCTTTACCATTATGATGCTCCCGTTAGGCAATACCGGAACAATAAATGCCGACCCATTTGTATGAACATAGTGATATTCTCCTTTTTTGCCGTTAGAATAGAGGTACTCGTCAACTTTATAGCTCCACCAGTTGTTCTTAAATTTAAGTTCAGTTGTTAATTTTTTCCATCGATCTAATTTCATGTGAAATAATAGGTTATTTTCTTTAGTTTGAAAATATTGTTAAATTTCTTTAAATTTGCAAATTAACTTTATAAATAAAATGGCAAAGACTAAGTACGTATCAAACAAGAACGAAACAATACCATTGTTCAAGAATCCGTTTCTTGAGTATTTTTCTCACATCCATCCTGTTACACCGGTTGTTGTTTTTGTTCCGATACTATTAGTCTGTGCGTATTTTGGTTTTCAAAGAGTACCTGTTATAAACGGAGTGCTGGCTTACCTTGGCGGTATATTGTTATGGACTCTGGTTGAGTACGTTATTCACCGCTGGGTTTTCCATTATGACCCCAAGACTGAGACCGGTAGAAGGATTCATTTCCTTGTTCACGGCATTCACCACGACTATCCCCGCGATGCAACAAGGCTTGTAATGCCGCTGCTGGTGAGCGTACCGCTTGCTACATTTTTCTTTTATCTGTTCATGCTGGTATTTGGAAATTATTACCTTCTTATTTTTTCAGGGTTTGTTCTAGGATATGTAAGTTATGATTCTATTCACTACGCAACTCACCATATAAATCTAAAAGGCAAAGTTGGCGGATTCTTAAGGTCATACCACCTGCGCCATCATTACGAAGATGATCATACCGCGTATGGAGTTTCAAATCCTTTGTGGGATTATATCTTCAGGTCAATCCCAAGTTACATGATGGACCTGAATAAGGTTCCTGATATTGAAGTTGAACCTAAGCCTAATCCCAGTATAGAAGTTGAAGAAAAGAACCTGGAACGGACGGTTAAGAGTTAAGTTTTGCAGTAAATAGCATTATTGAGAAAGGAGGAAGTTGTATCCTCCTTTCTTATTGATTAACATGGCTCTTCATTTCGTTGATCTCTTTTGTGAGGAAATAACTCAATACTATTCTAATGGCAACTATGCCTCCAAGCTCGATCAGTTCTTGACTTGTAGGCTTTAGAATCGTTTCAATAATATCCGCAGCGATTAAGAACTCTAGCCCAAGCAGTATATAATACCCGAAATCAATACGTATCTTGTTCAACGCATCAAGTTTATAATTTCCGCTGAATCTTCCAAACTCATTCTTTATGAACAGCAATATTGCGATCAGTGCGCCATAGATCATAATAGCAAAGCTGATCGTTTCCACACCACCCGCAATATAATAGAAAATCTCCTGCATGTTTACATGATATTATTTTGTGGCAAATTAGTGATTATTATTCAAATCAAACATACAAATAAAAGAAAGTCTAATGAAACTACCATAGGTCTCCTTGAACAAGAAACTCTGTTCCTATAGACATTATGTTAAAAAGAAATCCTTACAATCATTTTGCATATTTACAATATGAAATAGGTCCAAACAACGGACAGCAATAATAAAATGAGGCTAAAATGCAAATGCATAAAAATGAGCAAATAGAATTAAGCGGTCAATCAATATTTGCAGGTAAAGATGTTCACAAGAAGTCATGGATGGTGAGTGTATATACAGAAGAAGTTTTGCATAAAACTTTTATAACACCTCAAAGCCGGAGGTTATAATTAAATATCTTATCAAGAACATTCCGGGAGGGTCTTATTAATGTGTTAATGAACCCGGATTTAGCGGTTACTGGAATCAACAGAGTTTTAGTAAAGCAGGAATAGATTGTATAATTGCAAATCCGGAAGATATAGCTATCAAAGATAAAGATAAGCATTTAAAGCAAGAAGATTATTGAACAGAATAAGAAATGTACTCATAAACAAGCAAAAATATATGAGGGAATAACCCAATAACAAAAAAAGTATTGAAAGACTCTAAATCTGAAAGAATTAAACAGGCAAACATTACAAGACTCTTGCAGTACTATTTGAGTTATCTGCATTCGCAGACTGCGTGCCTGAATTAAATTATAAAAAATGTAATGTAGTACTTGTAGAGCTCACTACTGATAAAAGACCGATCTACTATTTTAATTTATCTATTGTGCAGTAAGTTTATAATTGAATTCTAAAATAAAAGGGTCGCCCGCCCAACGAGTCGAATCGTCGACCAACTGGCGGGGACTCAGCAAAGATACATCTTACTTTACCATCAACATTTTTTTTGATTCTGAATAATTTTCTGTAGTCAAAGTGTAAAAATAAACTCCGCTCGGAAAATTTGATGCATCCCAATCAACACTATAAGTACCGGGCTGAAGTTGCTGATTCACAAGTTGTGACACTTCTCTGCCTAGCGCATCATAAATTATTAATTTCACCAAACGGTCACGACCGTTCCCTACAGGAATATCGAACCTAATATCTGTAGTAGGATTGAATGGATTTGGATAATTCTGTGAAAGCGAAAAAACATCAGGTATATAATTTGATATCGGACTAATACCGATAATAATACAATTACAATATGAAATTCCTCCATTATCTCTAACAGCGTAGTGTTCAAAGGGCATATTGTTAGTTATGTGAGTATAATTACCGGACGGTGCTGTGTAAATTACACTCCAATCTGTTGACCCCGGACTTTGAAACTGGATCTTGTTATCGGGCCTTACAATGAAAAGCTCTTCCTGACCTATCAGATCTACAGGCAATGGCCTGTTTGCAAGTCCAACTACATTACCTGAATTTAGCGGAGTTGTTTGGCTCCAGTTTGCACCAAAATTAGTTGTAAACAAGACTTTTGAAGTAGTACCTAAATAAGCATACATTTGATACGTATATGATACAAAAGACAGAGACGTAATGTTATTCTCTCCCAAAGCTGAGGTAGTCATATAAGACCAGTTCAATCCATCATTAATTGAATAATACATTCTTGAATTATTCGTACCGAATGCAATACTACCGTAAAAATACTTGAATGAGTTAGCCCAACCGGTTTCGGAGTTGTTCTGAGACACATAAAGCCCAGTTGAATCCCAGTTCAATCCACGATTTGTTGTTTTCCAAATGGACCATCTTCCTCCGACTGGATTACCGCAAATGAATCCATTCTGAGATTTTATATTTATACCGTTGAATCTCCCGCCAAACTGTTTCAAAACTGCATGCCAACTTGTCCCGGAGTTCGTTGTTCTGTAAACAATTGCAGTATCTGACCTAACTCCTGCTGTAATTGCGTCACCATAATCATAACCCTGGGATATGCAATGAAGGTTTACATCAGCCGGTATTCCGTTTACACCAATATTTAACCAGTTACTGCCATTATTTGATGTTCTGAGAACAACTCCATTATTGCCGCAAATCCATGCAGCCCCAATCCAATTTGAAATTTCAACAGAATTAAGCCGTGTATTTACGTTTGATACCTGCTCTACCCATACCCAGCCTTGGGTGTAAGCTGTCATGGTTATGATGAATGAAAGTATTAACAAAGCGGCTTTCATAAAGCCTCCATTTCTAACTTTCGTTGCAAATTTAATTTCAAAAGTAATGGCAAGAACAGAAACAGCAAAAATAAAACTGCACGGGCATTCATATTTCCTCCAAATTTGTGATTTAAGGCTACACAAATATAATGACAAATCTTAGAAATTATTCTCTAATTATTGATTAACATCCATTTGAAAATTGCTATTATTAATCATTTACGTTATTTTTGTTAAATATTGCATAAAAGAGTATTCCTGTATGTACAGGGAACAACACACATTAAGGGGGCATATGCATTTAATTGACTGGATCATAATTGCTTTATACTTCGTTATCAGCCTTGCCATAGGTTTATATTTTTACCGCAGAGCCGGCGGGAATACTGAAGATTTTTTCCTCTCCGGCAGAAAATTACCGTGGTGGCTTGCGGGACTATCTATGGTTGCAACAACGTTTGCTGCCGATACTCCCCTAGCGGTTACCGAGCTTGTGGGTCAAAACGGTATTGCAGGCAACTGGCTGTGGTGGAACATGATGATTGGTGGTATGCTTACAGTTTTCTTCTTTGCCAAGCTTTGGCGAAGAGCAGGAATATTGACTGATGTTGAATTCATTGAACTCCGGTATTCAGGAAAATCTGCTTCATTCCTTCGCGGGTTTAAGGCTATTTATCTTGGCTTATTTATGAACTGCATCATCATGGGCTGGGTGAATCTAGCAATGGGAAAGATACTGCTGGGTATGTTCCCTGAATATGTGAACAACAGCAATGTGATTTATTTCCTTGCACTTGCAATGTTTGTTACTGCAATTTATTCTGCAATATCGGGGCTGTGGGGTGTTGCCGTTACAGATGCTTTCCAGTTTGTGCTTGCAATGACCGGATGTATTATTCTGGCTGTGATCGTGGTTAACTCCCCCCAAATTGGCGGCATAACGGGCTTGCAGGAAAAATTGCCTGATTGGGCGCTAAGATTTACTCCACAAATAGGCGGAGATACGGGAACTTCAACCGGTACTGCGGGCATTTTAATGATGACGATATCTACATTTTTGGCATTTATAGGAATTCAATGGTGGGCTAGCTGGTATCCAGGCGCTGAACCAGGTGGCGGCGGTTATATTGCGCAAAGAATGATGTCCGCCAAAGATGAGAAAAACTCACTACTTGCAACGTTGTTCTTTCAAGTAGCCCACTATTGTATTAGGCCATGGCCGTGGATACTTGTTGGTCTCTCGGCAATCGTGCTTTACCCCGAGCTTTCTATGGCAGATAAAGGCCTTGGATATGTTAAGGCTATGAATGAATTCCTCCCAACCGGACTTAAAGGATTACTTCTTGCCGCTTTTTTTGCTGCATATATGTCAACAATTGCTACTCACCTCAACTGGGGCACATCATACTTCATTAATGATTTCTACAAAAGATTTATTGCCCCAGGCAGGCCTGAGAAAAGTTATGTTAAAGCCGGAAGATTTGTAACAATCGTTTTTATGGCTATCTCTGTGCTTGTTACTTCATACATGACGAGTATTTCCGGTGTATGGGCTTTTGTTATTGAGTGCGGCGCGGGTCTGGGACTAATTTTGATTCTAAGGTGGTACTGGTGGCGTATCAATGCAATTTCTGAGATTGTTGCGACAGTAACTCCGTTTGTTGTTTATGGAATTCTACACTTTGGCAATTTTGGAGTTAAGTTTCCCGATACGCTTTTTATCATTGTTCCAATTACGACACTTGCCTGGCTTGTAACGGTATTCATAACTAAGCCTGTAGAAGAGAACAAGCTATCACTCTTTTACAAGCGCGTGCATCCGGGCGGTGTTGGCTGGAAAGTATTCCTTGCAAAGCATCCGGAAGTCCGCGCCGATAGAGGCTACTTAGTTTTATTTATTGACTGGGTGCTTGGAGTAATACTTGTTTATATGTTCTTATTCGGTATAGGTAAAATTATACTTGGAGATTTCGTTGCAGGAGTT
Organism: Ignavibacteria bacterium; assembly: GCA_019912545.1. Lineage (GTDB taxonomy): Bacteria > Bacteroidota > Ignavibacteria > Tepidaquicellales > OLB5 > OLB5. Next base: position 22,116 of record JAIOIK010000094.1, on the reverse strand, counting down.
ATTTATATCATTCTTGGAATTGCCGCGGGCTCGATAATATTGAAGCATGTTAATTATTTGGGTTGGGATGAAGTCAGGAAGTGAGAAGTAAAAAGGCAAAAGTAAAAAAGTAATAAAGCAATATAGTTTTAAAGCAATAAAGTTTGAATGTTAGAATTCATAAAAATTGTAAAATAATGGCCAAGATGAAAATGACTTACAATAAACGAGTATTTCGATTAATATTGTTAATTGCTTACTGATAATTGTTAATTGATTAATTGAATCCATCATATTACTTTAAGGAATTCATGCGTTACCTGATGACTGCCAAAAGCGCAGTTGCCAGCTCAACTGTCGTTATTGCGCTTGCAGTGCTGCTGCTTGGCATTTATTTGGCCATATCCATCAATTCTGTTAAACTGCTTAAGCTTATCAGAGATAAGGTTGAAATTGACGCATATTTAGCTGATAGCATTCCGGGAGCTGATATTAATAAACTTATTGCTGATATTAAAACTGTTGGCGGCGTAAAAAGTGTTACATTTGTCTCTAAAGAAGAAGCAGCAAAAATATTTGCTGAAGATTTCGGGCAGGATATACTTGAAGTATTTGATTATAATCCTCTCCCCGCTTCTTTGAAAATAAGTCTTTATGATGAATATAAGACTATAGATAGAATTGAGAAGATCAAAGCAGAATTGCAAAAGAACAGAGAAATTGATGATATTGTTTATGCCCAAAAAAACCTTGAAATAATAGAAAGAAATTCACAATCACTGGTTTTCCTGAATTTAAGTCTGCTTGTGATTATTACGTTTTCTTCAATTTTTTTAATTGGCAATACAATCCGTTTGATGATAGTTGCGAAGAAGGATACTATCGAGATATTGAAGCTGATCGGGGCTACAAAAGAAACAATTCGCACACCTTTTGTAATGGAAGGTTTTTTTCAGGGATTTTTGGGAAGTATCCTTGCGGTGATAATTTTGCAGCTTTTCCTTGGATATTTTTATGCTACCTATACCAATAATGATTTTAATTTCTCGATAATGGATACAAAGTTCCTGATATTGCTGGTTATATTCGGTACAATGCTTGGGACACTTGGAAGCGCAATTTCAATAAGAAGGTTCTTAAAGTACTCATAAGAAATAGTTAATATTCTATTTTCTTTTATTGTTGAGGAGTATCTCTCATAAATTATTTTGACCCTGACTTCGCGGGCTGCTATAATATATATCTAACAAAAAATAAAGAACAGCATAAGAATATTTCTCGTAAACTCTCTTCCTTTCATTTGTTTCTTTAACAGTATTACTGCCTAAATTATGCCCCTGCTCTACGGTTATATTCAATATTAAATATTTACCTCAAAATCTAACTTATCATACTTGGGTTGTTGCAAAGAATCGAAGATAATGAGCAAAAGACATCCTAAGCTTCATTCCATTTATAATCAAGATACAATAGAAGCGGAAGCTCTATTGCTACGAATCCATCAACGAATATCATAAAATAATTATACTCAGCAAAATTACTGTGTGCAATTGTTTGATAGATGTGTCCGCTGGCAGCACCAAGCATAAACAGTGCCCAGCCAAGTCCTGCAGCTACGCGAAACCCCCCTTTGAACCAAATACATAAAAAACCTAGCATACCCCATGCACCGTCATGAATACCTACTTCAAACTGAAAAGGACTTCCTGTAACCCAGCCAATACTTTCGGCAGTTCTATCGGCAAAAAACACATGCGGGACGAAACCGAAAAAAAATCCTATAAAACCCACCTGGAAAACCAGTGCATATAGCAGAAAAATATTTATAACTCTGCCCTTTGAGCGTTCTTTTTTGCTTACTAATAAATGAATACCCCCTGCAATGAAACCAAGAATAATGCTTATAGCGCCAAACATTTTTACTCCTCCTAATATATATATAATAAAAATTTAAAGTTTTGATTTTTACATTCTATGAGTTACCTATAGCTAAAAGAATATAATTCAACCATAACTGTTAAATAAAAACTAAAAACTCACTTTACAAAATTGTTCTGAAATCCAAACAGCAATTGCAGATAAATTAAACAGAAGTTTCCTAAGAATTGTTTTACTATATCAATTCTTTAATTCATACTATAATTAAACCGCCATTTATATATTTTCTTCAAACCTTCCATTAAAATCGTTCTCTCAAATCTCCAGCAGTTAGTTAATGAAGTGATAACAAATTCTTTATACGATAAATCACGATCTTAAATTTCACTATCTTCATTTTTTGTTCCTTGCATTCACGGTCAGGATTTAAATTGCTTTCAATAGTTTGAATTTACTTGCTTAGTATTTTTGTTTCTTAAAACTTCAACAAAATTCACTACTATTACCTATCCATCTAATACCATTCTATTTTCTTATACATATTAATCTGTGATAAATAGAATCAAGAAATTTGAAATTCTTAATAACGATAAAGCACAATATAATCAATCATTTGCATAATTGCATCCACTGAATAAGTTATTGACTTTTCTTAAAAAACTCATTATGATTTTCTCCTTCGAAAGCGTTTGATACTTATATTTCATAGTATGTAAACAATTGTAGTTATTTCATTTTGCTATCTGGAAAATATCTTTTGGAATATATACATCAAAAAAGTAAAATTAGTTTGATTTTGATTAATATTTTTCCTCCATTAAAATTTTAATTGCATACTATGCATGCTTATATGCAAATTTCGTTAATTGAATCCATCATACTACTTTAAAGAGTTTGTGCGTTACCTGATGACTGCCAAAAGCGCAGTTGCCAGCTCAACGGTAGTTATTGCGCTTGCTGTGCTGCTGCTTGGCATTTATTTGGCCATATCTATAAATTCTGTTATGCTGCTTAAACTTATAAGGGATAAAGTTGAAATTGACGCTTATTTAGCTGATAGCATTCCGGGCGCTGATATTAATAAACTTATTGCTGATATTAAAACTGTAGGCGGCGTAAAAAGCGTCACATTTGTCTCAAAAGAAGAAGCAGCAAAGATATTTGCCGAAGATTTCGGGCAGGATATACTTGAAGTATTTGATTACAATCCCCTTCCGGCATCACTAAAAATAAGCCTTTGGGATGAGTATAAGACTATAGACAGGATTGAGAAGATCAAAGCAGAACTGCAAAAGAACAGGGAAATTGACGATATTGTTTATGCTCAAAAGAACCTTGAAATAATAGAAAGAAATTCGCAATCACTGGTTTTTCTTAATTTGAGCCTACTTGTGATAATTACATTTTCTTAGATATTTTTAATTGGCAATAGTATCCGTTTGATGATAGTTGCAAAGAAAGATACTATCGAGATATTGAAGCTGATCGGGGCTACAAAAGAGACAATTCGCACGCCATTTGTTATGGAAGGATTTTTCCAGGGATTTTTGGGGAGCATTTTGGCAGTGATAATTCTGCAGATATTTTTAGGTTATTTTTATGCAACATATACAAATAATGATTTCAATTTTTCAATAATGGATACTAAGTTCCTGATATTACTAGTTATATTTGGTACAATGCTTGGGACACTTGGCAGCGTAATTTCAATAAGAAGGTTCTTAAAATACTCATAAATTCAGTGAATTTCCCTAAACCTTAAAAAATTATCAAAAACAAATATTTTTTTATAGATATTGCATTTTCTTACATTTTTAACTACTTTTGTAATTGAAATGTCAGAATTCAAAAAATTTGACCAGAAAAGCTGGGTAAAAACAAACCTTAATTACCGGAAAGATTCCGGCAGTTGGGCGTGGATTTTACACCGCATAACCGGAATTGCATTAATAGGTTACCTTTTCATGCATATTTATTCCCTTTCACCGTTGTCACAGGGAAGAGAAGCATTTAACGAGTTTATGTCTCATTATACAACTCCGTTTTTTATGGCTATGGAGTGGTTTTTGTTTGCATTTGTTTTGTTTCACTCTTTAAATGGTATTAGAATAGTGCTTGTTGATTGGGCGGATGGCGCAAGGTACCATAAATCGCTTTACAGGTATTCTATTGTAATAGGTGTAGTTATGTTTTTTGCAATGGGATATGTAATGTTTTCACACGAAATTCATAATCTACTCAAATAATCAGTTAATTGTACAAACATCAAAATTCAAGAGGTTCAGGTTCATTTAGCTGGGTTTTTCAGCGTATAACAGGGCTTATACTGGTTGTGGTGATAATAGGTCACTATATATTAATGCATTACACACCTGAATCCGGTCATACATATGATGCGGTTCTGGCAAGGATGCAGAGCAACTGGTACAGGATTCTTGACTTAACGTTTGTGGTGCTTGCAATGTACCACGGGCTGAACGGTGTTTGGGGGATATTCAGGGATTATAAACTGAAATCATGGCAGACAATTACAATTATAGGTTTTTTGATAGTATTCGGCCTGGCATTTACATTATGGGGAATGAAAACGATACTGGATATTCCCTATGTACAAACAACAAGCGGATTGTAAATTTTTCAGCTTTACCATTAAATAACTTTTTCAAACAAAAAGGAGAAAACAAATGGATAAAATCAATGAAATCAAAGCCATGCTTGATGAGATGGGCAAGGACCTTGAAAAGTTCTACTCGAAAGGGCAGAACTCGGCAGGTACAAGGTTAAGGAAAGCATTGAACGAAGTAAGGAAAAAATGCCAGGAAATGAGAAACGAGATCCAGTCCATACGGCAGGAAAGAAAAACTTCGGCTCCATCTTCATAGCCTGAAAAGTACACCGGCTGGATAAAACGATTTTTTGTACCATTTTTAAGTAGCGGTTTAAGACGGAGGTATGTATATCTTCGAATTGAATTGCTACTTATTTTGTTTATGGATTCAGCATCAGGCTGAACTTAATTAATACAATCTGTTGTTAAAGGTATGTGAAGCTGCTATGCCTGCCCGTTTAAAACTATTTGGAAACAAGAGGAAATTTGGCTGATAGAGCATAATTGATGAAATCAAAAGTAAGAAATTTTTGTATTATTGCGCATATTGATCACGGCAAAAGCACACTTGCTGACCGTTTGCTTGAAGAAACCCATACTATTGCAAGCCGCGACATGATAAAACAGGTGCTTGATGACATGGATCTTGAGCAGGAGCGCGGCATAACGATCAAACTGCATGCAATTCAGCTAAAATACCTCGCAAAAGATAGTGAAGAATATACGCTTAATTTAATTGATACTCCCGGCCATGTTGATTTTTCATACGAAGTATCACGCTCGCTCGCTGCCTGTGAAGGAGCGCTGCTTGTTGTAGATGCCTCACAAGGCATTGAAGCTCAAACTGTAAGCAATCTATACCTTGCAATTGATGCAAACCTCACAATAATACCTGTAATTAATAAAGTTGATCTTCCAAGTGCAAACATTGAAGGGGTCAAGGCTCAGATAATTGAACTACTTGGCTGTGATGATGGTGAAATTATTCTTGCAAGCGCGAAGGCGAACATAGGGACTAGCGATATACTTGAAGCTATAGTAAACCGTATTCCCCCGCCGGTTATAAACGACGATGCCCCCCTTAGAGCGCTGGTGTTTGATTCGACTTTTGACGCATACCGCGGAATAATTGTTTACCTGCGTGTTGTTGACGGCCAGCTGAAAGAAAAGGACAAAGTCCGCTTTTTTGCAACTGATATTCACACGGAATCCGAAGAAGTGGGCATTCTTAAAATGAGCAGGCTCAAAACAGGAATTTTGAAATCCGGTGATGTTGGCTATATGGTTACGGGGATAAAGGAAGCCAGTGAATTGCTGGTTGGAGATACTATTACAAGCCTTACCCTTCCGGCAAAGGAGCCGCTTGGAGGCTACAAGAAAATAAAGCCGATGGTTTTTTCGGGTATATATCCTTCAAACAGTGATGACTTTGAAGACCTGAGGGAATCCTTAATAAAGCTAAAGACAAATGATGCTTCACTCATATTCGAGCCTGAATCATCATCAGCGCTGGGATTTGGATTCAGATGCGGCTTCCTTGGACTCCTGCATATGGAGATCACACAGGAGAGGCTTGATAGAGAGTATAATCAGACAATTATCACAACAGTACCTAATGTTGAGTACCAGGTTTTTAAAACCGATGAGACAATGAGCCTTGTTGATAATCCTTCGCAAATGCCGCCGCTTGGTAATATAGATCACATCAAAGAGCCGTATATCAAAGCACAGATAATTACTCCAACTGATTACATGGGCAACATAATGAAGCTTGCAAATGAGAGGCGCGGAATATTTGTTTCTACAAATTACCTGACCCCGGTGAAAGTTGATTTGATATTTGAATTCCCCCTCTCGGAAATAATTTTTGATTTCCACGATAAAATGAAGTCAATTTCTAAGGGATACGCTTCGCTTGATTACGAATTTGTTGATTACAGGAAGAGCGACCTAGTAAAGCTGGATATTCTGCTTAATAACGAGCCGGTTGATGCGCTTTCTTCAATTGTTCACCGCACAAAATCGTTTGAGCTTGGCCGGAAGTTATGCTCAAAGCTTAAAGAGCTTATCCCCAGGCAGATGTTTGAGATCGTTATACAGGGTGCAATTGGCGCAAAGATCATTTCAAGAGAGACTGTTAAAGCAATGCGGAAAAATGTTATTGCAAAATGCTATGGCGGCGATATATCGCGTAAACGCAAGCTGCTTGAAAAACAAAAAGAAGGCAAAAAACGGATGAAACAGGTTGGGTCCGTTCAGCTTCCGCAGGAGGCATTCCTTGCCGTGTTATCAATTGACGAGTAGAATAGAGCAGAATAAACACTTAATGACAGAGTTAAAAAAAGAAATCGGATCCTCTCCTGAAGAATCATCAAAGGATAATAATATAAAAGAGAATAGTACAGCAAAGCCTCTCGTTGAATCTGTAGATACCAAAAGTCCTGATACAGCCCCCCCGCCATTTGAAGACTTGGTAGTTCACATAACCGAGAAGGAATCAAAACCCGCAAAAATTAAAGAGTACTTTGACGCTGTTCTATTTGCTTTAGTTGTGGCGCTTATACTGAAAGTGTTTTTTGTAGAAGCTTACCGCATACCAACAGGCTCAATGGAGAATACTTTGCTGGTTGGTGATTTTTTACTTGTTAACAAGATCACATACGGCGCGACTACTCCACGGAGCATACCATTTACAGAAATAAGAACTCCGTTTTTCCGACTTCCTGCATTAAAGGACCCAAAGCGAGGTGATGTAGTTGTATTCGATTACCCGGGCGGCGCAAATGAAGTAAAGCCAAGGGAAATTACCAATTACATAAAAAGGCTTGTTGGGATTCCGGGAGATACAATAAAGATAGTTGATAAAGTACTGTACGTTAATTCCGTTGAATCTCCGGTTCCCCCGGATGCGAAATTCAATAAGGAGATATCACAAAGCTCATACACGGAAATTTTCCCAAAAGGCATGAAGTGGAATGATGATAATTACGGGCCGGTTACGGTACCGAAAATTGGCGATGTGATCAAACTGAATCCCGATAATATTGATGATTGGAAGGTTTTCATACAGCGTGAAGGCCACAGCGTTAGATTAACCGCTGATAATAAAGTATTTATTGATGAGACGGAAAACTCCAATTATAAAGTAGAAAAAAATTACTATTTTATGATGGGAGATAACAGAAATAACAGCTCCGATAGCCGTTATTGGGGATTCTTACCGGCAGATAATATAATAGGAGAGGCTATGATCATTTACTGGTCATGGAATCCCGATATACCCTTTAAAGAGTTTGGAAGGTTGTTTGAATCAATCAGGTGGGATAGGATAGCACAAATAATTCATTAATAACAAACCTTAATATTGGAATCTGGGAATAATATACAAAGCCTTGCTTCAAAAAATGAAGAGCCTAAGATAAAGAAAAGGTCTGCGTGGGCAGCGTTCTTTTTGACGCTTTTGTGCCCGGGTCTTGGACATTTTTATTGCGGAGAAATTAGAAGAGGTTTTTTCATTTACTTGTTTTCTACTTTACCAATTTTTACAATTATCATTCTTTTAAAATTTACGCCGCATATAGTACTTTTTTACCTGTTATTATTTTTTGCCCTGATTGTTATGATTTACACTCCGGTTGATGCAATTTTGCTGGCCAGAAGAAAAACCAGTTATGTTCTGAGAAATTTTAACAAAGGTACTTACTATTTATTTATTTTCCTTGTCAACGCATATTACTTTGGACCAATCGAAGACATTTTTATACCTTTTAGCTATTCAACTCCTACGGGATCCATGATGAATACAATTTTGCCTGGTGAGGTGTTTTTAGAAAATGATCTTGCATACGGGATAAGGAATCCGTTTACCGGGAAATATGCACACTTTTTCAACAAGCCCGAAAGAGGAGATGTAGTTGAATTCAAAAACAGGAATGTAAGCAGGGATGAGAAATCCAGAGAAGTTATCCATTACTTAAAAAGGATTCTCGCATTGCCAGGAGATACTTTAATGATAAAATACGCGTTGGTTTATATTAATGGCGAATTTGTTGATCATCCGACAACAGCAAACTTGAATTCAAATTTCAAACCGGATGCATCACAACATGATCCCGAAATTTTCCCAAAAGGCTCAGGGTGGAATCTTGACCATTACGGACCTTTGATCATACCGAAAGAGGGGCAAATAGTGGAACTTGATACAGGAAATATCCATTTATGGAGAAAGTTGATAGAGAATGAAGGCAATAAAATTGAAGTTACATGGTCGAAAATAGTGATAAATGACCAGGAGCAATACAAGTACGTAATCAAAAAAAACTATTATTTTATGATTGGCGATAATTGGTATAATTCACTTGATAGCCGTTTTTGGGGATTTGTGGCAGAAGAAGATATAATGGCAAAAATTACTATGATAATTTGGTCTAGAGATACAAAAATTCCTTTAATTCGAACAGATAAATTACTTAATTCTATCCTTTGGGAAAGAATTGGAACAATAATTAAATAATTTTTATGGCAAAAACAACAACACTCGGAAAATCCGCAAAAAAGAAACAGCAAAGTAAACTTGAAGAAAAAGCAAAAAGCTTTGGCTCGCTGCTTTTAACGCTGATTGTGGTATTATTCATACAATCTTTTTTCATTCAGGGGTACAGCACTCCAACTGGCTCAATGCTCAACACGATTCTGATTGGTGACAAGATGTTTTTCAATCAGTTTTTATATGGCGGCTCAACTCCAAGATTTATCCCTTTTACAGAAATTAAGCTTCCCTACTGGCGGCTGCCGGCAATTAGAGAACCAAGACGGAATGACATTGTGAATTTCGATTTTCCCGGATTCCGTGACGAGCTTGAGACATCATCAAAAGTGCAGTACCTTAAACGAATAATCGGGCAGCCGGGCGATGTTGTAGAGATAAAGAATAAAATAGTTTTTGTAAATGGCGATGAGTTTCCTGTACCAAAACATATCCAGTTTACCGACAGGCAAGTTTGGCCAAAGGGTTATACTGATAAGAATATGGAAAAGGAGATGTTCCCAAAGGGCTGCGGGTGGAACAAAGATAACTACGGTCCATTGAAGATACCTAAAAAGGGCGATGTTGTGGAAGTTAATAAAAGCAATTTCTACCAGTGGGATACATTTATTAAACGGGAAGGCCATACTATTGAGCTAAAGGGTGAAGGAACTGTTTTAATTGACGGCAAAGAAACCGATAAATATACGGTTCAGGATAATTATTATTTCATGATGGGAGATAATCGCGATAACTCGCTTGATAGCAGATTCTGGGGATTTGTACCTGTAGAAAATATTGTTGGCAAGGCGTGGTTTGTGTATTTTTCATGGGATTCACAGATACCATTCAGCGAATTCGGCAGACTTATTAACTCGATAGATATTAGTCGTTTTGGCAAGCCGATTGAGTAAGAAAGATTTGAGACTCAGTCCCAAACCCCAGATTGGGACTAAAAAAAATTATTGAATGCCCGGAATTTACTTACATATCCCCTTTTGCGATACTAAATGCATTTACTGCGATTTTTATTCCATTACAAATCACTCAAAGAAGAACGAATTTTTAGCTGCGATCAAAAAAGAAATAGTTTCCAGGTCATTTGAGCTTAAGGACAGGAAATTCGATTCAATATTTTTCGGGGGCGGGACTCCCTCACTTTTAAGCAGAGAGGAATTCACTTCGATTTTTGATACACTTTATTCCCATTACAATATTTCAACTGATTCAGAGATAACAATAGAATCCAACCCCGGAACACTTGACAGGAATAAACTCGATGAATTCCGAAAGCTGCCGTTAAACAGGATAAGCTTTGGAGTGCAGTCATTTATTGATGAAGAGCTTAAATTCCTGACGCGGATACATTCTGCAAATGAGGCAATAGAATCAATAACTAATGCTAAAGAGGCAGGATTTGAGAATATAAATCTGGACTTGATATTCGCCCTGCCGGAGCAATCGATGGAGAGCTGGAAATACAATTTAGAACAAGCCGTGAAGTTAAATACAACTCATATTTCGGCATACTCGCTGATATTTGAAAAAGGTACGGTACTATACAGCATGCGTGATAAAGGTGAAGTTAATTCCGCTGATATTGAGCTTGAACAGGATATGTATGAGTACACTATGGAGTTTCTTGAATCAGCCGGTTACAGGCAATATGAGATATCAAATTACGCAAAACCGGGTTTTGAGTGCCGTCATAATCTGAAATACTGGACACTGGAAGAATATATTTCATTTGGTCCTTCGGCATCATCATACATTGGCAATAAAAGATGGACGAATGTTAAGAATATTGGCAGGTATATTGATATGGTTGAATCCGGTAAACATGCCGCTGATTTTGTTGAAACGATTGACGAAAGTACTTCAATTACTGAACATATTATGCTCGGACTCAGAAGCCGCGGAATTGTATTTGATGATTTCTATAATAAGCACAATATTGATTTTGAGAAAACGTATTCAGCTCCGATACAATCCTTATTAAATGACGGCTACGCCGTTAAGAATAATTCAACACTTAAATTAACCCGCAAAGGGTATGCTGTATGCGATGAGATAGTTGCAACTTTATTTTGAATGTGCGAAAGTTCAAAAGTAGGGAACGCATCTCTTCACTCATTTCAAAATTAACATCTAATGAAAATTGAAAAACAAATATAATTGCAGTGATAATTTCTTAGATGCGTTCCCTACATGACATACAGTTAGGAAATATTGTGAAAAAGGGCAGCTTCTGGCTTCCCTTTTTTTTTGTGATGCCAGGTATATACCTGACACCAATTAAATCATTATATTAATTTTCCTGTACGGATTCAGGCTCGATCTTTTCGGGAAGCTTGCCCTGTGAGATATCAACAAATATTAGCTCATCGCCTTCTTTATAAGATACCATTACATGCGAGCCTTCTTTGAATGAACCTTTCAGCACTTCCTCTGAAACAGGGTCTTCGACATATTTCTGTATTGCCCTTCTTAGCGGCCTTGCACCGTACTTGGGGTCATATCCTTTTTCAGAAAGGAATGTTTTTGCCGCAACATCGAATTCAAAATTAATGCCGAGTGACTGAATTCTCTTAAGCAGCTGCCTGGTAGAAATATCAATTATCTTGAATATATCTTCCTTTGAAAGCTGTTTGAATGTTATCGTGTCATCAAGCCTGTTTAAAAATTCAGGACTGAATACCCTTCTAACCGATTCCTCAATCTGCATTTTCATCTTATCATGCTTATTTGTCTCGTTCGGGTCACCGAATCCCATGCCGCCAATTGACTTGATGTCCTTTGTGCCAATATTGGAGGTCATTATCAGTATCGTATTTTTGAAATCAACTTTTCTGCCCAGGCTATCTGTAAGCAGGCCTTCATCAAGCACCTGCAGCAGGATATTGAAAATATCCGGGTGTGCTTTTTCAATTTCATCAAGCAAAACTACAGAATATGGTTTACGGCGTACTTTTTCGGTAAGCTGTCCGCCTTCTTCATACCCTACATATCCGGGAGGCGCACCGACGAGTCTTGACACATTGAATTTCTCCATGTACTCGCTCATATCGATCCTTATCAGGTTCTCTTCGCTATCAAAAAGGAATCTTGAAAGCACCTTTGCCATTTCAGTTTTACCAACACCTGTAGGTCCGGTAAAAATAAACGAGCCAATAGGCCTGTTCGGGTCTTTTAAGCCTGCGCGTGTTCTGCGAATAGCTTTTGAGAGTTTTACAATAGCCTCATCCTGCCCGATAATGAACTTCTTAAGCTCATCTTCCATCTTAACCAGCTTATCGCTTTCTGATTGCGCAACGCGGTTAACGGGAATGCCCGTCATCATGGAAACCACATCAGCAACGTTTTCTTCGGTTACTTCGTGTACAATGCTTTGGGATTTAACTTCCCAGTCAAGTTTAGCCTGTTCAAGCTCATTGATAAATCTTTTTTCTTCATCCCGAAGTTTTGCAGCTTCCTCGAAATTCTGATTTTTAACTACCTGGTTCTTTTTAAGCTTTATGTTCTGTATCTCGTTTTCAAGTATAACAATATTTTCAGGTACAACAATATTTGCAAGATGCACCCTTGAGCCCGCTTCATCCATTACGTCTATTGCCTTATCCGGCAGGTAACGGTCTGTGATATATCTGGAGCTAAGTTTAACGGCTCCCTCTATAGCTTTATCAGAATACTTTACATTATGATGCTCTTCGTACTTATGCTTGATGTTTGTGAGTATCTGCATTGTTTCTTCTTCCGTAGTAGGATCAACAATTATCTTCTGGAAGCGGCGGTCTAATGCGCCATCCTTTTCGATATACTGGCGGTATTCATCAAGAGTTGTTGCTCCTATGCACTGCAGGTCACCTCTCGCAAGCGCGGGCTTGAAGATATTAGAAGCATCAAGTGAACCCGAAGCGCCGCCAGCTCCGACAATTGTATGCAGCTCATCAATGAAAAGGATAACATCTTTGGCCTTTTCAAGCTCATTCATAACAGCTTTCATGCGCTCCTCAAACTGGCCGCGGTATTTTGTGCCTGCTACAAGCGAGGCTAGATCAAGCGTAACAACACGCTTATCATGCAGCACACGGGACACTTTTTTCTGTACAATACGTATTGCAAGTCCCTCGGCAATTGCCGTTTTACCAACACCCGGCTCGCCAATAAGTACCGGGTTGTTCTTTTTCCTGCGGCTTAATACCTGCGCAACGCGTTCAATTTCTTTTTCACGCCCAACGATAGGATCAAGCTTATCATCATGCGCAAGTTTTGTAAGGTCTCTTCCGAAATTATCAAGTACCGGAGTTTTGGTTCTATCCGGTTTTTTTTCTGTGGAAGGCGGCTTTTGCTGCTGAGGCGAAGTCTTGCCGCTTAATATATTAGAGAGTTCTTCTTTTACGATCTCGTATGTAATGCCGAATTGCTGAAGAATTTGAGAGGCAAGGTTATCATCTTCTCTTAAGATAGAAAGCAAAAGATGCTCTGTACCTATTACGTCAGATTTAAATATCTTTGCTTCAAGATATGTTATTTTCAGAACTTTTTCTGCCTGTTTTGTGAGCGGTATATTACCAACTGTAAGCGTTGCTCCGGACTGCCTTACTGTATCTTCAACTGTTTTTTTAATTTTAGCGGAATCTTTCCCGAGATTCTTGAAGATCTTGATTGCAATACCTTCGCCTTCGCGGATAATACCAAGTAATAAATGCTCGGTCCCAATATAATCGTGCCCCAGCCGAATTGCTTCTTCCCTGCTTAACCTGATCACATCCTGAACCCTGTTTGAGAAATTACTGTCCATATTATAGTATTTTAATTGTTTCACTATTTTCAACCATTTATGGTTAAAAATAATTCCCATTGGCTAAAATTACGCTTTTATTGAAATATTTGCAATTCTATTGAATATCCTGATTATCCTTCTATCTGATTCATGCCACGAAAACAAGTATTTAATAAAATGACTGTTTTGATATAGAAATGATAAAACCTGAAATATTGAGTCGAAATATTCGTGGCACGAACATACTATCTACAATTATGTTATTTAGGTTCTTTTTAGATAGTTCAGTTTTTTGAAAGAGATTCTGAATTCCGTGCCATTTTGCCTGAATAACTCAACTTTGCCGCCTAATTGCTCGGCAAGTATCTTTACAAGTTTTAGCCCAAGGCTGGAAGTATTGTTGAAGTTCACCTGCGGCGGAATCCCGACGCCGTCATCACGAATTGTCATTTCATAATTTCCGGTTTCGCTTTCAGTAAGATTGATAAATATGCTTCCTTCCCTTCCATCGGGGAAAGCATACTTTAGGCAATTGCTGATCAGCTCATTAACTATTAAACCGCATGGAATCGAAGTATCGATATCCAGGTAAATGCTTGTGAATTCAATTACGGGCTTTACTTTATTAATATTAGTGCCATAAGTTGAGTAAAGGCTGTAAACAAGGTTCTTGATGTAATCGTAAAATTCAATCACAGAAAGATCGGTTGAGCGGTACAGTTTTTCATGAATAAGAGCCATAGTTTTTATCCTGTTCTGGCTTTCGGAAAACAGGTTATGGATTTCAACATCTTTAATGTGCGCTGATTGAAGCTTTATCAGGCTCGAAATTATCTGAAGGTTATTTTTTACCCTGTGGTGAATTTCCTTGAGCAGAAGCTCTTTTTGCTTAAGGGATTTTTCGATATTATCTTCGTAATGTTTTCTATCTGTGATATTGCTATGAATCCCGATCGATCCGATTATGTTTCCTTCTGCATCTTTAAGAGGTGCCCCTGATATTTCTACCCACATCAACTCACCCGATTTTTTTTTCATCATCACTTCGTACTTATCTTTTGATCCCTGTTTACGCAGTTTTATCTTATCTTTGATAAATTTCTTATACTCATCAACTACCAGCAGTTCGGCTGCATTAGCGCCAATAAGTTCCTGCTTTGTATATCCGAAAAACCTGATGGCATTATCATTTACAAATATTACTTTGTCATGATTATCAACATAAATAATAACTTCACTCATGCTTTCAATCAGCGTTCTGTATTTAAGTTCGCTATCTATCAATGCCTGCTGAGTACTTTTCAGTTCGGTTATATCATAGGCAATTCCAAGAACTGACGGCTTACCCATATAATCAATATTTGTACCGGTATAATCGAGCCATTTCACATTCCCGTTTCTGTCAAGAATTTTAATTTCATACCTGGAGGGAACATCCTCACCTTTCAGCCTGGCAAACCCCCTGTCTCTTGCAACTTCTTTATGATCCGGGTGAACAAGGTCCCAGAAATTCATTTCATATAGTTCGTTCAAAGAAAAACCTGTAAGAGTAAATGAATAGTCATTTCCATAAATGAATTTGTTGTCTGAAAAGATGAAGATCGCAGCCGGAACAGAATCAGTCAGTCTTCTGTATTTATCTTCACTTTCACGGAGCTTCTCCTGGGCATTAACCCTATCGGTTATATCAACATAGATCTGATCGATTGCGTAGGGCCTGCCTTCGGAATCCAACTCGGCATAATAATAGACATCGAGCCAGAGAATCTTATTTTCGCGGTTTATTATTCGGTAAATATACCGGAAAGTATCTTTGAATTTATTATCACACCAAACTCCATGCGCATTTAAGAAACCGTCTTTATCTTCGGGATGAATGCTTGCCAGAATATCTTCATCTGTGCGGGCATTGAATTCTTCGCGGGAGTAGCCTGATTGACGTGTGAATTCCTTGTTGATGAGCGCAAAACCCTGAGTGTTTTCAAGTACACGGGTAAATGCAATTGGTGCATTTTCAACTACTTTGGGATAACCGAATAAGGAGAAGTCATAAGTATCCAGCTGCTTCTGCAGATCTTCATTTTTCCTTTTCAGGGCTTCTAGTTCTGATTGAAGTTCTTGTATGGATTTACTGCTGGCTTTATTCATGTTCAGTTGCATATTAACACATATTTTTCTAATTATCTATAGCGATTTATCAGATAGACGATAAACAAGTCTTTAAAATTCAAGTAAATGAACTTACATTTCTGATATTTTGCATTTCAAAACTTTGGAAAACTTGCTATAATTGGCTAATTCTAAAAATAAATAACTGAATAATATGGGCTTGTTTAAAGAATTCAAAGAATTCATATCAAAGGGCAATGTTGTTGATCTTGCTGTTGGTGTAATAATTGGCGCTGCGTTTGGGAAGATCGTATCATCGGTTGTAGAAGATATAATTATGCCTCCCCTGGGCCTGATACTTGGAGGTGTGAATTTTACCGCGCTAAAGATAGTGATGAAGGAAGCTTCAACCGACCCTAGCGGAAAAGTAATTGAGGCAGTCACATTGAACTATGGAAATTTCATTCAGACAGGAATTGATTTTGTCATAATTGCCGCTGCTATTTTCTTATTTGTGAAGATGTTTAACAGCATGAAACGAAAAGAAGATGTTCCGGCCGCTCCGCCCGGGCCGACTGGTGAAGAGAAATTACTCGCTGAGATAAGGGATTTATTAAGTAAAAAGTAGTTTTTGTGAATCGTGAAATGTGAAACGATTGACGTTCACAATTTGTTCAGCATCACAGACCTGACTTCTACATTTGAGCACTTCAGGATAAGGGGCTGATATTCTTCTTTGAGCGACAATTCATGCAACCCTTTTCATAATTGGTTCATCTAATAAGTATTCTTTAAATAACTTAATATATCATATTTGATGATTAGAGCAGCACTGCTTTTGTTTGCCCTCTTAAATTGTTTTCCATTCATATTCGCTCAATCCGGAACAAAAGTCGGTGATAAAGCACCAAATATGACCGTTGAAGAATGGCTTAAAGGTGATCCTGTAACAAGTTTTGAAAGCGGGAAAGTTTACCTTGTTGAGTTTTGGGGTACATGGTGCGGCCCATGCATTGCAAATATTCCGCACTTAAGTGCAATACAGGAGAAATATTCATCAAAGGACCTGATCGTGATAGGTGTTGCCAGCCATGAGTTTGATGGGCGGGAAAAGCTGGATAAATTTATGCTGAAACGCGGTGATGAGATGAAGTACCGCGTGGCTTCTGATACTGACCTTTCTATGCAAAACGATTGGGACGGTGCCAGCGGATCGAATTTCCGCCTGCCGATATGTTTTATTGTAAATAAATCCGGTAACATAGTGTTTGTTGGTCACCCGGAAGATGAGGGGCTTGAAGGAATGATTGAGAAGAGTGTGAGTGAGTAAAAATACATAAATGCCGATTCATGTGTCGTTGTTAATTTTGAAGACAATCAAATAAATTAATTTATTATTCGTGATCCGTGAGTAACAAGGACAATTTCAATTTGTTCTATATTTATCCTATATACAATTCTGTAATTGTGAAATATCACTTCACGGATTGACTCAATATTAAACTCCGGGACTATTCTTCCTGAAAGGGGGAAATCAATCAGCCTTTCAACTGAACTAACTTTCTTTTGGACAAAAATGGGTGCGTATAATGGAGAATTCAGAGATATAAATTCAGCAATTTCTTCCAGATTACCCAATGATTTTGGTGACCAAACAATTTCTATTTTAGCCACTTTGCCAGCCTACGCTTAACTTCTTCGTGCGAGATACCTTTACCATTATTTAATTCAACAATGCCTTCTTCAACCTGCTGTTTAAAATAGATCTCAGCAATAATATCTGCGTAATTTGAATCTTCGGGCAGTTTGTCAATCAAATCTTTTACAGATTTCTTAATATTAAGATTGTTCATTATATTTTCTATTTTAACAAATATATCATAATATATCAATTATTGAGAGCAAAAAAGGTACACTAATTTACTTCTTTAAGACCCATTTGGCAAGTTAACCCCTCTTACTCCTCCTTGCAGGGGGAGAATCAATTATGCAATTAATTTGCTTTTTTGCAGAACTTTGTGAATTTGGCTCTATTGTGCCTTCGAGTCTTTGAGTCAGTCTTTATATATACATATATACCTGAAATAAAAAGGGACGCCCACTGCAGCCTCCCTTTCATTTCGAAATCTGATGAATCTTATGAATCTTTATATCGCTTTTCGGCTTTATCTATTTCTGCTGTTAGTTCTGCAGGAAGCTTGTCGCCGAATATTTTGTAATACTCGCGCATTTCTTCAAGCTCTGCAATTCCATGTTCTTTATCAACAGTAAATAACTTCTTCAGTTGTTCTTTTGTGATATCAAGTCCCGATACATCAAACGAATCAACTTCGGGCAATCTCCCTATTGGCGCATCAACTGCTTTACCTGTACCTATGACTCTCTCGATAGCCCACTTGATTGCGCGGATATTATCACCATAACCGGGCCACATGAACTTGCCGTTTTCATCTTTGCGGAACCAGTTTACATAGAATATCTTAGGAAGCTTGCTGTTATCGTGGTTCTTGCCCATGCTGATCCAGTGATTAAAGTAATCCCCCATATGGTAGCCGCAGAAAGGCAGCATAGCAAAGGGGTCGTGCCTTAATTTGCCAACAGTACCAGCCGCTGCCGCTGTCATTTCAGAAGAGCAGGATGAGCCCATATATACTCCGTGATTCCAGTCATAAGCCTCAGTTATCAGCGGAACAAATGATGCGCGCCTGCCGCCAAAGAGGAATGCTGAGATCGGCACGCCTTTGGGATCTTCCCATGCCGGATCAATTACCGGACACTGAGAAGCCGGAGCAGTGAAACGTGAATTGGGGTGTGAAGAGAGTTCTTTGCTTTCTGGAGTCCAGTCTTTTTTATGCCAGTCAATCAAGTGAGCCGGTTTTTCATCGGTCATTCCTTCCCACCAAACATCGCCGTCATCAGTATAAGCAACGTTTGTAAAAATTGAATTTTTCGTTGCAGATAGCATTGCATTGGCATTTGTTTTCATAGAAGTACCCGGTGCAACACCGAAGAATCCGTACTCAGGATTAATAGCATGAAGCATTCCGTCATCGCCGAACTTCATCCATGCAATATCATCACCTACAGTTTCAACTTTCCACCCGGGAATCGAAGGAGTAAGCATTGCAAGGTTTGTTTTACCGCAAGCCGAAGGAAATGCAGCAGCAATATATTTCTTTTCGCCGCCGGGAGGTGTAACACCAAGTATAAGCATATGCTCGGCAAGCCAGCCCTGCTCTCTTGCAAGAACTGAAGCTATTCTAAGCGCAAAACATTTCTTTCCAAGCAGCGCATTACCACCGTAACCACTTCCATATGACCAGATAGCTTTATCTTCGGGGAAGTGTACAATGTACTTTGTTGTACTGCACGGCCATGTAACATCTTTTTTGCCTTCTGTTAAAGGATAACCGACTGAGTGCATCGCCGGAACGAATTCACCTTTTTCTCCAAGCACATCAAGCACTTTCTGCCCGATGCGTGTCATGATTCTCATATTAATTACAACGTAGGGAGAGTCGGTAAGCTCAACGCCAATATGCGCGATATTAGAGCCAAGCGGACCCATGCTGAAAGGAATAACATACATCGTGCGGCCTTTCATGCATCCTTTAAAAATCCCGTTCAGGATGCCTTTCATTTCTTTGGGATCCATCCAGTTATTGGTAGGTCCGGCATCTTCTTTCTTTTCGGAACAGATAAAGGTTTTATCTTCAACACGGGCAACATCACTTGGGTCAGACACCACCCAATAGCTGTTTTCCCTTTTTTTCAGCGGAACAAACTGACCGCTTTTAACACAGTCATTTATTAATTTCTTGTTTTCTTCTTCAGAACCATCGCACCAGTGGACTGAATCTGCCTGGCAGAGTTCTGCCATTTGCTGAACCCAGTCTTTCAACTTTTGATTGTTTGTCATTTTCCTCGGGATTAAATTTAAGTTTAAACTGAACTTGAAAGTGTAAAAATGAATTCAGCCCACTTCCTCATCAAAGCCGTTCCATTCTACAGATTTTTGTAAATCATTATGTAAAAATAGGGATTTTTTGAGTTTTTTTCAATTTATAAATTGGGTATAGGGATTTTTAGTGATCTTAATATCAGCAGGTTTTCAGCTCAATTCCAGCGAATCATACTGCACGATTTCCCATTTAAGGCATTTGTGGTAGAAAGATAATTCGCAGATTATACCCGCTTCATCGCAAATCACGGTAAAGTGCGTTTTGAACCCTTCTTCATTATCCGGCAGCCGCCATATATTGGCGATCTTGGAGACCTTATAAGTCCGGTTATCCCATTTGAATTTTAGGATATTCACTGTTGAATTATGGAAGTGCGAGATCACTTCAATGGGTTTATATACCTGGTTTTGTGTGTAGGCCATTTTGGATTACAGATTAGAAGATTAGAAGATTAACAGATTATCCCGAAAGCGGGATTGACCCAGGGGGTGCCCCAATCAGGCGCTGCCCGATTTCAACAGATTAACAGATTAAAAAGATTCTTCAAGTGCTTCATATTGTCGCGGCATTTCATCATAGGTTCTCTCATTAAGAAGTCTGCCTGCAGCCTTTTTATTACGCCCGCCCCATTGCTTAAAGAAAAACGCAATATTGGCTTTAGTGCATTGATCCTGAATATCCAGAACCCAATCAGGTTCCATCTTTCTGGGTTTGTGACCACTTTCGCCGCCAACAATAACCCAATCAATTCCTTTAAGATTCATATTCTCAAGCGGTCCGATTAATGGTTCACATGAAAGGAACTTGACCTTGGCTTTTGTCTTTCTCAAGAAATCAATTCTGCTTACAACTTTTTCATCCTCAACAGAAACTCCCATCCAGATATTATGCGACCAATGTAACTCCTTATGAACTTCAAGCAGCCTTTCAGCACGTTTGGTTAAAACCTGGAAAACATGCTGAGAGTTTTCATTCATAACCTTAAATACCTGTTTGATAAAACTAAGCGGAATATCCTCATGGAACAGATCGCTCATAGAATTAACAAACACTATCTTCGATGACTTCCATGTATAAGGAATACGCAATGTTTCAGGGTGAATTCTGACTTTGAATCCATCCTTATATTTTTCGATTCCCATTGCTTTCAAACGTCTTGTCATAACTTCTGCATAGCAGAACTTACAACCCTGCGATATTTTTGTGCATCCGGTGGTTGGATTCCACGTTAATTCAGTCCACTCTATAGATGATTGTGCCATAGTTATTTATTATATGCAAAATTACTATAACAACTTCCATTTGCAATAATATTATTTCAATGTTGACTTTTCTATAATTATACTGTATATTTATACACTGTATATAAATACAGTAAATAAGTCATATGAAAAAACTCACAAAAAAACAGTCGAAGATAGTTGAATTCATAAAGAAGTTCATTGCAGAAAATTCATACTCCCCCACCTACAAAGAAATAGCGAAGCATTTTAATGTGAATGTTAATGCCATACAGCAGGCAGTTTCGGCGCTGATAAAAAAGGGCTCAATTGAAAAGACAGAAGGTATTGCCCGCGGGCTGCGAATTAAAGATGAACATTCAGCAGAGATAATTAAAACCGGAAGAGATACTCTGGTTATTCCATTATATGGCAATGTTGCGGCCGGTGAGCCGATCTTTGCGGATAATAACATCGAAGGTTACATTACTATTGATAAGCCCAGGCGGGCATCGGGAGAATTATTTTCCGTAACCGTGCGCGGAGATAGTATGATAGATAAGAAGATTGTCGAGAAAGACAGACTTATTGTGCGTAAACAAAATACCGCAGATGATGGTGAAATAGTGGTTGCCCTGCTTGATGAAGAAGTGACCGTGAAGATATTCCGGAAGAACGGAGGCGCGCCGTTTTTGCAGCCGGCAAATAATAAGTATAATGCAATTCGGCAACCATTTAAGATACTGGGAATTGTTGTGGGGTTGACGAGGGATTTGACTTTGTTTTGATTGAAGTAAAAAATAAAAAGTGAGAAGGCAGAAAGATTCTATTGTTTAAGTCATGCAATATGCTATCAAATGTTAGCTGCTCCCAATCTTCTTTAGTTTAGAAACTGAACCCCCATTAGTGATTTGCGTCGTACAGGATATTTGGTCAAACTACACTGTACGAATATTGCAGCTTGCCTTCCCCCCTTTTCAAAAGCAAAGGGGGATATGTTAAGAATTGGCATAGAAGAAGTTCATGCTTTTCTTTGCGGCTTAGCGTCTTTG
>JAIOIK010000093.1 GCA_019912545.1 Ignavibacteria bacterium | reverse complement strand
CCGAAGGAGTGGCTTTGCCATAAATTTGTACTTCTGGTCAACGCTTGAGCTGGCTTCATATGTCCGGTTGCTTAAAGGATAGCCCTCTACGAGTCTTCGACTCGAAGAGTCGTAGACCATGGATTCCCGCATCACCTGCCTCCAGCAGGCAGAAGTGCGGGACAGGCTCCATCATAACCTGCAACTATAGTATTAGTTGTATCCATTACAACTCTTACAGTTCCTAAGTGATCTTTCAAATAGTATAGTTTATCACCATTTGCTTTAATATTGCCAACGTTGTCTAATCCGTACATGTTCTCCCGAAGGGACGCCTTTGGTGCACTGTTCCAGCGTGTTGCCTGAATATATTGCGATCTCTCTTCCGGCAATATCCCTGATATAGTAAACTGCTTCTACAAAAGTCCATGAACCGGTTGGATTATCGCCCTCAAGAACTTCTCCAATCTCATCAATATCGGGTATTGGGTCACCACCGCCCTGGCTCTGATACCACTGGTATGTTCGCTTGCAAATCCTGCTGCCCGCTTCATCATAGTAATATGATGTTTTAAATAAATTATATTTTACCGGATCAGTTGGTCTTAATCCGGCTTTAAGATCCCAGTGATACATTTCTATCAGCAGGTTGCGCCAGTCATACCGCATATTATAATTATGACTTAATGAATCTACCTTAAGATTACCGTTGGCATCATAAATATATTGTGCATTTGAGCCGCTTACTTTTTGCAGCTTATTTGTGTTAGGATAATGATCTCTATTGATGAATTAAAAGAATTAATGATGAACAGAAAACACAATCCCGAATTCTCAAAATAAGTTCAATATTATTTTTATTGAGTCGATTCCCTCAATGATTAAAAAAAATTGATAAAGTCATTTGCTAGGCCAACTAAGAATATTGACTCGTAATGGTTCTATCAAACAAATTTTAATAGAATATCCTAATCCAGCTTTTGAGACGCCGATGAAATTAAGAAATAATAATACTCTTTTTCTTCTACACTAAATTCATAATCACTTATCATCATCTTTAAGTCTGCAATTATTTGTTTCTTATTATTACTATCCTTAATCAATTTCGACAAATACTCGACAAAAAAAGTCACTGTCCCTCTACTTGAGTCAGCTCTTTTAGAGTAAAAAAAATCGATCAACACCTTAGGTTTCGCTGCAAATATTCTTCCAGATAATTCGGGTAAATACTCGCTAATGTAACCATCACTTTCATATGCTATAAGATCCAAACATTCTAAATATCTTGTATTTGATTCGAGAATAAAGTGATTATAAAGGCTATCTAGAAAAGCAAGGTAACAATTATCCATACTTGAATATTTAATGTTAAACAATTTTACATTTTGTTCCAATTGAGTAACACCATTAAGAAAATTGTTAGTTATTTCACAACCCTTGATAGTATCTTTTTCTGTAAAAGTCACTTTCTCCATATTGGTTTTGCCTTTGCAGGCAAACACAAAAAGTGCCAATAGAAATAAAAGAATGCAATTATTTATTTTCATTATAGTTTATTATTAATCATTATGTTTTGCCTTTTTTGCATCAGTTGGGACTTCATAACTCCCATCTACTTCTACGAGATCATCAATAACATTTAACTCACCACCATACTCTTCTGCATCATTTTGCATCAAATCATCAGTTACTGTCTTTAATGTTTTTACTTCTTCATCATATGTTCTTATGCATCCATGAGTTTTTTCTAATACAGGATTTTCAACAGGTTTCCAATTGCCTGTCTTCTTATCATAGACCTCTTGTCTTCCTCCATGAATTCTGATTAAATCTCTATCGCTTTCTTTTATTTCTCCGGATACTCCTGTCAAAACTAATCTTGCATTGGGTCCATATGCTTCTCTTGAGCTACCAGTTAACCACATATTCTTATCTGGAATATCGTATTTTCCTAAAGGCGTATCTGAATTCTTTACCATTCTGTTACGTCCACCAACTCCTTCGACTCTTACTGTAAATCGATATACTTCATTGCCTTTTCTATCCTTTACAATTGCTACACCATAGCCATATTGAGATCTATCTTTAAAAACATGCACATCTATATCCCACCGTCCGTCTGGATCTATCCTCGATATTGGATTATCAGAAGAGTACGCAAAAGGAGACAAATATGGCTTATATTTTGCGCTTGGATCAACCCCGCCCCATCTTCCAATCCGGCTATCATAATACCGTGCACCAAAATAATCATATCCG
Source organism: Ignavibacteria bacterium (assembly GCA_019912545.1). Taxonomy (GTDB): domain Bacteria; phylum Bacteroidota; class Ignavibacteria; order Tepidaquicellales; family OLB5; genus OLB5. The sequence goes on along the minus strand of JAIOIK010000093.1, from coordinate 641 downwards.
TTCTTGCCATTAACACCGCTTTCCTTATCGCGCTGCTTGCTGGTAAATTTGTATTTTTGGTCAATTGTTGAGCTGGCTTCATATGTTCGGTTGCTTAGCGGATAACCCCACGGATCATAATCATAAGCTGCAACAACTGCATTGGTAGTATCAAGCACAGCGCGGACTGTTCCCAAGTGATCTTTCAGGTAATATAGTTTATCACCATTTGCTTTTATATTTCCTACGTTGTCTAATCCGTACATGTTCCATTGCTGGAGCGTGTTGCTGCTGTATATCGCGATCTCTCTTCCGGCAATATCGCGGATATAATTTGTTGCTTCAACAAATACCCAAGAGCCTGACTCCTCTTCTCCAACAGGCTCTGCCTGGCCCGGGTCTTCCAGATCAGGGCTACCGCCGGTCAATATCCACTGGTATTTCTCTTTTCGTATGCGATTACCTGCCTCATCGTACCAATACAGTCCAACACAAAGGGCTGAGATCAGCACATTTTCCGACAGGCAATATGCAATCCTTCTCATTTGTCACAGCGTTTTATTCGTTTGAGACGCGAGAATGAGGAATACGCACCGTAATCGCAAAAATTCTCAAACGCAATATTTTTCTCATACGATACTTCCCTCCAGTTTATATGCGTT
>JAIOIK010000092.1 GCA_019912545.1 Ignavibacteria bacterium | reverse complement strand
GTTACACTAAGTGCTAACGGAATGACTGATACCCTATCTCTTGTTTCAGATGGCTTGTACAGAACAAATAATATTACAGGGATATCAGGAGCGGAATATAATTTTGCTGCTGCTTTAGTTGATGGAATATATACTTCAATTTCCTTAATGCCTTTAAAAACAAATTTAGATTCAGTTTACACAACAACAATCAGCGGAGGCGGATTTGGAGGAGTCAGCAGGAAGATAAATGTTGTCCCGAAATATCGTGATCCAGAGGGTGTAAGGAATTATTACAGGTTCATATTATATGTAAATGGGCAGCAGACCGAAGATATCTTTGTGCAAAGTGATGAAAGCCGTGACGGTCAGATAATACGCCAGCCCCTTAGACCTAGGAATGATATACATACCGGTGATGTATTAACACTTGAAATGCAGTGTATTGATGAAAATGTCTATAAGTATTTTTATGCACTATCTCTTAATTTTACTCAAGGTTTGAACCAGACACAAACTCCATCAAATCCGCCAACAAATATAGTTGGCGGTAAGCTTGGTTACTTTAACGCCCATACTACACAAAGAAAAAATGTAATTGCTCCTTAGCTGCATTTTTGAATTATCCATTTTCACAAACTCTTCCTTATTTCCTTATACGCACTCTTTAAATAATGCTCACCGTCGGGCCAAAATGTTTCGCCCTTGGTCAGCCATGAAAATCCGAAAGCCCAGATTGCAATTGTTTCAAAAACGAATATTACCTGGAAATCTCCAAATGCATTCTTAACAGGTTTGAACAAAAAATACGCGCCTATTATTGTTATGCATGCTATCATAGTCCACCCGCAAATTCTGAAGACAATATTCCTTATTTCTTTGGAAGTCCTTTTCTCTCCCGGTTTCCTGATAAGCGGCTCGCTTGACATCGGGAAGTAATAAAGACACATAACACTCAGCGAAATGAAGAAGATCACAGCAAATATCATATGCCATTCAGCACCAAAAATTTCAGGTACGCCATTATCGTAGGAATGAACACTATGAGCATAATTTGGCTTATCATTATCAGTGGCGCAGAATGCAACTCCCAATCCGCTTAAGGAAGCGAGGGTTATCCATATTTTTTCTTTAAAGTTGTAGCCATAATACGTAAAAAGCATCGCCGAGATAACACACAGAATCGCTACAAAGACATCACCGTTACTTGAGTAATAGTATTCACTGATTGATGGCTCAACATACAAACTGTCTTGCTCTTTTAAGCTGAATAGCGCCAGAATAACAGGCAATAACATTCCGCTGTAACCAATTATATTTCTGATCGTTTTATAGGAAAATACAAGTTCATTACCGGATTCCTTTTGCCTGTCGGTTTCCCTCGTGGATCTTTTTGTGTTTGCTTTCTTTTTCATTTTCGTCATAAAAGTTATTTAGAAAGAAATGAATTATACTGTTTTACGGAATTCGAAGCAGCTACATAAATTTAGCTATTATGTTGGTATTTTACAATGAATTAAGGGTAACAAATGCAGCAATTTCTGAAATAAAGACAAATTAGGTTACTACAGTTGCTCTGCGTATATTACTTATGAAGGGGTCACTGCGACCTATCCAAAATGCAGTTTTGCTGCAGTAATAACTACTATATTATGAATAAAACCAAAAATAAAATTGATCTTAGCTCTATAGCCGGATTGAAATCAGGCGTAAACTTGAGCTATAACGGTCCAAAAAAACTTCATCATACTGTATTAGATGAGCAGGACACAAAAGTAAATGAAAAGGTCCCGCTATCTTTGACCAACCAAACCTGAATTATGAAAATGAAAATACAGGAAGTGGGAAAGAATCTTGTCGCTGCAAGAAATTCGGGTCAAAGGGCATTTGCAAAGAAAATTTCAAGAAAGTCACATTACATAACAAAGAAATGAACACTTTTAACTCTTTGTTAATCTTAACTTAGATTGACTCTTTGATAAGATAAATCTTTTGTCTCAAAAACGACTAACTCATCTTTTTCCCACAATTAGATACCGCCAGCATAAATGCCTGCCCAGCCCAAGCTTATTTATAAGCCACTCATAAACATTTTCAGTGCGTAAAACGATCTTGTAGAAAAGCTTAACGCTTGGTATGAAATTAATTCCAACATATCCTCCGCTAAGCGGCAGGCTGTAAACAGTATTAAAGCTGTGGTGAATTATTTTAAATCCCATGTCATTCATAATTTCAATTGCCGTTTCATAATTGCACTCTTCATCTACATGTGATGACAATTTCCTCATAGTCTTCAACAGAAAATTCACATTAGGATCAAAGAATATGATCCGTGCATTACTTTTTGCCACTCTTAATATTTCGCTTTTAACTTTATCAAAATCCGCCTCACCGAAAAAATGGTGCAGGGCATCACGAAGGATTATAGTATCAAAGCTGTTATCATCAAATGGCAGCTTTTCTGCATCTGCAACCAGGTACTTACAATTGGGGTATGTTGTTTTGCAATAATCAATTAATTCATTATCATAATCAATTCCAATACACTCTTTGACTGAATTTGTAATGTAATTTGTAGTTGTTCCCAGTCCGCAGCCCATATCTAATATTTTATTTCCGGTTACGTAATCAGCAATAGACTGAATGTGTTTCTTATCAACCTCACCCCAGAATTGATTCAGCCTTTTTTCAGGATTTTCAATTTTCATGTGATAATTTACTCAATACACGGCAAGTTTACAATGAATTAAGGGTAGTTAAAGTTTGAGGATGCAGGTTACAGGTTTAAGGTTTCAGACTGCAAGTTTCAGGTTGAAGGATTAATATTATATGTCATTAATCAATGGTTCTCTTTATGAAAAATGTTCAAACACGGAAAACATGTCAAAGTCTTGGAATGGTTACGAATTGACGGGACTAAGAAGAAAATTGATAACATCTCTGGCGGAATAGTGCATTTTATCGGTACTGATAAGTTCACGTATTGTGGGAAGGTCGACGCCTGAGGTAACAAGCGGCGGCTCTATGTAACCATCTGTGCGGCTCTGCGGGTAACCGGCTGCAGCGATAAGATTATTACACAAACAGGTTCTGCCAATGGTATCTTCAAGCTTGCCGCATTTACGAAGATAATCTTCTACCGGCTCTCCCGGACATCGATAATTGATATAGCCGTTTTTATCCTTGAAAATAGTACGAAGATAGCCAAGATCGCAAATACGCCGGCGGGATTCATATACATCCTGTTCTGACATGGTTTTTTCAATGCTTGCAACTTTAAAAGGAAATCCGGTCGGCGAGATAGTAGGATTAGTGAATACGCTGGTGCTTTTATCTAACACTTTTTTAAGCATTTTGATCTTAAGCTCACTTGCCATTCCGGACTCATCACAAAGCGAGAAAGCAGTCCCTACCTGAATTCCTGTAGCCCCCGCGTCCAGCGCTGCTATCAGTTTATCCGGGTGTCCGTAACCGCCTGCCAGCCAAAACGGCAGCCCGAACATTTTCATTTTTTCCAGATCAACAGTATCTTTATCGCTGTAGACCGGCTCGAAAGTTGAACTCAATTTCATTATCCCCCGTGGTGGAGCGTTATGCCCTCCTGCTGTTGCCCCTTCAACAATGAAACCGTTTATTGCACCTTCACTTCGCTTGATAAGTGCATGAGCCAGAACAGTTGAAGATACCACCGGCAGAAATTTAGGCCGCTTAAGCAATCCGGCTAATTTTGAAATGCCAGGGAATATTTTCTCCGGATCAAAGTGCATGCGATAGCTATCATCCGGAGCGGAGTCCTGAACATCCAGACGGTAATTAACGGCTTCATGGCCGGAGAGCTTATCTAAAACCGCAGCAATTTGTATTGGGATTCCGGCTCCCATCAAAACATAATCCACGCCAGCCAGCATAGCGCCATAGAGTGAAGCCAAGTTAGACATCTGCAACTTTTCCAAAAGATTTATGCCGATAATGCCGCTATGATTTTCCTTTGCAAGAAAGATCTCAACATAATTGGCAATTGCAGTAAGCTGGTCAAGTAGTCTGGATGGTTTTAAAGTGTGAACAGGCTGAGATCTGTATGGCATGCTGCGGGGTTTACCTCCCGGAATAAAATAACGGTCAAGTATCCGTTCCACGGCATTTGTAATTGGAAAGTTTGATAGGGCGCGGCGGATATTTCCGCTAATATCACCATTCATAAGCCTTGAGGTGAATATCCTGCTAATTGCAGTACCTGAGATCACTCCCAGTTGTCCTGCGCGGGATACGGCACTGGCAAGGCGCCAATCAGATATTGCAATACCCATACCTCCCTGAATAATCAGTGGCAATTCCATCAAATACTATAAATATTTTATTCTAAAAATGTAAATCATCAAATATAATACTAATCATCATTGTTTCATAGGACATAGCTCATAAAATCTGATTTTTTGTATAAATAAAAAATATGCTGTATTAAATAAAATAATACCTCATATTTTCTTTATCATTCCATTAAATATTAATCCGTGAAATGGAAGTACACTATACCAGTATAATCTTCCCAATACACCTAAAGGTCTGAAAATAGCTGTTTGAGTTAAGATATTATTCTCATCGATTTTAAATTCCAGCCAGGCTTCGCCCGGTAATTTCATTTCAGCATATAGTAATAATCTTTTTTGCTTTTTATCGGCCAAAAGTACTCTCCAGAAATCTAAAGCATCTCCCGGGAATAATTCAGTATCACTTTTTCTTCCTCTTCGCATGCCAACACCACCTATCAACTGATCTAAAAATCCTCTTATTTCCCAAAGCCAGTTTCCGTAATACCAGCCGTTTTTCCCTCCAATAGACCATATTCTTCTAAGTGATGTTTCATTGTTGTTTACACGCTTTTTGCGAACATCAGTAAAACATCCGTTAACAGGTATATCGAAATATTGTGAAATACCTTTATTAAATATTCCACTGGTTTGCGCATCTTTCCAGCTTGAAAGAACCTGGCTTTGTTCAATTTTATCAAAAGCCAGTCTTATGGATGTATCAAAATCGATCAAAGAGATACCAAGCATTTTCATTAAATCATTCGGTCTGCAGATCACTTCGATCTTCATACTGTTCACCAGGTTTCTTGCCAAAGCATAGGAAGTTGCAGTAACAAAATACAGCCAATACGAAGAGATCTTTGGGGTCATAACCGGTACAATAAATATTCTTCGTTTTAGTCCCCTTATCATTGCAAAACGTATAAGCATTTCTTTATATGTTATAATATCCGGTCCGCCAATATCATAGCTTTTATTATAAGTCTCAGTATTACCCATTACTCCATATAATGCCTCTATAACGTTTCTGACCGCAATGGGCTGACATTTTGTTTTAAGCCAGCGGGGAGTTATCATAACAGGCAGCTTTTCTACAAGATCACGAATAATTTCAAAAGACGCGCTGCCAGAGCCAACAATGATACCAGCTCTTAAGGTGGTCAAAGCAAATGAAGAACTGTTTAAAATATCTTCTACATTTTTACGTGAAGTTAAATGTTTTGATAATTCATGATTATTTACAATACCGCTTAAATAAATTACCTGTTTTGCATTTGTTTTCTGAATTCTTTGATTGAAATTTTCGGCACAAATTTGCTCCATATCGCCAAAATCACCAGACCGGGTAGACATTGAATGGATGAGATAAAAGGCAATATCTATATCATCGGGAATATTTTCAAGAGTTTCCTTTTTCAGAAAATCAGCTTCAATAATACTCAGATTATATGCAGAGAAATTTTGCGAATTAAATCTTTTTAAATCCCTTACACAACAAATTACGTGATGTCCATGTTGAATCAAAACAGGCAATAGTCTCTGTGCAATATATCCCGTGACGCCTGTGAGAAGTATTTTCATTATCTTCTTTATAATATGTATCCAAACTCATACTTCAAATTAATCTAAAACATTTGATATTATGCTTTTTTATGGTATCCTTTTTCACCAAAAGGCTTAAGATCTTCTATATACATTTCTTTAAGCTGCCTGGCTTCATTGGCTAGAGCAATTGAATCATCATCTGTTAGTTTTATCTCGCCCAGTATTTCATATACAAATTTATCTTCGCCATACTCTTTCCACTCTTTCTGGAGTACAGTATTTACGTGACTCCCGAAATTAAGAGTAACTTTATGCCTGTTAAATACAGTTTTAAGTGTTGTACTGCTATCTATGAATATTTTACCGTTTACTGTATTCCTTATTTGGAATACCCCCGCAGGTAATTTCTGCTGTTTGTATTCTTCTTTTAATTCTTTATTTGTTTTCATGAAAATAGAAATGTGTTACTGGTTTTATCTAAATTAATTTGTTAATTGCTCAACGTTGGATACTTTTAATTGTATAAGATATATTGTTCATTGTACCGTTATCTGTTCTTTATTTATCTTTTGTCCTTTAAAAACTGCAAGAAGGCCGATAGCAATTGCAAGAATTATTGGACCGAGGAAGAGGCCAAGAATTCCGAATACCTGAATGCCCCCGATTACAGAAAAGAACACAAACAGTTCATTCATTTTTGCTTTTTGCTTTATTAATTTTGGCAGCAGAAAATTATCAACCATTCCGATAATAAGAGAGGCGTATAGGAGCAGTATTCCTGCCTTCCAGTACTCCCCTGTTAAAGCAAGAACAATTATTGCCGGCCCGGTGACAAATGCAGTTCCTCCAGTTGGAACGAGGGCGAAGAGCATTGTTATCATTCCAAGCACAAGATAAGAAGGTATTCCAAGTATCCAGAAAATAGTTCCGGCAAGTATTCCCTGAATAATGGCAACAAAGAGCGAGCCTCTTAGTGTAGCGCTTATAAGATCAGAAGTACTTTTGATAAGTTCCTTTGCCTGGTCATTATCCAGCGGCAGAATATTTGGAAGATCTTCGACTATATTTTCGCCGTCACGGAAGAGGTAGTACATTGTAAATATTGCGAAGAAAATGCTGACGAGTGTGCCTGCCAATCCCCCAAGAACATACCACGATGCCTGCAGCACAGTTTCGCTTACTCTGCCTGCAATGCTTTTAAGTTCATCGGATTTGACGAATTCCTCGAGGTTTACGTATTGACTTATGAAATCATAAATATATCCTAACTGCCCGCTTTTGGGATGCTTTATTATCTCTTGTACATTAACCATTGTGCTTCCGGCAATTCCGGCCAGTTCATTTAGCACAGCCGCTGAGACAAGTGTCAACGGGATAATGAAAATTAAAAGTGATGCAAGGATAGTAACAATCGCGCTAAATGAGTGATTCTTCGTCTTCGTTACCAGCTTTTTATAGAGAGGAAAAAAAATAATTACAAGAATTGATGACCAGAGAATCACGGATATAAGAGGTTTTAACATAAGCCAGCATAAATACAGCATTAAGCCCGTAATGAACATTAACAGTATAAACTGCGCAAGTTTTTTCTTATCGGTCATATTTTACGATATACGGCATACAATTACATAATAATAAACATTTTAAATCAATGAAAGGGTTCAAAAATGGGGGGATAGGATTACTTTAAAAACATACACTGCAAGTCTTGAACATTTAACAGGGATTATCCAGAATATCATATAGTTTTATTATATTGTTAGAATTCATAACATGCATCACATTAATTCCGTTTTTAGAAGCTGTTTCAATATTGCTGCTAATATCATCACAAAAAAGAATTTCATTAACTCCTACATCGGGATATTTTGATTTGAGACTTCCAAGAACATGCTCCCAGTATTTCCCCTCTTTTTTTAAATGTCCGATCTTATTTGAAATATAATTATCATCAAAAATCTTCCTTTAATTTAGATTATCAAGCAGGAATTTTGATCTTAGTGCATCCTGGTCAGTAGCAGTCATACATACCAATCCATTTGATCTCATAGCAGTGATTTTCTGTAAAAGAAAATGGTCAGCATATCCTGATTCGTATTCATATTGCTGCTTAAAATATTCATTCGGAGTAAATTCCCACCCTATTCTATCCAAATATGGTTTTATAGATATTAGCGGGTCACTTTTTCCAATTAAACATGAATTATTATTTCCACCCGTGTAATATTCATCCAGAATATTTGCAGCATCTTTGTAACCATTGCCCTCCAGCACAGAGCTGAAATATTTTGGTAATCTTATCAAAACACCATCGATATCAAATAGAATAACTTTGTACATATATTATGATTGATGTTCAATTTGTGTTATTAAAAATACAAATTCTAAAAACAATAATATTCATTTCAAATTCGAATCGATTTTTTGCTTAACTAATAAAGTGAAATGTAGAAAGTAAGATTGAGATTTTGATATTCATAGCTCCATAGGAGCTATCTGTTTGTAGTAGTACATTCTGCTCCCAATATTCAAAGCTCCGTAGGAGCGTCCTGATTTATTCTATCCATTCAAACAAATATTTTTCGTCATATTCAATTTCAAATTTCCTGAGAAATCCAATATATTCTTCTTTAAATGTTTTTTTCTTGTGATGCGCTTCCTGGTTTAGAATATATTTAATTACTTTATCAATCTGGCTCTTTGAATATGAAAACGCTCCAAAGCCTTCCTGCCAATTAAATTTCCCTTTTACCCATCCATTATCTGTAATAAATTTGGATGAACCAGCTTTGATATCTCTTACTAAATCAGAAATGGAAATATTAGGTTTTAATCCAACCAAAAGATGTGCATGGTCAGGCATGCAGAAAATTGAAAGCATTTTTTGATCACGTTTCCGGGTAATTCCTGTTATATATTTATGTAATTCTTCCCTGTTTTTTCCTGGTATTAGATTCTGTCTGCCTTTTACTGAGAAGACTATCTGAATATAAATTTGAGAATAGGTAATTGGCATATTTCAGGCCGCTCCTATGGAGCTATATAATTATTAATTAATATTCTACAAACAGTCCGCTCCTTCGGAGCTCAAAATTTGTTCAATTGTTATATCTAATAAAATATCATTTAGTTGAGACCCACACATACATTCGGCTAGGAGTAGCCAGTCGACTCAACAAAGAAAATGTTCTTAACTGTAATTTACATACAGGTCTAATCTATTTGTTTCAAAATTATTATACCATAATAATAAGTCTCACATGTGCGTTTGTTGTAGTTTAAGCACCATTTCGAAAGAGATTTCGGTGTAAGTTGTTTCCTTACACGCTTCTGTTCAGGATCAATAACAGTAAGATACTTATTCTGATATTCAACAACGCTTATCCAATGGTCTTCGTGGTCGGTAAGCAGGATGAGCTTATTCCCCTTTTTCAGATTATATAAAACTCTCTGTTTAAATGCCGCTTCGGTCTTATTTGTAAAAGCTTTTAATTCAAACCCCAGGGCTCTTAAAGCTCTGAAAATTTTCTTCTCACTTGTGCCTGTCAACCTGCTGCTTCCTGCAAGCTCTCTGAGTTTCCTTTCGGAATAAATATAGCCAAGAGAGAGCAATGAATTCCTGAGCGATGCAGGCCCGCATGTAAATTTCGTTTCCTGTTTAAAATAGGTCAATTTTCTATCCTTATCCGAAAGAGTTTTTTGAATCGGACACTCCAAAATAGAATAGTCAAAATTCAAAATATAGTTACTTCTTTTATCATTGAACACCACTCATATCAAAATCATCTCAAAAAGCACTGATTAAAGAATCTAAAACGCATGTTTACATTATTTTACAGCATTAATTTTCATTTTTCATTAAATTTGTTAAAAATCAGCAAAAAAGGAACTTTTTGCATCCGGTACTGATTTATACATTAAAGAGTTTTCATTCAAAAAAGCGTAAAATCTCCTAAACCACATTTGCAGTCATTGCACCAATGTTTCATTATGAAGTCAAAAGCCATCTTAATAATAATGCTTCTAATCGCCTTTTCATTTTTCCGGGATTCCTATTCACAATCACAACCGCAATCTATAAGTATAGGCACAGGTACAGGATTGATCAAAGGAAGATTGACCAAACCACCGGATAACTCCCCGCTTGAAGGAGTGATACTAATTTTAAGCTCAGCCGTTACACAGAATCAATACGGGGCGGAGACAGGCAGGAATGGTGAATATGTAATCGAAAATATTCAACCCGGGAAATACAATCTAAAAGCAGAGTATGCCGGATTCAAATCCACCGGGAAGAAGAATATTACTGTAAGCGCAGGCGACACGTTAACGATAGATCTCATTCTTGACGATGAGAGCTACACAACAGAAGAAATTGATATAGTTGGCGAGAGATTCCGCCAGGCTCAAAACGATATGAGGACAAGTGTGCTCAACCTCTCACCAAAAACCACGCGGGTTATACCTGGTGTTGGAGAAGATGTACTGCGCTCACTGCAAACTCTTCCCGGCGTAAGCGCGCCAAATGATTTTTCTTCACAGCTTATTGTGAGAGGAAGCGGCCCGGATCAGAATCTTATCATAATGGATAACATCGAAATTTTTAATCCTTACAGGCTTTACGGAGTTTTCAGTATGTTTAACCCCGAAACTCTTGAAGACATAAACCTGATTACAGGCGGATTCCCAAGCAAATACGGAGACAGGCTATCGGCTGTGCTTGATGTCTCAAACAGCGAAGGCAGTAAGCAAAAGTATTTTACGGGTCAGACAAATATAAATATTTCAAATGCCAACATTGTATTCAGCGGGAAACTGCCTTTTGGAAAAATACCTGGTTCATGGATCTTCTCTACCCGAAGAAGTTATTACGATTTGATACTCGGCCCCTTCGCAAAAAAATCCGGTTTAATAGATGAAAGCGCATCGTTCCCCTCATTTGAAGATATTCAGGGAAAAGTAACACTGGGCCCGTTTAAAAATCATAAGTTTATTCTTAACGGAATTTATTCAAAAGACGGAGTGAATATTATTCCGGGTGAATCTAAAGAGCTTGAAGACAGCATATCGGTAAGGGATCAATCCAGCAATGATGTGCTTGGATTTGCATGGCACTATGCGCCCAATACAAAATTCCTGACCAAAACAACTTTTTCATGGTACAGGAATAAAGGCGATGCGCAGTTTGGCGGCGAGTTACTTGACCCGGTTCTTGATAGAGAAATTTATACACCAGAGGTAAGGGATAGCTTAAGGGCTTTAGGGCTCTTCCTTGGCATAGGCTTTAAATCTCAATATACTTTCCGCAAGTATGCAATTCAGAACAACACAATATTTCTGTCTAAAAATCATAAAACGGAAATCGGCGGCGGAATAGATATACTGAAGACAGATCTTTCGTTCACTCTGGAGCTTGATGACCGCCTGCAGGCAATTGTGCAGAATAATCCTAACTTCAGCGCAATATCCAGCGGTACACTTGACGGCAAGAATTATTACCGGGCAAATCTGTATGCGCAGGACAGAATAAAAATATCTGATAAGCTATACACTCAGGCAGGATTAAGGTTCGATTATTTTGCGATCAATAAGAAAGCATATTTATCTCCGCGCTTCAACCTCTCTTATGCAATTGATAAAGTTACTACTATCAGAGCCGGTACAGGCGTTTATTATCAATCACCCGGTTATGAGAAGCTAATTGATGCTCAGGTATTTTACGATCTCTCGGAAGAAAAAGCAGGACGGCTTGAAGCGGAAAGGTCAATTCATTATGTGCTTGGATTAGAACGCTGGTTTTCAAGCGGGATCTTTGCTCGGTTTGAGACTTACTATAAGCAATTCAGCAACCTGATAGTGCAGGAAAGATTGACAGGATACAGGTATGAGTTTTATCCTTATGACCCGAATAACACTGACCCAACTTATCTTAGAAACCCTGATAACTGGTACAGAAGCAGTGAAAAGCTTCCATATGATTCATTAACAGCCACTCCCGTTAACGGAGCGAAAGGCAAGGCATACGGGTTTGAGATATTCCTCGAGAAAAAGGCTATAAATCCAAATACAAAACTTTCAGGGTGGGTAAGCTATTCACTTTCCTTTGCAAACAGGAACAGAGACGGTATCAACACACCATTCCGCTACGATCAGCGGCATTCACTTAACGTAGTGGCAAATTATAAGCTGCTTAGCTGGCTGGAGCTTGGAGCAAGATTCAATTATTCATCAAACTTCCCTGTCACACTTCCACTGGGGATACGTCCAAGGATCATGGGTGATTCACTGGCTGTCCTCCCGATACTGAATATTGTGCAGTTTGATTTTGATTTCGGTGATAAGACGAACCGTTTTGCTTCAAATAAACTTGTTTATCACAGGCTAGATATCAGGGCTACTGCATATACTAAGTTCTGGGGAGTGAACTGGGGATTCTATTTAGATGTTATAAATGTATATAACAGGCAGAATGTAATTGGATATGATTTCTATATTGATGAGAACCTGAAGGTGAAAACTAAGACTATCGGTCAATTTCCGATCTTGCCGACTTTGGGAATTACAGCCAGATTTTAGAACCTAACCCTTTATTGAGGGCAGAGGGTAAGATTATCATTCAGAAGTTCTCTAACGTTTTTTGGGCACTATTATGCTGTAATATTGTTGTATATTTTTAGTTAAATAATTGATAATATTAATCAAATTAAATTATATATTTTGATGGCAATTAAGATCATTAACAGCCCTAAACTAAGGTCAATTTTAACAGCCATTCTTGTATTGGCAGGCACAAGCAGCGTCTTTGCCCAGTTCGGGCAAAACAAGGTTCAATACAAAGTATTTGACTGGAAATTCATCCAATCCAAACACTTCGATGTTTACTTCAACCAGGGAGGCGAGTACATTGCCCGCTTCACGGCTGTGGCCGCAGAAAGTTCACTTGTAAGCCTTGAGAATAATATCGGGTACGGGATTAAAAACCGGATACCTATAATTGTATTTAACTCCCATAATGAATTCCAGCAGAACAATGCAGTTGATGAGTATATGCCGGAGGGAGTAGGTGGTGTGACGGAATTGTTCAAGAACAGGATAGTTGTTCCTTTTGAGGGGGATTATGAAAAATTCAGGCATGTTATTCACCATGAGCTATTACATGCATATATGAATGATATGTATTATGGAGGTTCGATACAGAATATCATTTCGCAGAATATTGCGCTCCAGTTCCCCGGCTGGTTTTCTGAAGGAATGGCTGAATACCAGTCACTTGGAGGAATGGATAAAGCTAACGATATGTTCATCAGGGACGCTGTGATATATGAATACATGCCCCCATTGGATTACATAAGCGGGTATCTCTCATACCGCGGCGGCCAAAGTTTTTTTTCGTGGCTGGCAGATGAATACGGCAAAGAAAAGATCGGCGACATGATGATACAAATTAAAGCGCTTGGCGATGTTGATGAAGGCTTTATTGATGTTTATAATATGGATCTTGAAAAGCTTTCTGAGAAGTGGCATAAGGCGCTTAAGCAAACATACTGGCCTGATATAAACACAAGGCAGGAACTTAATGATTTTGCAATAAGGCTTACGGATTCAAAGAACGGCGATGGATTTTATAACACTGCTCCATCAATCTCACCCAAAGGAGACAAAGTTGTTTACATCTCAAACAGGGCGCAGTATTTTGACGTATATATTGCTGATGTAAAAACCGGAAAGATAATCAAGAAGCTTGTAGCCGGCAACAGTACGGCAAATTTTGAAGAGCTTCACCTGCTTACTCCGGGCTTGTGCTGGTCACCTGACGGGAGGAAAGTTGCAATTTCCGTAAAGAGCGGAGATAAGGACGCTATTTATATTATTGATGTTAACAGCGGTGACGAACAGGAACTGCCAATAGAGTTTGACGGGATATTTTCTGTTGACTGGAACCCGGGAAATAACTCGCTTGTATTCCGCGGAGATAACTCTAAGCAATCCGATATCTGGGTTTACAACCTTAAAACAAAAGGCCTGCAGCAGATAACCAACGACCTATTCAGCGATATTGACCCGCGCTGGAGCAGTGACGGAAAGAAGATATATTTTTCTTCCGATAGAGGTAAATATACCGAGCGCAGCATGATTCCTCCGGACTTCTCAATGATAAATTATGATTATGCGGATAAGAACCTGTATGTTTATGATATGGATAATTCAACCATTTCACAATTTTCAGATGACAAGTATGCAAACGAGTCAAGTGTAGTATCTTCTCCCGACGGGAAGAAAGTGCTGTTTGTATCTGATAGGAACGGAATAGATAATATCTGGCTGCGGGATATTGAATCTAAAGAAGAACGCCCTATCACGAATTCAATTGACCCGATCACCCAGCTATCGCTTTCGGCAGATGGCAGGAGGCTTGTATTTACATCACTGAATAAGGGCGGTTATGATGTGTTCTATCTTGATAATCCTTTTGAAATAGATATTAATATGAAAGAACTTCCCAATACTATATTTGTACAGAAAATGATCGATGACAGGAAGAGGCTTGTCGAAGAAAAAAGCAATGCAAATGATTCCGGTTTTGCGGTAAATGATACCACATACAAGATGTTAGCCGATAGCCTACTGCAAAGTTTGAACGGAACTGGTGATACTAATGCCGTAAGCGATTCAACAAAACAAACTCCTTACGGTAATGAAGTAACTCTGGACCTGGATCCCGGTAAAAATGATTCTGCAAATGAGAATTCCAGTTACAGGTTAAAGCTGAAAGAAAAAGACAGAACGAAATTCCAGTTAACCGATAATGTTAATGAAGACGGAAGCTTTAAAGTAAATAAATATAAGATCAAGTTTTCGCCTGATCTGGTTTACAGCAATGCAAATTACAGCAGCTTTTACGGCGTGCAGGGTATTGCGCAAATGGCATTCAGCGATGTGCTGGGCAATCACCGCATCTATGTTGCAACAAGCCTTGTACTTGACCTGAAAAACAGCGATTATGCCTTTGCATATTATTACCTGCCAAAAAGAATTGATTACGGATTTTCAATATATCACTCTGCAAGATTTTTGCTCATAGGCCGTAATACTGTTTCATCACAGCTTTACAGGTACAGAACTTATGGCGGGGATATTTCACTTTCATACCCGATAAGCAAGTTCAACAGGATAGAAGGCGCACTTTCTTATAACAGGTTAACGAAGGAAAATCTTGATAACCCTGTCGAGCCTTCTCAGAAGCTTGATTTTGTTATGCCTATAGTCAGTTATGTGCATGATAATACCTTGTTCGGTTATACTGCACCCATAAAGGGCACACGGTATAATCTCTCGCTTATGGGTACTCCAAAAATTGGCAGTAACGGAGTAAGTTTCTTCAGCGCGATTGCTGATTACAGGACATATTTCGAGTTAGCTGAGGATTATAACTTTGTGTTAAGGCTTAATGCAGGCGCAAGCATAGGCAAGAATCCGCAGAGATTTTATATCGGCGGTACTGAAAGCTGGATAAATTATACTATACAGAATGATAATCTTCCGATCGAAGATATACAGGATTTTGCATTTTCATCTCCGGTGATGCCGCTTAGAGGTTACAATTATAATTACCGCTCAGGCTCTAAGTTTGCGCTCATGAATGCGGAATTCCGTTTCCCGCTATTCCGCTACCTTGTATTCGGTTTGCTTCCGTTCGGATTCCAGAATATACAGGGCGTGCTGTTTACCGATATTGGAACAGTATGGAGCAATAACAAAACATTACAATTCTTTGAAAGCAAGAACGGCAGCATTGCGACAAAAGACCTGCTCATTGGTATGGGAGTTGGAACTAGGCTTTTCTTCCTGTACTTCCCGGTTAAGTTTGATGTGGCATGGCAATATGATATGCAGAAATTTTCAAAGCCAACATATTATATTTCTTTAGGTGCGGATTTTTGATCTGATTTGTATTTTTCGTACCACGGGTGTGAAAGATAATATATTTTGTCATTCCCCTGCCTGCAGCAGGCAGGCGCGAAGGCGGGAATCTATAAAGAGGAGCAGTAATGCTCCTTTTTATATTAAAATTAATATCTTCTTAATTAAGTAGTCAAAGGCATGCCTTTGACCTACAAATACACTAGAAGAAGAGGATAAATTCTTTGTGCCTTTGTGACTTAGTGGCTGTCTTTTGTATTTAGAAGCCTAACCCCCATTTAAGATTAACTATGAGAATAGGGTATTCGATAAATTTGTGCTATTCGGATATTATAGCTTGTTCTTCCACCTTTTCAGATGCAAAGGGGGATATCTTGAAAAGCGCAGATAATGACACTTATGCTTTTCTTTGAGTCTTAGAGTCTTTGAGTCTTTTTTTTTGCCTTTTAAACTCTTTGTTCTACGTAAAGAATATTTATTTATATTTGTAGTATATTTATATTGACTAACACTAAAATATGAAAACACAGGTAAGATGTTTCTATTTTTGCTTCACAATTTTGCTGTTTTCAGTAATGTTAATTTCTTCATGCAGCAAAACCCCTGAAGGCTGGCAGTATCCGGATATGAGCAAGGTCCCGCCGGGACCACTGGGTGATTCAATTAAATACGGCAAAGAGCTTATATCTAAAACTTCGCTGCACATAGGACCCGAAGTAAGTGATATAACTAAAAGATATTCCGGCAATAATCTTGCTTGCGAAAACTGTCATATTGATGCCGGTACGAGGCCTAATGCGCTTGGATTTGTTGGTGTTTATCTTATTTATCCTGAGTACGATTCAAGAGTTGATTCAAATATTACAATTCAGCAAAGAGTAAATGAATGCATGCAACGAAGCATGAACGGAAGATCAATGCCGCTGGATAGCTATGAGATGAGATGCATTACACTTTATTATAAATGGATAAGCTCAGAAGTTGTGCCGCAGATTGCACGGGGGTATGACGGGCTGCCCAGGCTGAAGTATCTTACAAGGGCGGCAGATACAACTAATGGCAGGAATGTTTACCGTAATAAATG
>JAIOIK010000091.1 GCA_019912545.1 Ignavibacteria bacterium | reverse complement strand
ACCCGCTGAAGTTTATCCCGCACTTGATGCGGGGCGGGAATGACAAATTTACTACTTTGCTGTTATCCTATATATCTTATCATCGCCGCTTTGCACCTTTCCCCTGCCATCTCTGTTGCTGGATGAAAAATATATGTTACCATCTGGACCTTCGGCGATATCCCTTATCCTGCCGTAAGTATCAGCTATTTTCCTGAATGAAACTTGTTTTGTCGGATCGTTTTCGTCAACCTTAACAACCATTATTCCGTTTCCTCTTAAGCAGCCAAACAGAAAGCAATTTTTGAATTCAGCGATCTTGCCTGATTTATAAAACATCCCTGAAGCAGGCGCTTCTGCGGGAGTGAAGACAAGCAGTGGAGAGACCATTCCCCCTTTGCTATCTGTATGTGAGACTTCCGGCCAGCCGTAGTTTTTGCCTTTGACAATTACATTGACCTCGTCACCGCCGCCGGGTCCATCGAATCCGCTTGGGCCGTGTTCAGTAGACCACATAATACTTGTGCCCGGATACCAGTCGATTCCCTGCGGATTGCGGTGGCCGTAAGACCACACGGGAGAGCCGGGAAATGGATTATCTGCCGGTATTGAGCCATCCGGGTTTATTCTGAGTATCTTCCCGTGAAGTTTATCCAGATCCTGGGCGTATTTTCTTTCTCCTGCATCTCCTGTAGTTATATATAGCTTGCCATCGGGTCCAAACCGTAAGCGGCAGCCGGCATGGTACTGCGCCGCCGGAATTCCATCAAATATCACTGTTTCTTCTGCCAGGTTTGAACCATTATCTTTGCATCTGATTACTTTCACAAACAGGTCTCCGCCTTTTTCATATGCGTAACTTATGTAAATCAGCTTGTTTGTTGTGTAATCTGGGTCTAAAGCAAGCCCCATAAGTCCTTCTTCCGAGCCGCTGGATACTTCAGGGAAGTTTTTGAGCGGTTCAACAGTTAACTTGCCATTTTCAATGATCCTAAGCCTTCCTGGCCGCTCTATAACAAGAATTCTATCTGCTGAAGTGAATACTATGCTCCAAGGCACTTCAAGACCCTGTACGAAAGGTTCAATGCTGAGACCTGATCCTTTAGAATTTTTTGTGCTTTTTTCATGTTTAATATTTTGTGTCTCATTTTCGCCGCAGGCTGAAAGATTCAGGATCAGAAGTATTATAATCAAATTCATTAAATTGTTCATAACCATTAATATTTAATTGAGATAGACGGTTAACTTAAGATAAATAATAGGAAATTCTGTTTAAAGGTTGCATTTGCACCCAACTCCATAAACCGCAATTTTGTAATATATTTTTACATTTAATTTAAGAAAATAGAGTTATATTTTGAAACTTTAGCACCAGAAAATCAGTCAAAACCATTAATTAAGCTCTCAATCATAAAGTTTAAAATGAAAATAATAAAATTCTGCTTAATTGCCATATTCCTGATAGTCATTTCCCGTACTAGTGCGCAGGAAATTACCATATCATTAAAGCAGGCTATCGAGCATGCATACAGTAATAATCCGAATATAGTAAAGACCGAGAACTCTATTGATGCGCAGGAAAGCAATATACGAGCGAGCTATGGTAATTTGATGCCGGATCTAAAGTTTACAACCGGGTGGACAAGAACTAACCAGGTAAGCGCAGAAGGAACTATTTTCTCTAACGGCATTAATATTCCAATAAGCGCCAGTAATACTACTAAGAACAATTTCAGCCTTTCACTCAGATCTGACGTAACTATCTTTGACGGCTTTGCAAGCTATGATAAAGTTGACCTTGCGAAGTTAAGCAAAACACAGCTCCAGATACAACTGCAGAAGTTGAAACAGGATGTTGCCATAAAAATAATTGCGGATTATATAACGGTTCTCAAAAACCAGCAAATTGTAGTTATTAATGAGGCTACACTTGCTGATTCGCGGGCACAGCTTGATAAGGTTAAGATATTTGTTGAAGTCGGCAGAAGGACTATGAGCGATGTTTACTCTCAGGATGTTGTTGTAGCACAAAACGAGCTGCTGGTTGAGCAGGCCAAGAATAATGTTAATAAGTCTATCTCTGATCTTGCTTATGATGCAAACCTGCCGATGGATAAGAATTATTCAGTACTCACCAGTGAATTCTCTACCGATCAAAGTTATGAATCGCTGGAAGCGTATGTAATACAAAGCACCAATACTACGAGTCTTGTCAATACCGCATATAATAACAGGTATGACTATAAGTCTTCAGTCCAGAATCTTGATATACTTCAAACTAATATTGAAATTGCGCGCGGTACACAGATCTTCCCTACACTAACTGGATTCGGTTCATATTCGCTTTCCAGTGAAACGATAAGCAAGATAACTGATCAAAGAGTATTTACCGTAGGCTTAACGCTTAGTTATCCTATTTTCCAGGGATTCCAGTTTGATAATCAACGCCAGCTGGCAATTATTAATTACAAGTCAGGCCAGGAAGATATTAAGCTTATCAAAAATCAGATTGAACTTCAGATCAAAAAAGCGGTCATTGACCTGAAGTCGCTGCTTAAAC
>JAIOIK010000090.1 GCA_019912545.1 Ignavibacteria bacterium | reverse complement strand
ATGAATCCGACATTGATCTGGGGAAATCCATACAACTTCGAAAAGTTTTACTGGCATATTACAGGTAAGCAATTTTCGGTGTGGATATTCAGCGCAAAAGGTTCAATACCGGCGTTCCTGTTACTCATGGGATCGACAGTTGGCCTGAGTATTTGGGGCCTTGTAAAACAGAAGAAATTGAACCGTAACATGCACTTTGCGTTCTTACTGGTTATTTGTGTTTTGGGATACTTACTAATCTCCGGTTCAAATGAAATAGTACTCGCACAATTCAAGAAATTCACTCAGTCGCTTTGGAGTGAATTTGGCACAGGGATAATTCTGCTTGCACTGCCAGGCATATTCTTCCTTTCAAGATTCAACACTAAGATATTTTATTTTACATTACTCACATTCTTCGGGTGTTTATTCTATTCGATTAATTATGATATTCACGATATATTTTCCTACTTTCTGCTTTCATATATTACAATTTCAATTTGGATAGCCTTTGGCAGTGTATTTATTTACACAGTTTTTGCCGAATACATAACCTCGCCTGTTCAGAAAATTGTATATGGAATTGCAGTTGTATTAATAAGTCTTGCAGCCTTAAACACCAATTACGCAAACAGCGATGAAAGCAAGAACCGCTATGTTGAAGAGTTCACCATGAACATCTTCAAAAACGCGGAACCGAACAGTATAATTCTTTCTACTCAGTGGGATTTCTGGGTATCCTCAAGCTGGTATTTCCATTTTGTCAAGAACATTCGCCCTGATATAGTGGTTATAGATAAAGAGCTCTTAAGAAGAAGCTGGTATTTTGTATTCCTTCAAAGGAATTATCCTGAGGTGTATAATAATTCCAAAACAGAGATTGAGAGATTCCTGCCGGAGCTTTATAAGTTCGAGCATGATATCCCCTATGATACCAAGCTCATAATGAAGCTGTTTGAAGACCTGATGACCAGTTTTGTGAAGAATAATCCAAACCGAAGGATATACGAAACCTGGGAAATTGAACAGAACAAAAATGAACCTTTTGCGCAGGATTTCATAAGGATACCGGACGGACTGCTGATAAGAATTATTCCGGGTGATTCTGACCTGAAGAAAATAGGCGAAGAATATAAGCTATATGACTTCAGCTTTACCCCCGCACCTTTAAAAGATTATTACCATGAAGGCTTAATGCGTTCATATGCAATGGTTTTAACATCATCAGCGCTGTATCTGCTTTCCGTAAACCGATATGAAGACGCCAGGAAATACATTGAGATTGCGCTAAAGGCAGACCCCAATTTCTCCAGAGCTCTGGAAGTAAAGAAAAAATATAATTTCTAATATATATATATATTTGCTAAAGATACTAACAATAATTCTATTGCTTTTTCCCGCATTCCTGCTTGCACAGAGTGACTCGCTTGAGCAGGTATTGAAGGATAATGCAGCGCAGATAGATTCACTTAACCTGCGGGTTAAAGATATTATCATAACCGGTAACAATATTACCAAAGATGAAATAATTCTCCGGGAAATGAGCCTCAAAAAGGGAAGCAGGTTTACCTTAAGCAAATATAAAGATGACCTGATGAGAATATACAATCTTGCCCTTTTTACCAAGGTTGATATCATTCCAATTCCGGTAAGTGATGAGGAAATTACATTAAATGTAGATGTGCAGGAAAGGTGGTACATACTGCCTCTGCCAACAGGCGGTATTGATGACGGGGAGTGGAAGAAAATATACGTTGGCTTAAATTTAAGATGGGATAATTTTCGTGGAAGGAATGAAACGGTTAATTTTGGATTCCGAGCGTTTTACAATCCGTCAATTTCTGCTAGATATTATGTGCCGTGGATCGGGGATAAGCTGCATTTGTTCATGAGTATCGGCGGCTCATGGTCAAGGAACCGGAATCAAAGCCTGAGTGCGGTGGGGAAACAAAACGGTTCAAATACCATACAATATAAAGATAGTAATTATGAAAACATCCAGTACAAAGCAGAGTTTACACTTGGCAAGAAGTTTGGCAAGAACCTATCTTTATTTACAGACTATAAATTCAATCACCTGAGGGTAAATTCATATGCTCCCGGAAGAACACTTTCGCCAAACGGTGTTGATAGATACCTTACTCTTGGCGGAGGGATATCCTACGATTCGCGAGATATTTATGAGTATGCCACACAGGGGATGTTCTTAAAGTCAACATATTACAGATATGGGTTTATTGATAAGGTTGTCAATTTCGGCAGATTTTCAGTTGAGTATCAGCGATTCATGCCTATAAAAATTGTAAAAGACTATTACCTTACTTTTGCGTCAAGAGTTTTCACAAGTCTTGCAATAGGAGCAATAATACCGGTCTATAATCACCAAACCTTAGGTTACAGCGATGATTTTGTGCGCGGCTGGAGAGGTTTTGCATTTGAGGGTGATGATGTATTCACTGTGTATAATGAATTAAGAATTCCCATAATTAAACCTCGTTACGTACAGGGAAGGCAAATGCCGATAGTTAAGAACATCCCGATAATAAAGAATCTTGATATAAGGCACGGATTGTACTTTACATTGATATATGATATAGGAACTGTTTGGTATAAGAATGAACGTCTGACAGACAAAAGATTTCTTTCCGGAGCAGGTATAGGCATAAACATAATCGCTCCATTTGGATATGTACTAAGGGCTGACTGGGTTTTTAGAATTAACAAACCAATTGTAGGCGAAATCGGCTTTGGTTTAAACGCTAAATTCTGATGGAGTATTACTATACAGCCAAAGAATATGTTTCCGGCAATTCGCTAACAATTGTTGATGATGAAGCAAAGCATTTAGGCAGGGTACTCAGGAAGCAATCAGGCAGTGAAATTTATGTAACTGATGGATGCGGGACCTTGTACAAAACCGTTATTGGTAAAGTAACAAAGGATGTAATCGAATGCACAATTAAAGACACTCAGAAATGGGTAAATGAACCAATCATCAAAATTAATCTCTACCAAAGCCTGCTAAAAAATCCAGACCGTTTAGAATTTGCGGTTGAAAAATCAGTTGAGCTTGGCGTAAATGAGATCCACCCCGTTGTAACAACAAATACTATCAATAAGACAACTGATAAGCACGATCGCTGGCAGCTCATAGCACTTTCGGCAATGAAGCAATCACAGAGATGTTACCTGCCGAAAGTACTGCCTCCAATCACATTTGAAGAAGCTTTAGGAAAAACTTCTTCGGGTTTAAAATTAGTTGCTGATGAACGGAAGCTTGAGGGAAGCATTAGTATCTCATCTGCCAAAACCGATAATTCAGAAACGATTGATCTGTTTATTGGACCTGAAGGCGGGTTTACAATGGACGAGGTCTCTTTAGCAATCGAAAGCGGTTTCAAAATACTGAACCTTGGCAAAAGAAAATTCAGAAGCGAAACGGCTGCGGTAATTGCTGTGGGATTGCTGTTGAGTGATCAGGATCGTGGTATCAGGTATATACCTAACACAGCGTAGGTAACACACCAGCCGGCACTTCAAATGTATAACAGTTTCATTTAGCGATGCATCAACGCAGTTGATATACTCCAAAAGACTGGAGGAGGGATAATTTTTAAAAACATTGATATTTTTCTATAATAAGCCTATATTTGCTATTAAATTTTCTTAATAGAACAACTTTAGCGGCAAAATATGTCTGAAATACTGTTAGAAATTCAAAACCTTAAGAAATACTTCCCCATAAAAAAGGGACTGCTCTCAAAAACGGTCGGTTATGTTAAGGCTGTTGATGATGTATCGTTCACTATTAATAAGGGCGAGACTCTTGGTCTTGTGGGCGAATCCGGATGCGGTAAGACTACAATTGGCAGATCCCTGCTCCGTTTGATAGAGCCAACCGGCGGAGTTGTAAAATTTGAAGGAAAGAATATAACTGAAATGGATTCGAAGGATCTGAAAAAAGTCCGCAAAGATATGCAGATCATTTTTCAGGATCCGTACTCATCTCTGAATCCAAGAATGACAGTAGGCGGAATGTTAACAGAGATTTTAAAATATCATGAAATTGCCGAAGGCGAAAAGGCTAACAATATGGTAATGGACCTGCTGGAAAAAGTTGGGTTATCAAGACTACATGCAAGAAGATACCCGCATGAGTTTTCCGGCGGGCAGAGGCAGAGAATTGGTATTGCAAGGGCGCTATCTGTTGAGCCCAAATTCATAGTCTGTGATGAACCCGTTTCCGCGCTTGATGTATCCATTCAATCGCAAATTATTAACTTGCTTCAGGACCTGCAGAAGGAGCTGGACTTAACTTACCTGTTTATTTCGCATGATCTTTCTGTTGTTGAGCATATCAGTGACAGGGTTTCTGTAATGTACTTAGGGCAGATTGTTGAAATTGCCGATTGCAAAGATCTTTATGCCAAGACAATGCATCCGTATTCGCAGGCTTTGCTTTCCGCAGTACCTGTCCCCGATCCCAAAAAGAAAAGATCAAGAATAATTCTGACCGGAGATGTACCGTCTCCCGCAAATGTACCTAGCGGCTGTTATTTCCATCCGCGTTGTCCGCAAATAATCAAAGGCGAGTGTGAACATATCCGCCCGCTGCTTGCAACAGTGAATCAGTCAAGCCACGAAGTTAAATGCTTATTATATCCGGAAAGTTATCCCACAAAGGATGTAAAGGCAGCGTAGAACCCTCCCCATTCCTCCCCAAAGAGGAGGAATTATATAAGAATATTTTGCAGAGACGACCTGTACCAAAGGAGTTCCCCTGAGGCTGGGTCGTCTCTTTTTTTACCAGTATTTATTACAAATTATTACATATCGTTGCATTTCATTCACTTATTAAATCAACACGCTGGCTATATTTGTAAATTAGTTATACGTATCTTTTATATTAACCTATTAGATCCAACAGGAAATGTTAAAAACAGTATTTCTGGTTTCTGTTCTATTATATACATTTGATGGTTTTGCTCAAAAACAAAGTTATACTCTCAGTGGAAATGTTATAGATGAAAATACAGGCGAGACGTTAATTGGAGCAATAATTTCAGTTAAACAGCCGAAAGGTACTGGTACTTACAGTAATGAATACGGCTTTTATTCGCTAACTCTTAAAAAAGGCACATATGATGTAATAGTTTCATATATCGGATATATCAGCGATACTTTAACAGTAGAGTTAAACCAAAATTTTAATGCGGATTTCTTGCTTCAAGATGGTTCGATAAACACTGATGAAATAACTATCACAGATTCTCTTTTCAATGACCGTATCAAATCGCCAATATCAGGTATTGAAAGACTTGATCTTAAAGAAATAAACAAGCTTCCCATATTATTTGGTGAACGCGATATCCTCAAAACTATTCAATTGCTTCCGGGAATAAAGGGAGCAAATGAAGGCTCAAGCGGTTTCAGTGTAAGGGGCGGCAATTATGACCAGAACCTGATACTGCTTGATGAAGCCCCTGTTTATAACTCATCTCACCTGCTTGGATTTTTTTCCACGTTCAACTCAGATGCTATAAATGATGCCGTTATCTATAAAGGCACTCAACCTTCGCAATATGGCGGCAGGATATCTTCCGTTGTTGATATCAAGATGAAAGAAGGTAACAGTAAACATTATAATTTATCCGGCGGTATTGGGATTATTTCCTCTAAGCTAAATATTGAAGGTCCGATAGTAAAAGATAAAGGGTCTTTCCTGATCGCGGCAAGGAGGACATACGCGGATATGTTCCTTAAACTTTCAAGCGATGAAAAAATGCAGGATAGGAAGTTATACTTTTATGACATAAATGCAAAACTTAATTACAGACTCACAGATAAAGACAGAGTTTATCTTTCGGGATATTTTGGCAGGGATGTTATGGGACTTGGTTCAAGTTTTGGAATAGATTGGGGGAATGTTACCGGTACACTCAGGTGGAACCATATTTTCAGCAGCAAATTATTCTCCAATACTTCATTGATCTACAGCAATTATGACTATAATATTGATATTGAAAATAACGATAACAATTTTAATGTCATTTCAAGTATTACTGATTTAAATTTCAAACAGGAATTCCAGTTTTATCCTAACCCTAATCACTCATTTAGATTTGGTTTTAACGCAATTTATCATATTGTTGAACCCGGAATTGTGGAGTCAGATGACAGCTCAAATACAAGATTTACAGATCTTCAGAAACGATACAGCATAGATAACTCAGTTTGGCTGGCCGATGAATGGAAAGCTGCCAAATGGCTTAATATCAGCGCAGGTGTAAGAGTTAATGCATTCAGTATCCTTGCCAAAGGTGATTTTTACACCCTTGACGAAAACAATAATATTATTGATACTGTATCATACGATGGCGGGATCCTGAAAACATATATTAACCCTGAGCCCAGGTTTTCTGCCAGTATAATCCTGAATGATAATTCTTCTGTAAAAGCATCTTATAACAGGAATGTACAGAACTTTCATCTTATAACTAACTCAACTTCAACAAACCCGACAGACAAATGGCTTTCAAGCACAAATAACATTAAACCTGAAATCGGTGACCAGATATCACTTGGTTTTTTTAAAAACACAGATGGATATGAATTCAGCATTGAAGGATATTACAAAAAAA
Organism: Ignavibacteria bacterium; assembly: GCA_019912545.1. Taxonomy (GTDB): domain Bacteria; phylum Bacteroidota; class Ignavibacteria; order Tepidaquicellales; family OLB5; genus OLB5. The sequence continues at coordinate 784 of JAIOIK010000090.1, read as the reverse complement.
TACAGAATGTTGTGGATTACAAAGATAATGCCAATGTCACCAACACAGATGCCATTGAGACACAGTTACTCTTCGGTGATGGCAGATCATACGGCGCTGAATTTTTCCTGAAAAAGAACACAGGTAAGCTTACAGGGTGGATAAGTTATATGCTTTCAAGGACTGACCAGAAAATAAGAGGTGTTAATTCTAATTCATGGTATCCTTCAAAGCAGGATAGAACTCATGATATATCAATCGTTGCAATGTATGATGTAAGTCAAAAGCTGAACCTATCTGCAACCTGGGTTTATCACTCGGGTAATGCAGTTACTTTCCCAAGCGGTAAATATACTCTCAACAATGAAGTGATATATTATTACACAGAGCGCAACGGCTACAGAATGCCGGCATATCACAGGTTAGATATAGGCGGAACACTTAAATTAGGTTCGGGCAAAAAGTTTTCCTCTGAACTTTCCTTCGGCTGTTACAATGTATACGGTCAAAAGAATGCTTATACAATTTCTTTCAGGGAAAGCGAAACAGCACCAAACACAACAGAAGCAGTAAAAACATATTTATTCACCTGGGTTCCATATGTAACCTGGCACTTTAATTTTAAATAATTTCATAAACAAATGAAAATCATCATATTCAGAACAGCTCTATTAATACTTGCAGTATTAATTATTTCCTGTGAAGAAGTAATTGAAATTGATCTAAACGATGCCGAGCCGGTTACAGTTATAGAAGCTAATATTTCAGATACTACTGGTCCGTACTATGTACATATAACCAGAAC
>JAIOIK010000089.1 GCA_019912545.1 Ignavibacteria bacterium | reverse complement strand
AAAGTAAAAAAGATCTTATAAGCAGAAGCTGTTGGAAATAGAATATTGTTCTGAAGATTGTGACCCCAAAAGACCAGCAAAAAAATGAATTTTTGTTGTAGGGTTATTATTGCACTTGTCTTTTTTGTTAATAGACATTCCTGCGCAGGCAGGAATCCATACTTTAAAAGCATTTGAATTACGTTTATAAACAATCTTTTCAAGCGAAGACATACAAATCAGATAAAAACAATCTACGGGTTATCCGGAAATGCGCCTTCTTCCCAAACATGAAAATTCATCCCAAATGGATCGCTGAACATTATGCTGTGCTCATTGTATTCCTGACAGATCTTGCAGCCTTCCGATTCAAGCGCCTTGCGAGCTTCCTTAAGGTCGTCTGTCCTGAATTCAAAGAACACTGCTCCTGCGCTTTCAACTTTTTCAAACACAAAGTTTATGCCGTCTTTATTCAGGTAAGTATCGTTGCCTTTTGAATCAATGAATTCCATTCCAAGCACTCGTTTATAAAAATCAACAGCTTTATCATGCTCGCGTACCTGAATGGCAATGTATGGAGAAAAATCGAATTTCATGTTATACTCCTTTATGATTTGGAATGCTTAATTTTTAAAAGAGGCCTTAAGTTTTTCTGTGAAGCTTAGTTTGAATAACCTGCTTTTGATAAAGACAAAGTCACATTGATTAGCATATTATAACAGATAGCCGTTTATATTCATCATTCCATTATTATCTCAAAATCAAGATTCGCATAATGTTTCGTTCAACCGTTTTTTTAGAAATTTAAATCATTATTTTGGGAACTAATTTTCTTATATTTATGTCAAATTAAGCATATATTTTAATATCTAAAAATGGAAAAATCATGCTGAAGAATCTAAAGATTTTAATACTTATTGCCTTCATTATTACCGCTTATTCAGGCGCACAGGACGGATTTTTACTGCAGGAAGGCACAACGGTAAAGCCGGTTGGTAAGAACAGGGGAAAAGAGTTGCTAATAACAGAAGATGCTTATACAAATGTACTGAGTAAATTTGATGTTCAATCCAAGACTTTAGATCCCTCTAAAACTACAGTAAAAGATTACCTTGATTTTGCTGGAGAGCAGGCCGAAGACTGGACAAGCAATGAAAAGAAAATAATTGAAGATGTCATTTCTTCTGTTGCAGGTAAGATCAAAACTCTAGGCTTAAAGTTAAGTATGCCGGCTGAAATTGAACTGATCAAATCTACAATGAAGAATGAAGGCGGAGCTGATGGATATACAAGAGGAGATTATATTGTTCTAAAAGATTCATGGCTTAGTTCTAAATCAGTACGGCTGGAGGACCTTTTTATTCATGAACTGTTTCATGTGCTTTCAAGGCACAACCCTTCAATGAGCGAAAAGATCTATAATTCAATTGGCTTCAAAAAATGTAATGAAGTTGAATATCCAAATGAAATTAAAGATCTCAGAATATCTAATCCTGATGCACCTCTGAATAATTTTTATTTGACAGTCCAATATGACGGAAAGCCGATTGATATAATGCTGGTTTTATATTCTGCTGATAAATATACAAACGGAAGCTTCTTCTCATATCTACAGGTGGGATTGATGGTGGTGGAAGGAGATGAGAACAGCAAAAAGCCGGTTTATAAAGAGGGTGAACCCTTAATTTTAAAATTCAAAGACGTAAAGAATTTTTTCGAACAGGCAGGCAAAAATACGGGTTATGTTATACACGCCGAAGAAATATCAGCTGATCATTTCGTAATGCTGCTAAATCAAACAAAAGAATTGCCAAATCCTGAGCTAATTGAGGCTATGAAGAAAATTATGACTGAATAATAATTACAGTCCTACAGATCAAAAGTCATTCCGAAATTTATATACAAGTTCTTGATTTTCCCTGGCGAAATCTGGCTTGTCAATAAAGCTAAATTTATCCTGTAGTTCTTCTTAATGTAACTGCCGCCAAAAGTAATAAAGTACTGGTCATATTCATGAGCTGGATCCATAAAATTATTGTCAGTTGTGTTCCGGTAATCAAGCAAAGTAAAAAATCCTCCCCTTAATATCCAGTTCTTGTCGATTTCACCTTCAGCGCCAATATGGAAATCATGTCTGTCTTTAAGGGTTGAAACTACCGATGTCCTTGAATAATCGTAATCTAAATTTAACCGTAATTTTGAACCAACCGGCTTATACTGCAGTCCAACCCCTGCTTTCCACGGAAATGTGTGGCTTGCAGATTGATCTGCTACTCCAACTGGATACCTGTATTTAACTTTTGATTTCCCTCCTGTTGTGAAAGTTAATCCAAAGTTAAAATCCGGTGTTATGCTGTATATAAAACCTCCCCGCAAAGTGGCAAAATATGAAGAACCTTTCAGGTCTTCGCCTCCGGTGGAGCTTCCGGTTGGGTCTTCTAAAGTTGTAAAGCCTTCCGGAGGAGCGGTGAAAAGAGAGTAGATGAGATCAACTCCAATTCCTGTGCTGAAATTCTTGCCGGAATAGACAAATGGAATTGTCAGATCATGCTGTCTAACGCTATAGTACATATCATATTGTCCTATTTCATTGCCAAATTCGTCAGTCCGTATTATTTTGCCCAAATCAAAATAATAGCCGCTTGGATTACTGTAAATAATTCCGGTTTGCATTTGCTTATTAAGCCTGTATCCGAATCCTGCCGAACTCGAAAATAACTGTTGTTTGAGTTTAATCCCTAAGTTCAAACCAGGCAGCCAATCCTGTGATGTTTTGAATGTGTATTGAAAATTAAGCTGAGCCTTTGTTGAAATGTTCATAGAAGCAGGGTTTAGTAAAATTCCGGAAACATCATTATCCATTGCAGCGATTCCTGTAAAACCACGCCCGGCAGAGGGCGAGTTAAGATAGTTGAATGAGTAAAAGTCCCAGAAAGGGTTGAGCATAATATCATCGTCAGTTCTGTTTGATTGTGTTATTAATTGACCCGAAACTAAGATCAAAAAAATAATTGAAGCAAGGATTCTCTTTTTCATTTTAGTAATTGATAGTTTTGGAATAACGGGAAACCATATTACAAAATTAAACAGAAACAGTAAAACGGAATATGATACACGTCATATAATCCTTTAATAAAGATTGCGGGTGCAATTATTTACTTTAAATTTCCGTCAAAAACACTATGGCTGATCCATTGCCAGTCATTGCCGTTTTTCTGCCAGATACTAAGGTTATTAACGAATTTTCCTTTTTCCTGTTCGGTAATCTCTAAATTTTCTGAGAATGTAAGTTTATAGCTGATAACAATAATGTTTCCCGGCTCGTTATTAGTAACAATTAAATCAGAAAAATGATAATATTTAAATGTAATACTCTTGATATAATCAATTGCTGCTGTTCTTTGCTTAGGGCCGTCTGCATGCATTGATTGAAATCCGCTGCCTATCATTGCTTCAAGTTTTGTCCAGTCTTTATCTTTAACCGTATGAAATAAGCTGCGCTCCATTTGTTCGCCTGTTGATTTAAGTTCATCCTGCGAAAATGAGCTTGCAGTGAATATTAACGCAATAAGAATTAAGGCAAATAATGTTTTCATTTCCGGCTGCTCTTTCTAATTTAGATTTTTGATTTGGATGGTACAACAAATTCGAATACGATAAATTTAAGTTCTACTTTTTATAACTTATCTTTCGCGGCACAGTAAACTGCCTGATGCCATCAATTGAGCCAATATAGCCATAACCGCTTTGCTTAACTCCAACCCAGGGAGTACCACTTACAGCTCCTATACCTTGATTAACCCCTATCATTCCTGATTCAACTTTACGTGCTATACCAAGCGCTTTCTTCTTATTCTTAGACCATATCGTTGCACCAAGCCCGAAAGGTGAGTCGTTAGCAAGGCTAAGAGCTTCGTCAGCGGTCTTGACTTTCTGTATTGCAACAACCGGTCCGAAAGTTTCTTCATTCATAATACGATGCTTATGCGACAGATTTGTAATAAGCGTAGGCTCCATGAAGAATCCTTTGCTATTTTTAGGAGCTTTTCCTCCTGTAACAAGTCTTGCTCCATTTTTAATAGCATCATTGACTTGCGAGAGCACGTTTTCCCGCTGTTTATGACTCACCAGCGGTCCCATTTGCACACTTTCATCATAACCGCTGCCATACTTGAAGTTCCTTACACCATCAGCTACTAGAGTTGTGAATTTATCTGCAACCTTATCCTGAACATATATTCTTTCTACAGAGACGCAAAACTGGCCGGTATTCCGCAATGAGCCATTAACAGCAAAGTTAGCCGCCTTTTGCAGATCGGCATCATCAAGAACAATCATCGGATCTTTTCCTCCAAGCTCAAGTACTATTCGCTTAAGTTTATCACCGGCAACTCTCATAATATGCCTGCCTACAGCCTGTGAACCTACAAATGCAATCATATCAATTCCGGAATGTATGAGGTAATCGCCAACTTCATCGGCTCCCTGCACTAGGTTTATGACTCCGTGCGGCAGATGCTTGTTGAAAATATCAAATATTGCTTTGCCGGTTAACGGAACCATCTCAGATGGTTTGAATACTACGGTGTTCCCAGCTATTAAGGCAGGGGAGAGGAGTGATTCAGGCATACTGACCGGAAAGTTCCAGGGAGTAATAACAGCGCATACTCCAATTGGTGTACGGTGCAGCTCTGTTCTCAGGTTTTCCTCTTTCAGCATTTCAACTTTAAGAGCAACTTTTGCCTGCTGAATAGTTTCACGGATTCCGTAAGCCACAGCATGGGTCTCACCAACAGCGGATCTATACAGCTTTCCCATCTCATCTGTGATAATTTTGCCAATTGCTTCTTTCTGTTTGATAAAATCCTTTGCTGCGGCTTCAAGCATACGGCTTCTTTGTGCAAGTGATAAATTACTCCAGCCTGTTTGAGCTTTCCGTGCCCTGCTTACTGCTTTATCAATATCTTTTTCCGAAGAGCATTTGATCTTCGCAAAAACTTTGCCTGTTGCGGGATTAATATCGTTAATGTATTTTAATTTCATTTTTTTGTTATTCCCGTAATAAGAGGGAATCTATTTAATTTCTAAAAATCTATTTTTTCTTTTCAACAGAACTTTCAAGCTCTGCTTCAATTTTTTCAACAGGAAGCCCCATTATCTCTCTTGCGCGGTTAAGGGCATCATCAATATTTCCTCTGATATTTTCTTCACCTATTTTATCAAGCAGTCCTGCTCTTTCGCTTGCAAACATCGGCTGTGCGTGAATACCCGAAATTACTAAGATCGTATTGTTCTTTTTACAATCATAGTAAAAATCTTCAAGTGTTGCAATACCTGTCGAATCAATTGCGGGGACATTCCTAAGCCTTATGATAAGCACTTTTGTGGATTTATTTACAATCCTGATCGCTTCTTTGAATTTACTTGCTGCGCCAAAAAAGAATGGGCCGTTAATTTCATATATCAGCACGCCTTTTGGAATGCTCTTGTTCTGAATTGAATTTACTCCGCTGTCGTCTATTTCCTGTTTTTCATCAAACTCTCTTGAAATTACACCTACGTTTGTTACTTCAGCCATTCGCTTCATAAACAGCATTGCAGAAAGTACCATACCAACTTCTATTGCAATAGTAAGGTCAAATATTACTGTCAAAAAGAAAGTAGTTAGCAGCACCACAACATCACTCTTTGGCATCTTTAGCTGCGCCTTAAACTCGCGCCATTCACTCATATTATATGCTACTACAACAAGAATCGAAGCAAGTACGCATAGCGGTATCATGCCGGCATACTGTCCGAAAAATAGCATTATGAGCAGTAAAACCAGAGAATGCGTTATTCCTGCAACGGGAGTCTTGCCGCCATTGCGGATGTTTGTTACCGTTCTTGCAATCGCTCCTGTTGCGGGTATTCCGCCAAAAAGGGGAGTTATAATGTTTGCCGCCCCGTTTGCGATAAGCTCCATGTTAGACCTGTGCTTGCCGCCTATCATACCGTCTGCAACAACTGCGGAAAGCAGTGACTCAATTGCTGCAAGTATGGCAATTGTGAATGCTGCAGGAGCCAAATCGTAGATCTTTGAATAAGTAATTACCGGGAATTGAGGTGAAGGAAGCGAATTTGAGAGTGCTCCAAATCTTGAGGATATAGTTTCAACATTAAGACCAAATATATAAACTATGAGTGTACCAACTATTAATGCTATGAAAGTTGAGGGTATTTTTTTAATGAATTTCGAGAGTCCGATTATAATGAAAAGTGATATAGCTGAAACAATTAATGTTTCAATATTTAATGTACTTATGTTATTCATATAAACAGGAATCTTGGATAAAAACTCAGAAGGCATTTCTTTAATATTCAGTCCCAGAAGATCTTTGATCTGTGTTGCAAATATTATCAGGGCGATTCCCGATGTGAATCCGGTTATGATCGGTAAGGGAATGAATTTGATGAGCGTTCCAAGCTTCATGAAGCCCATCAATACAAGGATAATTCCTGCCATTATAGTTGCTATCATCAAACCATCCATGCCGTACTTATGTACTATCCCGAATACTATGATAATAAACGCGCCCGTTGGGCCGCCAATTTGAACTCGGCTTCCGCCCATTGCGGAGATAATGAATCCGGCTATAACAGCGGTGATTATTCCGTTATTTGGCGAAACTCCTGAGGCAATACCAAATGCAATCGCAAGCGGTAATGCCACTATTCCGACAATTATACCGGAGGAAACATCGCTAAAAAAGAGGTGTTTGTTGTATGATTTAAGAGTTGTAACAAGTTTAGGTACTAGCATTGAGTGTGCTTACCTTGCTGCACAGCGGTTAGGTCCTATCTCAAGATCTTCAGCGTAATCCAAAGGTATTATCACACCTGCCTTATTGAACTTCTTAATAGTCTCATAGTTTGGTGGTGTTGAGGGAATTGCTTCAGTCAGATAATTTACAAACTCAGCCTTTGTTTTAAAATTCAATGCTTTCGAAGATTTCTTCAACTTGCCTAGAGACGAAGTCACAGGGCGAATTACAGTTTTTGTGAAATGAGAAGGGAAAATATCAACAGAATCACCCAGTTTGAATATCACATTTTGCAAAGTGTCGTACAGTATTTCGGCGCCTTCTGTAGTCTCTGCTTTTGTCCTTGCGAGGTCAGGCCTGCCCGGACTTTCAAGAAGCAGCAAGTCACCGCAAAGCAAAGCCTTCCCGTTTACAAGAAATGAAACACTTCCATCTGTGTGGCCGGGAGTATCTAAAACTTCAATCTTAACTCCGTTTAGCTCAATTGTATTTGAACTGTTAATCGGTTTAAATAAGAACACCTTATCTACATCTATCTCATTAACATAGTACCCCAGGTTTAACTTCTTTGCAAGGTCCATCCCGCCTGAAAAATGATCTGCATGCGCATGTGTATCAATTACATATTTTATTGCAAGTCCGTTTGCCTTGGCATAATCCTGATATTCTTCTATGAATATTGAAGGCTCGAATACAGCTGCAGAGCCATCTATTTTAGAGTAAACTATATATGAAAGACATCCTTTACCGATCCTGACCAATTGAACGATAACAAAATCATCATATTCAAGTTTATAAATATCGAAATTTTCATTCCACCCCTTCATCCCTTTTTCTAGGGATACAGCATTATATTCCATTTCTCTAAGGATTGAAGCTGCAACCTGTGAATTAATACCGCGGGCACATATTGATATTATGAATTTATCCTTAGGAATTTTGCCTAACTTATCCTTGATTTCAAGAAATTTCCCTTCTGAAATAAGATTGTTTACCGGAATATTAATGCTTCCTTTGATATTCCAGTCATCAAATTCATCTGATTCCCTGATATCTACAAGCAGGTATCCGTTTCCGCTTCCGTTTAAAAATTCTTTAACTTCTTTGGGTGAGATAAGAAAATTTTCCATGTTTACAAAAATAATCTAATATTCCCTCAAATAAAATACATTTTAAGTTACAGATTGTTCAGTTAAATTTGTTTGTGACATTCTGAATGACCTGCTTTCAACAGGCAGGGAGGAATAATATAAAATCATGAAAATAAAATTTTGCGGTGCAGCCAGAACAGTAACAGGATCACAGCATTTACTTGAATTAAACGGAAAGAAAGTACTTCTCGATTGCGGCCTTTACCAGGGCAAAAGAGAGAAAGCATATGATATTAACCGGAATTTCCTGTTTGATCCGAAGGAACTTGATGCAGTAGTTCTCTCACACGCTCATATAGATCACTCAGGAAACCTGCCAAGCCTGTGGAAAGCGGGATTCAGAGGTGATATCTATGCAACACCTGCAACCCGTGACCTTTGCGCAATTATGCTGCAGGATAGCGCACATATCCAAACCCGCGATATTGAGTTTGTGAACAAGAGAAAAAAGAGAAACCATGAACCGCTCTTCAAGCCTTTGTATGGATTTGAAGAAGTGCGAAACATCATGAAGCTCTTTAAATGTATGCCTTACCAAAAAAAATTCAGTGTAAATGGTTTCGGCGGAAATCTACAGGTTACTTATTACGATGCAGGTCATATTCTGGGATCAGCCCAGGTAGCATTGGATATAAAAGAAGGAAGCAAAACATTTCGGTTTGGCTTTACGGGTGATATAGGCAGGCCGCATCTTCCGATATTACGTGACCCTGATCATATGGGTGATGTGAATTTCATGATATCAGAATCAACTTACGGAGGCAGAGTACATGATAAGGCAATTGATATGGATTCACAGCTTCAAAAGGTACTGGAAGAATCACTTGCAAGAGGCGGAAAGATCATTGTTCCGGCATTCAGTGTAGGCAGAACTCAGGAAATTGTTTTTTCACTATCTAAACTTTTTGCAAAAGGAGCATTGCCAAGAATTCCGATATTTGTAGATAGCCCGCTTTCAACAAATGTTTCTGACATTTTTAAACTGCACCATGAGTGTTTCGATAGCGAAACCTCAGAGCTGATCACAAAAGGAGTTGATGTATTTGGATTCTCCAATCTGACCTACATTAAGGATGTTGAGGAATCCAAGCAATTGAATTACCTGAAAGGCTTATGCGTAATTATCAGCGCATCAGGAATGTGTGAATCAGGCAGAATAGTTCATCACTTAAGAAACAATATAGGCAGCGAGAAGAACACTATACTAATCGTCGGATTCCAGGCACCAGAAACACTCGGCAGGAGGCTTGTTGAAGCAAAAGATACACAGGGTACATTTGTAAGAGTGCTTGGTGAAGAACATCTAGTTAAAGCAAAGATATATGTACTCAACTCATTTTCAGCTCACGCTGATAAGGAAGAGCTCATTGAATACTTTGGCAAGTTTGATAAGAGTAAAATGGAACAGGTTTACCTTGTCCATGGTGATTATGACCAACAGCAGGCACTGCAATCAGCTTTAACTGTTCATGGTTACAAAGATGTTTCAATACCTGAAAAAGGGAGTGAGGTGGGGATATGAATTCTCTGTAATTCAGGAACAAGGGGTCGTGACCCCTTGTCTTTTCCTACAACGCATTCACAATTCTTCATTTCCTTTATCAATAAATTTTGCTATTTTTGAATGAATAACAAAAAAAATTGAAACTTTTCGGTTTATATATTATTATTGCGGCTGTTTTAATTGGATGTACAAAAACGAAGTATGACTGGACTCCCGTTCCCGATAGTGTTATAAATAAATCCAATAAGAACCCTGCATCAAATAAGCGCACCGAAGATTTCACGGTCAAGACAAAAGACGGCAAGAGCATTGCCGGATCGTACATTTTTTTAGATGGCTTAAGGGATAGCCGTGAACCCGTTGTAATACTTATTCATCAGTTCAATCAAACCAAAGAGCAGTGGAAAGCCGATTTTGTTGACTCCATACTTGTAATGCATTATAAAGTAATTGCTTATGATATGCGAGGGCATGGTAAATCGGATAAACAGGATGGAGATTTATCGGTTTTGCTAACTGATCCCGAACAGGCACCAAAGGACCTTGAAGCAATTGTTAACTGGGCAAAAACGCAGAAGGGGATCGATTCAACCAAGATAGCAGCAATTGGCACCTCTATTGGCGGCAATGTTGCCATATACGGCAAGCAGAAGCTTGCCATTAAAGTTGGAATATCAATTTCAAACGGCAAAAAGACATTTGAATCATTTACCGGCTATGATGAAAGAATAATGGGCAGGTCATTTTACCCAAGGATGAATAACCTGCTGTTTATCTCCGGAAGTAAAGATGGTGATCACCAGGCCGGACAGAAATGGATGATCGATAATTTTGTTGTAGAGCCAAAGGAACTCAAAGTATTTGATTCCGATAAGCATGGAATGGAATTGATCGAAGAACTCCCGGAAATCAGAACAATAATGTTAAACTGGCTGAAAAAATATTTATAATCTTAATGATAATATAAATTGATCAAATTTAGTGATTTTGTAAACACTCTGCCTCTTGTTATAGTTGCTGCTGCTGCACTGATTATTATGCTTATGGAAACTGTATTTCCCATAAGCAGGAAGAAATCAACCGAGATCTTAATTTTTTATTTTTCACTGGCAGCACTTGCTGTAGCAATTGCATTCTCATTTTTTGATATTGCCAAGATACTCATCCTGTATGGAGGGTTTATCAGGGTTAATACTCTTTCCTCTGTTCTTAATATTGCGCTTATTGGCGGTATGTTCATTACTGTGCTATCATCACGGAACTACCTTGAGCAGGAAGGCATTGATCATGGAGAGTATTATTCGCTGCTTTTCTTTTCGCTGCTTGGCATGATGCTCATGGCTCAGGCTAATGACCTGATCATTCTTTTTGTCGGACTGGAATTGATGTCAATCTGTTTTTACATTCTTGCAGGCTTCATGCGCAAAAAAACTGAGTCGAACGAAAGCGCGCTAAAATATTTACTTCTGGGTTCGTTTATTACCGGGTTCTTTCTGCTTGGAATTGCGTTCATTTATGGATACACCGGCTCAACTAATTACACAACTATATCACTTGCAAACCCGAATAAAGAGACATTTTATTTGCTTGGTTTGACGCTTGTGTTTATATCTTTTGTCTTTAAAACAGGTTCTTTCCCGCTTCAGATGTGGATACCGGATGTTTACCAGGGAGCTCCAACAGTTGTAACCGGTATGATGTCATCAGTGGGCAAAACAGCAGCCTTTGGTGCATTGCTTGCGTTCTTCTCGATATTCTCTATGACTACCATTCCAATGGTAATTGCAATTATTGCAATTTTAACAATGCTGTATGGCAATGTTGTAGCGCTTGTACAGACAAATATTAAGAGGCTTCTTGCTTATTCAAGTATTGCACACGCGGGTTATATAATGGTTGGATTTATCATCATTAACCCTTTCTCTCAGCATGCTATAGTGTTTTATCTTATTTCATATATTCTTATGCAGCTTGGCGCTTTCATAATAATTGGTATGGTTGAGGAAAAGACTTCTGACCACTCAACACGCAATACACTTGAGAGTTACAAAGGCCTTGGGAAAATGAATCCCGGGCTTGCACTTCTAATGACTATCTTTCTCTTCTCCCTTGCGGGGATTCCGCCATTTGCCGGGTTCTGGGGTAAATATTATATATTCCTATCGGCAATCCAGATTAACTACATTTGGGTTGCAATAGTCGGAATTTTATTCAGCCTTGTAGGAGTTTACTATTACATAAAGATAATTCTTTATATGTGGTTTTACGAGCCCGCTGCCGGGGCTTTTACAGAAACAAAGAGCAATTTTTCATTTGCAGCGGCTGTTATATCAGCAATAGGGCTCTTTGCTTTCGGTATTTACCCGGAGCTGATTCTTAAGTATATAAGAAATATCTTTTAGGTAATCTCAACCGGTTCAAAGCGGTCTCAATATAATTATTCTGAGAATTCCTTCAGTTTGTATTTATATACAATGAAAGGCTTTTGATTTTATGAAATTCATTTATTCCAAATGGAATGATCTCTCACTTACCGACGAAGCCCGGCTTGAGAAACTGTTTTCCCTTTTCAGCTATATCTTATTACAGACGAGCGGTGATGTAAACGAAGCTCTTGACTGGCTTAACCAGCTTGACGAACAGTATAAATTCTTTGATGAGAACCTTACACTAAGCGAGTTCATAAACCAGCTTAAGGAAAAAGGATATATCGAAGATACTGACGGCATGTTTACGCTCAAATCAAAAGGGGAGATGCGGGTAAGGCAGGATGCATTCAAGGAAATATTCGGCAATCTGAAAAAATCCGCTGACGGATTCCACGAGTCACCATTAAGCGGCAAAGGAATAGAAAGAAATAACACTACAAAAAAGTACCAATTCGGTGATCAGCCTCAAAATATAGATACTACTCAAACTCTTTCCAATGCCTTCAGGCGTGAAGGAATAGATAACTTCAGCCTGAATGAAGACGATATTGAAATTTATGATACTGAACATCAGACAAGCGCTGCGACAGTTCTGCTTGTTGATATAAGCCACAGTATGATCCTTTACGGCGAAGACAGGATCACCCCGGCCAAACAGGTTGCTCTTGGACTATCTGAACTTATACTTTCCAAATACAGGAAAGACTCGCTTAACATTGTTCTATTTGGCGATGAAGCCCGCGAGGTATCGGTATCCGAGCTGCCATTTGTTTCAGTGGGGCCGTTTCATACAAATACAAAGGCCGGATTGGAGCTTGCCAGGCATATTTTGAGCAGGAAGAAAAATGCCAATAAACAGATATTCATGATCACAGACGGCAAACCTTCAGCAATTTATGAGCCTGGAACACATTCAAGGAAGATATATAAAAATTCATGGGGACTCGATCCCAAGATAATCAATAAAACCCTTGACGAAGCTGTTGCCTGCAGGCGTGATAAAATAAAAATAACCACGTTCATGATAGCCCAGGATCCTTATCTTGTGGAATTCATTCAGGAATTTACCAAAGCAAATCACGGGAAGGCATATTATTCATCACTTAACGATTTGGGTGAACAGGTATTTGTTGATTACTTAAAAAACAAAAGCCGCTACGAAGACTGAAAATGAAAAAGCTCTTAGTATATATCCTTTTAATTATAGTTGTAAGTGAATACTCAGCTAATGGGCAGGATTCATTGCAGCTAACAGGCAGTATTGGTAAATTCACAAATGCTGTTTCCATTTCATCATCACGTGAAGAATTTATATTTGTATCTGATATTGCCGAGAACAAGATATATAAACTGGATATCGACGGCTCTGAAGTAGCTTCTTTTGGAGGCACAGGGCTTGGAAATAATGAATTGAACCAGCCATATTCAGTTGATGCTTCAAACGGACTTGATGTTCTTGTAGCAGATTTCCAGAATAACCGCATCAAAAGGCTTGATTACAGCCTGAATTTTCTTCTGTCTTTTGATTTCAACAGCTACAACCTTACAGCCGAAAGCACAAAGAAGATATATAACCCCAAAAGCATATTAACATTAAGTTCAGGCGAGATATTTGTTCTATGTGACGCCAGCAATTATAAAGCATCAAAAATAAATGACTACAACGATGTTAGCATTCTTTTTGGTTCTAATTCTATTGGAGCAGAGAGGCTCGAAAATCCGGTTAAGATGGTAAAAGGCAATCAATTGGATCTATGGATACTTGATAAAGGAACAAATGAAATAGTAAATTTTACTAATTTTGGTGTGTTTTCAAGGAAAATTAAATCAAAATTTGATGAGGCAATTTTGAGTGTATGCAATTTTAATAATAATTTATATATATTATATGAGTCTGGATTATTGATATATGACTTAAAGAGGGGGCAGTACACTGAATCATATTACAAGTACCCTTATATTAAGAATATCACAGATATTACTGTTTTTGATAAGAATACCGTTTTGTTTTTATCTAAAAACATGGCTCATAAATTCAGGATCCGGTAAATAAAAAATAATAACTAATTAATTACTAGCTGGTATTATTAAAAAAACGGATAGTACCATAGGCTAAGTTTTCGTAAGGAGAAAACTCATGGCAAAAGATTTAAACAAAGTTATGCTCATTGGGCGCCTTGGACAGGACCCCGAGCTAAAGTACACTCAATCCGGAGTGGCAGTTGTAAGCTTTTCAATAGCAACAGGTATGAAGTGGAAAGACCAGGAAGGTAACTTCCAGGAACGAACTGAATGGCATAACCTTAAAGCATGGCGCGGCCTCGCTGAAACCGTCAGCAATTACCTTAAAAAAGGAAGCAAAGTATATGTTGAAGGAAGGCTTGAAACTTCAAACTGGGAAGATGAGAACAAGAAAAAGCATTATAAGACTGAAATTGTTATTGATGAGTTGATTATGCTTGATTCAAAAGGCAGCGGCGGGGGAGATGGTGGCAGCAATGGCGGCCAAACATACTCATCAACCAAGCCGGCAGGTAAAACTGAGTCAACAAATGTTGATGATGACTTGCCATTCTAGCCTAAACTAAATATAAAGGAATATACTAGAAAGCCCCTGAAATTCGGGGGATTATTTGTTATATAAATATCACGGTTATTATCTGTAGTTAAGAATATATCCATCTTCTTTGAATAGGTGAGCTATCATGGCTGTCCTCATCCAAAGTCCGTTAATTTCCTGCTTCCAGTACCAGGCTCTGCTGTCATTATCAACATCGCTCGAAATTTCATTCCTGCGGGGGAGGGGATGCATAATTATTGCATTTTTCTTCAACTGCGGCAGATCTTCCTTCTTAAGGTAAAATCCTGTGTAGTCTATACCTAAAGATTCATGGTGTGTATCATACTCATCCTGAATTCGTGTAAAATACAACACATCTGCTTTCCTGAAGCCCTTTTCAACACTGTTGTGCTCTTCAAATGGCATGTTGTTCTTAACCAGGAAGTCCTTGATGTCCCCGGGAATACTCAATTCGGGTGGAGAAATAAATAATAACCGGGTTCCTTCAAAGTTCTTAAGTATATAAACAAGTGAACGGACTGCTCGGCCACGTTTCAAATCACCAATAACAGCAATTGTCTTATTCTTTACCTTGCTCTCAAATGCGCGGAAGATAGTGTAGGCATCCAGTAACGACTGCGTAGGGTGCTCAAACGGTCCGGAGCCGGCATTGATAATAGGTATTGGCTTACTGGAGTTATTGAACATGTAAGCGGCTTTTTCAGCTATATTATCATCTTTATGCCTAATGATAATCATATCAGTGTATGAATGCATAGTTTCAAGCGTATCTTCGATTGATTCACCCTTAACCTCAGACGACGATGCGGCTGAACGCATATCGCTTGTTTTTATTCCGAGTATCTGGCAGGCATTATTAAACGATAGATATGTACGGGTTGATGGCTGCGCAAAATAAAGTACGGCCCGCTTATCGGATAGTATGCTCTGAAGGAAATCAAGGCCGTCCTTGGATTTGGCGATTT
This sequence comes from Ignavibacteria bacterium, assembly GCA_019912545.1. GTDB lineage: Bacteria > Bacteroidota > Ignavibacteria > Tepidaquicellales > OLB5 > OLB5. The sequence continues at coordinate 4,769 of JAIOIK010000089.1, read as the reverse complement.
TTCGGATCTTATCGGCCAGCTCAAAGTACTTTAAGAGTTCATCAAGCGTGAACTGAATCGAAGACAGTACGTGAAATATCTTTTTCCCCGTTAAATACTTAAGCCTTTTATCATGCGGAAGCTTTGAAATATCGCCCCATGATCGTTTTTTATCTGTGTTCCTGATTGTTTACTTAATTTTTTTCACGAATTCAGTTAATATATCTGTTAAGTCCGGTTTTCCAACTTCCTGCAGGTCATAAGAGATCCTCACTGCCGGCTGTTTAATGGTGATTATCCTTCTCAGGTCGATCGGAGTTCCTATTATCACAGCATCACAGGGAGTCTTAGCAATTGTAGCTTCAAGATCCTTCATCTGCTGTTCACCATAACCCATTGCAGGGAGTAATACTCCGATGTTGGGATATTTTGCATACGTATCTTTTATACTTTTAACTGCATATGGCCTTGGGTCAACTATTTCAGCAGCTTCAAATTTCTGCGCAGCAATAGTTCCAGCACCGTATTTCATTTCACCGTGTGTGAGTGTCGGGCCATCTTCAACTATCAGAACCCGTTTGCCCCGTATGAGAGAAGCATCTTTCGGTTTTTCAAGACTGATAGGGGAGGCAGCTTCAACAATTTTTGCAGCTGGATTCAGCTTCATGATGTTATTTCTAACCGCATTAATTGACTCTAAGTTAGCCGAATCAATCTTATTTATTACTACTACGTCGGCCAGAAGCACATTTGTTCTGCCTGGGAAGTAATTCAGCTCATGTCCGGCTCTGTGAGGATCAACAACTACTATGGTAAGGTCGCTCTTATAAAACGAAGTGTCGTTATTCCCGCCATCCCAGATAATTATTCTGGCTTCTTTTTCAGCCTGTCTTATGATAGCTTCGTAATCAACTCCTGCATAAATAACATTACCGCGGGCAACATGCGGCTCATATTCTTCCATTTCTTCAATTGTGCAATCATGCTTTTTCAGGTCGGATATTTTTGCAAATCTCTGAACTTTCTGTTTTTCAAGGTTGCCGTAAGGCATCGGATGCCTGATGGAAACGGTTTTCTTCCTGAGTTTCTGGAGTATCTCAACAACTTTCCTTGACGTTTGGCTTTTTCCTGCCCCTGTACGGCTTGCAACTACGGAAATAACCGGTTTTGAAGACTTGATCATGGTCTCGTTTGAACCAAGCTGTACAAAACTCGCTCCTGCTGCATTTACTGCAGCCCCTTTAGACATTACATAATTAAACGGAACATCTGAGTATGAAAATACAACCTGTTTTATCTTGAATTTCTTAATAAGGCTCTCAAGTTCACTCTCAGGATAAATAGGGATTCCTTCAGGATAAAGTTCACCTGCAAGGCTTGCCGGATACTTACGGCCATCAATATTGGGGATCTGAGTTGCCGTAAAAGCCACAATGTTGTATAAAGGGTTATTCCTGTAAACTACGTTGAAATTATGGAAGTCTCTGCCAGCAGCACCCATAATGATCACATTAATTTTACTCATTTTAGCTGAAATTAGTTATTAAACATGTACAAATATACCCGTTAAAACTAAGTGCTACAATGACATAAGTCATTTAATTTACTTAATTAAATGAGATATTATTTGGATTTCCTGCTGAAGAATCTAATTACTGTTTGATGTTTGGTTTGTAATCTATCAGCCTAGTTTTAAGCTCGTTAATTTCATTGACTTTGAATGCCAGTGGTTCATTTTTAAGCTTCTTTTGCAAAATCTGGTTATTAACCTGAATTTGCAGCAATCGCTGTTCAAAGTATTCTTTAAGAGCTGCAATTTTAAGATTAACAGATTCTACTGCATATTTGCCGGTCTCAGTATTAGGCAATTCAACCACATTGCACTTTTCTATTGCTGTGTTGATCGAATCAATAGATAAGCTGAGCCTGTCAATATCATTTAATATCATACTCTCATCAGCATCGTTTTGATAGCTTCGCATCAATCTTAAATGAGCCTGTTCGCTATAGAACACAGTATCAAGCATTATCAAAGCATTTTCCCAGCCGGATTTCCATTCATCCTGGGCAGTTGTTGAAGAGGCAAATATGGATATTGAAAACAGCAATATGTAGAGAAAGTTTTTCAACGTAGTATTGATTTGTTTTAGATTTACATAACAAATCTAATTAACAGTAATTCAAAAAGCAAACAGGGAATTAAGTGATTATTTTATGAATAGTGGATCAATCAAATCCAATTAAAATTACACATATTCGAAGCATTGTTGAAGAAATGAGAAATAATATATATTATGTAAAGTTGAATGTTATATAATAAATGTGAATCTATCAGCAAGAATTACAGTTCTAAATGACATATCCCCTTTTTCTTTGTGCGTGCCTAATTGTGATGCTGATATGTAAATGGGTTTGGCAGACTTCTGCATTTGAAGAAACAGTTTAATAGATCTAAGGTCTATAATCTTATATATGGATTTTACTGACCATTACTCAGTTAATAGACACACTCAACATTGCCCGGCAAAATTGCATTCGCCTCATTGACTATAGACCAGTAAAACAGAGAATATTCATTATATAATTGATAAAATGCTTAAAATCTCTTATTTTTGTAAATGGATATAAATTTCTACCTCGTTTTAGCTTTACTATTATTTTCAATAGGTGTAATTGGAGTATTAACCAGAAGAAATGCAATCGTAGTTTTTATGTGTATTGAGTTAATGCTGAACTCTGTTAATCTTGTCTTTGTTACATTTTCATCTTTCCTGGGAAATCAGAACGGACAGATCTTCGTATTTTTTATCATGACTGTTGCTGCGGCAGAAGCTGCTGTAGGGCTGGCAATAATCATAGCTCTTTATAAAAACAAATCAACAATTAACCTCGACGAAATTAACATTCTAAAATGGTAAAATATTTCTATTTAATTACTCTATTACCTTTAGTTGGATTCCTTGTTAATGGACTGTTTGGAGCTAAGATAAAGAACGAAAAGGTCTCAGGGATACTGGGATCATTAACTGTGCTTGGTTCATTTGTGATTACAGTCTTAGCTCTGCTTGAAATTACATCTTTACCTGCGGAGGCCCGCACAATCACTGTTCCTCTGTTTAACTGGATCACTTCCGGCACAATTAATATTTCCGCAGCATATCTTGTTGATCCCCTATCCGTCACAATGTGCTTAATAATCACCGGCGTTGGATTTTTGATCCATGTTTATGCCATCGGATACATGCATGGAGATAAAGGTTTTGCAAGATTTTTTGCATTCCTTAATTTATTTATTTTCGCAATGCTGAATCTGGTGCTTGGTGATAACATGCTGCTGATGTTCTTAGGATGGGAAGGCGTTGGGCTCTGTTCTTACCTGCTTATCGGATTTTTCTATGAGAAGAAATTTGCAGGCGATGCTGCAAACAAGGCTTTCTGGGTAAACAGGATAGGTGACTTTGGTTTCATGCTCGCCATGTTTTTCATATTCACGAGTTTTGGAACACTCAATTTTTTACAGATAAATTCTGCAATTGCGACAACAACAATTGCTGTATCAACATTCACAATTATAACATTACTTCTTTTTGTTGGAGCTACAGGTAAATCAGCTCAGATTCCATTATTTATCTGGCTGCCGGACGCTATGGCCGGTCCGACGCCGGTCTCTGCTTTGATTCATGCTGCAACAATGGTAACTGCAGGCGTGTATATGATCGGCAGGACATCGCTCCTATTCGCACATGCTCCTATAACAATGGAAGTTGTAATGGTTACAGGCTGTCTGACGGCATTCATGGCTGCTACAATTGCTGTGGCTCAAAATGATATTAAAAAAATACTTGCATACTCAACAGTAAGCCAGCTTGGATTCATGTTCATGGCTATGGGTGCTGGAGCATTCTCTACGGGAATTTTTCACGTAACAACACACGCATTCTTCAAGGCGCTTATGTTCCTTGCCGCCGGATCAGTGATACACGGAATGCATGACGAGCAGGATGTTACTAAAATGGGCGGATTGAAGAGTAAAATGAAGATCACCTTCTTGACTTTTTTGATGGGAGGTATTGCAATTTCAGGTATTCCACCTTTCTCAGGATTTTTCAGCAAAGACGAAATTCTCTCAAAGCTTTTCTTCAGTGGTAATTATGTGATCTTTGGTATTGCCGTTGTAACAGCTTTTCTAACGGCTTTCTATGTGTTCAGGCTGATAAGCTTAACGTTCTACGGCAAGCCAAGGTATGATGAAGCTCATGTTCATCCGCATGAGTCTCCTGCTACAATGACAATTCCGCTGATAATTCTTGCAGTACTTTCTGTTGTAGGCGGATTTATCGGAATACCGCATATAATCGGTCCAAATATTCTTGAACATTTCCTCGAGCCGGTATTTGCTTCAGCATGGAGTATTTTACCTGAGCACCATATTGTCGAATCCACTGAGATTGCTTTAATAGCATTCTCTGTACTTGTTGCTGCAGTTGCAATATTTGTTTCAGTGAAGATGTTCTCAAGCGGTCAGCGTATGGATGCATTCTCAGGCAGTTACTACAACCTGCTCAGGGAAAAATATAAAGTTGATGAGTTCTATGATGCTATTATTGTAAGGCCTTTGAGATGGCTGTGCGAAATATTTTATAAGATATTTGATGTCAAGATAATTGACGGAGCCGTTAACGGTGTTGCTTCATTCTTTGTGAATCTCTCAATTGACTGGCGCAAAATACAGACCGGTGTTGTGCAGGATTATGCAATCTTTTCAGTTGCAGGAATCCTATGTATTATAT
>JAIOIK010000088.1 GCA_019912545.1 Ignavibacteria bacterium | reverse complement strand
ATTGAAGATTTTAACAAGCGCTTTAAATCTGCCATACCCGAAGACACTGATTACCAGACATTAAATGGTTTCCTTCAAAAAGTAACCGGCCACATTCCCGAAGTTTACGAAAGAATAGATTACAAGGGACTAAGTTTTGTTGTCACCAAAAAAGCCGGCAACAGAATTATGCAGGTAAGAGTACAAAAGATATAATTCACTCTTCAGATTTCTTTTCCTTATTTCGGAATTTCCTGATCAGCTCAAATACTTTTTTGAATTCTGCGGATTCTTTATAACTCTTATAAATATAAACTCCGGATGAAGCAAGATATATTGATGCAAGCATAATTTTGTGAACAAGATTGAAATTATATGTTGTGCTTACCCAAAATAACAAAGTTGATATCAGGATTAAGATAATGATAAATCCGTACTTATACTCAATTTTATAGTATTTTTGCGACGTTAAAAGTGTAAGCAGAAACATAACAAAATTAGCCGATAAGATCGCAATTGCTGATCCTACAGAAAGCAAAGAAGGGGTTAAAAGAGTATTCATCAAAATATTTACGGCCGCTGCCACTACCGTTATCCAGATAGTATGCTGCAGCTTTTTGGTAAGCCCGATTCCTGCTGCTGCAATAAAATATGCACCTGTAAACACTGCAGAAAAACACAAGAGCGGAATTACAAAGACAGCCGAATAATAAGCCGGCTGCGTTAAGACTCTTAATATTTCTCCTGCAAAAATTGATACATTGAATACAAGCAAAATATTTAAAATAAAATATATCTGGAAAACCTTTGCGTAGATCCTTCTGGCATTTGGTTCATACTGAATATCGGCTGCAAACGGCCCCCACGCCATCTGGAATGCTCCTGCAAGCATTCCCATTATTGCCGCTACTTTCAATCCTACAGAATATATTCCTATTTGGTTAAGCCCGCTTAGATAGTTAAGGAAATACCTGTCAGAATAGTTCAGAACCCATGATGCAACTGCTGTCCCGATAAGCGGAAAACCATAGAATAGAATATTCTTTGCCCATTTGAGTGAAAACTTCAGTTTGAAATTCTTTATTACATATACTACACCAGCAATAGCAAATAACCCATAAGAAATTATGCTTGCGTAAATTGCGCCTGTTACTCCGTATTCAAGTATGAGTACAAAAAGTATTGCAGAAAGAATGTTTACCAGTACATTTCCGGAAGAGAACACTGTATATATCCACGGTTTCATGCTGAAACGCAGAAGCTCTGTTGTAAAAAAGTATATTGAATTAAAAACAATATAAACTGCATACAACCTTATGAAGTGCTCGCCGTTTCCATGAAACAACAGGTCCGAAAGTGAAGGAGCCAGTATCATAAGAATTAATGCAACAGTTACAGCAAAACTTATACGTATGATGAGGCCTGATGAAACCAACAGATTTTTTTCTGCCTGGAATTCCCTGCGGAAATAATAATATCCTAGTGATGCGTCAGTTCCTGAGATAATTATAAAAGATGTAAATACTGAAACTGAATTCAACAGGTCTAAAATTCCATAATCCGAAGGGGTCAATACGGAAGTGTATAGCGGAAGCAAAAAAACACCAATGAACTTGCTTATGTATCCGCTCAAGCCGTATATGAAAGATTCTCTTATGAGTTTTTTCAGCATTTCTGGATTATTTTAATAATAGATCAGAATACTGCCCGGCAATCAATGACGCGTTATGATACTTAATAACATACTTTCTGCCGGCTATTCCGGTTTCTCTCCACAATAAAGGGTTCCTTAATTGGTCTTTTAATACTTCAAAAATTGTTGCCGGATTTGCATTTATCATCGGATTATCTGCAGGCTGTGCCTTTGCAACATCCTCACGCATATAACATATTACAGGTTTTTCATACATCATTGCCTCAAGTGGAAGCATGCCAAACCAACCCTGAATAAGCTGGTCAACTACCAGGTCTGCTTTGTTGATCTCAATATACAGGTCTTTCAATTTTACATTATTAACAAGCCGGAACTCAAAATCAAACTCTTTTTTCAGCTTCTTAATGGCTTCTATAAGAAACTTAGTACCCTTATATCCGTAATTACTGGGTGCGTGAAGTATGACAGGAATTGGATTGTTGGGATGTACAATAATCTTTGGGAAATCCTTTATATCTATCGGTTGGTTAATATGGACTGAATCCCGTTGAAGCACATTGCGCAAAGCTCTGTCATTCACAATTTTGTCAATCAGGCCTTCTATCTTTCTTGTTCTTAAAATCTTTGTTTCCGGATAACAACCTACGAACTTTTTATAATCAACAGTGCAATTATGGCAGGATGAATAGGGGATATGATCTTCGTATGTCATTTCCGGCTGCTGAACGTCACAACCGGTGAATATCATAGCAGTTCGCTTCTTAAAAAACCTCAGAATTTTAAGGTCTTTATAGCCTTTAATAAATGTCTGGGTAGAAATGAATAGGAATGCATCATACTTAAACAGGCATTTAAGGAAAAACCAACGCGTATATATTCGCTGCATCCACCTGCTCTTAGGAAGATTATAGCTTTTAAGATGCTCGGTTGAGTAATCAAATACATGCTTTCCTTCAACATAAGCATCGGCACTTATCCCGATCTCATCAAACCCTTTTAACAGTCTTGTGGCATAACCTGCAACATTGCTGAACCCTATGAACACTCTTTTCATATCATTGCAAAGATGCTAAAAATGGGGGGAATTTCAAAACCAGAATAATTGAATTGTAATATCACAAGAACATATCCTGCAGTGTGCTATATGCAATATCTTTCATTTTATGTGTCTGAATATTACTGCTCTTTATCTGTTTCAGCAGGTTCATTAGCAGATCCCTAGTTCCGGGAAGATCCGTGTTTTTGTATTCCTGGAGTTTCTTAGGGTCATCGTAATACTTTTTTGCTTCGTTATAGCGGAACTTATTTTCGGTATTCAGGAAAATATGAATGGGATGGAAATCAAAAACTATGAGGTCATCACTATCCAGGTTGATCCTGCTGTCATCAAAAGAATATCCGTAAGCCCAGTGAACGTCATCTTCCCAGTTATAAGGAATCCTCACAAGGTTATTCCACAGCCTGAAAGGCTTCAATCCTGTCTGGTAAGGCATGAAGCTATTGGCTTCATAAAGCATTTTTTTCTCTGCAAATTTCTGAAGCAGGGCTATGCTTTGTACCATTGTGTGTGTTCTTACTCCAATAGCATCAGGGTGAATATCTATAATCTCGTCCAAAATATCTTCAAGCGATTTACTTGAATTGTTGCCTAGTAAAGGTGTGAAATCCGGGTGAATTCCAATTTCAAATAGTTTCTTATTGGATTTTGTCAGATTTATAGAGTGGTGTGTTGAAAAAAAAGTACATTTAACCCCGAACACTTCAAACAAATTAAGGGTATCTTCAATGACTTCCTCAGGAGCCCAGTCAACATCACATGTAAATGCAATCATACTTTATTGTTAATTTAACAGCAAGTTACAGAAAAAATAAGAAAAATAAACTGTATAATAAATCGAATTATGGTATTATATTGAAATTTTTGAAAAACACTTTCAAGTTTTCAGTGTCATTTCAATTGTAAAGGTATTTTCAGGGATATCCCACTTCTTCTCTTCGAAAGAATTATAGTTAAAAGAAGGAGAGTATAAAGCCATGTTTGATTGCTGCAGATGAATTATATGCTTATGTAAATGCTGCGGAATTGTGTTTAAGATCCCGCAAAGAACATTTTTATTAAGCTCACCCACCAGAATGTAATCATGCCATGCGATTATAGAAGAATCACTTTTCATCAGATCCAAAGCGATCCGGGTATCGTTCTCAACATAATCCTGCGAATGATTTCCGTCAACAAAAATAAAATCAATACTCTTCTTGTATTCTTCTGGGTTAAACAGTTTACTATCAGATTTTAGGAATGTCACGTTCTTTTTTTCCTTTGCATAATATCCAAAAACATGTTCAGGTATATTAAAAACTGCAATTTCAGGATGGTCAAAGGGAATATCAAGAGAAAATACTTCGGCATCATTACCTAGATTATCAGAAATATTCCTTGCCGAAAGGCCAAGCCATGTACCTATTTCAAAATATCGCTTAACTCCAGTTGCCTTTGCAATCCTGCACAGGAAGTAATAATCATTTTCTGGCGAGATGCCATATGAAAAATCAGAAGTAATCCTAACAGTTTCATCTCCGGCGGTTTGAGGGAATTTTGAAAAGAATTCAGAAGGCTTAACTGTTGGTAATTGCCCAATACCATATTTCTGTAATAGCAAATTCTGTTTCTTCTCATAATTCCTGTCATTCACCAGGCCAAGCATTTGCCGCCGGTAATCGTATAAACCCTTTAATTTTCTTATCTTTTTAATCATTTCACTAACCAGAATTTTATCTTCGAAATCATAATATGTTTATTTCGTTAATTAACTTCAAAATAGACTTCCCTAAATGCAAACATAAACATTACTATTTTAAGATCAGCCTCTTAGAATTCTTTTTTATTGTTTCGGAAGTCTTCTCTGCTCCGCAATTCATTAATACATCAATTATGGATAGCCCTGAAAAAAATTCCTTAGCGTTGAATTGAGGGTATGCTGGATGCTCGAAATTCTGATATACAAGCCTTATTCCATTTTCTTCGAATTTGTCATCTTCCTGGTATTTCACGGCTCCTCCGCCGCACATATAAGAATCAACCCCTAAGTGTTTGATTATTGAGATAAGCAGGTCTGTCGCGCTGCCCGATGAATTTATCGACGAGGCCAGTATAAAATGAGATGTATCTATTTCCAGAAGGTCACATAGTGCACGTACTACAAAAATGTTATATTCTGAAACCTTCCCCATCCGCTTTTCCAGCAGATTGTTAATAAACGGATAAACGCTCGAAAAATATAGGGCCTTTTTGTAATTAAATTCTATAGTTCTTGCAAGTTTCTCGTTCCAGTTTTTAGAATTATCTATTTCTATTTCATTTATGTTCTTCATGCCGGCGTAATTACGGATAATCGGCATGGTAATCCAATCCGGTTTGCCGCTAATCATTATTTTAACCCTGTTAGACCAGCTGCCTCCTTTTTTAGGATACTGTACATTATCAAGTACTACAAAGACATCTGAGGCAACTATCTTATCGAAATAACCCAACCATGGAAAGAAAGTAGGCTGGTGGATTGCAGCTATTGCAGATCTTACCATTAGTTATTTGCCGCTTTGAATTAATTCATAAGTTTGGTTTCTCAATTTTTCCAGCTCTGCACTCATTCCAAGTTCCTGTTCATCCCTGATATGTGTTATCTGCCATCCCATTTTAAGATAAAGAATGATTGACCTGTTATTGTTTTTCGGCCAATAACCTTCCTGGTAGGTGAATCCTGCATCAAGGCCGGCCTGACACAGCTTTAAAATATGGTACTTAGCAAAGTTTTTACCACGGGAGCTTTTCCCTGCAAATGTACAATGATTGTGAATATGATCTACATAAACGGAGGAAAAATTTAGGAAGTGGATATTGTCTTTCTCATCAAGTATTGTAAAACTGAATTTCCATTTATCTTTCAGGGGATTAAGAAAGAACTTTTCATCAACCGGTTTCCACTTATAAACTTCTGCGTATTCTGCGAAGACCCCGTTTACAAAGCCCATGAAATCATTCAAGCGGTTCTCCATAAGTTCTGCTGTAACAGGAACTATCCTGTTTCCATTTTGTTGCAATCCCATGTTAATAAATTTATGGAAATCTATTTCTGAATAATCTTTCATTAGTCTTTTACAAATACCAATCTATGTTTTCTCTGCCCTGTGAACTGAGAAAATCATCATATTTCTTTAATGCATTTTCTGCCCTGCCCTCAATGCATCTTCGAATTCTCTCCCTGGGGGACATTATAGTTTCCTGCCACCACGTGGGATGTGTAAGCACCTGCAGCTTAACGTGTTTTCCTGATAGAAGCATATCTTCAAGCCTCTCATATCGCCAATAGCCGTTTGAATCGCTGCAATATGATACATCTTCTCTGAAATATCGCGAGTAAACATTAACCATTCCGGCATAACTATCTTCATTGAAAGAAAGCACAAGGTCATTGGTATTATGAAAAGAAAAACTGCTGATTTCTGTATTTAGCACATTTTCCAATATTCCTTTTTCAAAACTCAGAGATTTCTCAAGATCGTTAGAGTCTTTAGTGTCATAATAATGCGAATCAAAATGCAAACCAAATTTATGGCCTTTTTGTTTTATATTCATAAGTTTTGAAGTAATTTCATTCTCCAGTGGATTGTAAAACTCATTATGAAGATGAACAAAATAAGTAGAAACTATGCCTTCTTCATTTTCAATTTCGGCGAGATTCAAAGCAGAGTGAACCGAAAAGTCAATATCGTGTCTCCAAATAATAAACGCCTCTTCCGGACCAAAGTTCGTAAAATCGCGAAATTTGAATTTTTCTTTTGCAAACTTCAATAACTTCCTGTAATTTTCATGTGTAAAATCAGCAAAATTATATTTTATAGAATTCTCCATTACTTTTTCATTCTATTTAATATTGAGATCAACTCGGCTTCAACGTCAATTCCAAAGTGTATCCTGATGCTCTTCCATTTTTTCCCAGGCATGAAGATCTTTCCACTATCATATTGAACTGACATAAGTCCTATGATTCCTTTACCTGTGAAGACACTGCTGATACCTGTCTTTGTATCGTTTTTAATTATGTGACCAGGTACTGCCATATCTTTAGTCTTAACATCTTGCACAACAGTTTCCCAAATAATTACCTTTTTCAGACTGCCGTTTATTTTTATATAAGAATATGCCCCACTATAAGGTTTTGCAGTAGCTCTGACAAGAGCATGAATCTCTTCGGCTGTTCTGTTCCAGTCAATCTTGCTGTATTCAGGCAGCCTTGGGTAACACCTGAAAGAATTCTTCCGTTTATTTTTTATTTTTGGCAATCTTTTGTACTTACTTGGAATATTTTTCAATACTTTTGTATACATCAACGGAATATTCTTCCGGCAGAAATTTACAATTTCAGAAATAGTTGTTGTGTGATTAATCACCATCGGTAATTTCATAAGAACTTCTCCATCATCAATTATTCCAGGTTTCATTTTGTGAATTGAAATCGAGATTGACCTTACCCTGTTAATAATTGCCCAGTTAATAACTGCATTTCCTTTGTATGCAGGTAAGTCGCCAAAATGCGCATTTAGAATTCCATATCTGAACCTATCAATCATTTCTTTATTAAGGATACTTACCCAGTTAATACTTATGGCAATATCTGGATTTATCGAATCAATAGCTTTCAGAACATTCTTGTCTATGGAAGTTGTATAAATGAATCTGCACCTAAGCTTTTCAGCAAGTTTCTTGAAATCATTTTCATCTCTTTCAAATTCTGGAGAGGTCTTTGCCGACACAATACCGCATACTTCATGATCTTTAGATAATGCAATTGCAGTATCGTATAGATATTCGGATCTGCCAATTATCAGGACTTTCATAATGCATTAATTGATTCAAAATTCATAGATCAGGAAAGATACATTTTCTTCTGCTGCTTGCTGAAATCCTGGCATAATTCATTTTTCAATGATGATTGAATACTTCTTTCATAACTTAACCCTTTTTTCCTTGCTGTTGCAAGAAGTTCGCCTACTTTTAGACCAGCTGTAAATAAGTCTATGAGCGGTTTTGGGCCCACATAATCTGTTGATATGCTCATGAAATGAGGCGGAGCAATTTGCTTTGGGCAATAACTGATTCCACTAGTACTTAATTCTTTTGGGTCTATATTTCCACTTATATGTACTATTAGCAAATTTGGATTTATTCTTTTGAGTTCTCTTCCTGTAATCTTTGCGTTTTTCCCAATATAACGGGTACTTGATTCATGATCTGCAAAGATCAGAGCATCACAATCCCTAAGTAATTTCTTATCTCTTATATTGAATTTTGTTACGTCAACACAATTTGCACGATCAGAAATTAACGACTTTGTTATTGCTTTGACAAATTTTCCATTCCCAACTATTCCAAAAGTACAATTGTGAATCTCAATGTTGTGTTCTAGCAGTAATTTTTTTACGACCGGCCCTAAAAATGAAATTGTATTTAAGTAACTAACTGATTCATTTGTTCCCAGCACTGGAATGCCTTTATTGTTGCAATATGAAAGATCCAGATCTTCTTTGCGGTATTCCCAGGTTTCCCACATTAACGGAATCACAGCTGTCTCTTTACAATCTTTCAATTTGACCGGGCTTAACGGTCTCAAAAAACCACTATTTGTGATGATATCTGCTTTTCTAAATGCTACTGAATCTAATTTTAATATAATTTCTATTTTATTTGAAAGCTTATACTTTTTTGCAAGTTTTATTGTATCAGTCTTGATATTTTTGGCTCGGCCATACTGCGAAGATTTTGCATATGCAATTACTTTAGCTCCTGCTTTTGATGCAATGATCGGTCCCCATTTGTAATTACCGCTTGCAGCCTCTGTTAAAACCGTAAATCCTTTCAAATTCAATTTGAAATGATCTATCGCCTTCAGAATTAGTTTATATTCTCTCAAAATAGACTATGGCATAAATGTTCTTAACCATGTTTCAAATGAAAGTAATGACCAGATAAGAAGCCTTCTGTTCGTCTTACCTTCAAAATGTTCGTTTATCAGGTTTTGCACAGTATCATACTGCATATATTCATATATGCGGGCTCTTTTGTCCATTAATAAGCTCTTAATATACTCTATGCTTTCTCCCTTGAACCAACTTGCATCAGGTGCAGAAAAACCCTGTTTCTTGCCCGATTTGTAAGATTCCGGCACGAATCTTGATAGTGCATTCCTCAGGATTATTTTACCGTCATTTGTCTGATCAAAGAATTTCTGGGTCTTAGAACCGGGTTCGTTTTCATTAATTAAAATAACCTCGGAAAGATTTTTGAGTTTATAATGTACAGGGATTTTCATAGCAAGGTTTACAAGATCATTATCCATAAACGGCACCCTTGTTTCAAGGCTGTGAGCCATGCTTAACTTGTCTTCAACCAAAAACAAACCCTGCAAAAACGTTTTGCTTTCAAAATACAAAGACATATTCACATACTCTTCGGGTGAAATTGAACCTCCCATTTTGCTGCTTAATACATTATAGAAAACATCTTTTGTTTGGTAATTCCAAATTTTAGGATATATATCAGGTTGGTAGAAAGAGGGCTTATAGCTATCCGGAATTAGCCTCTGCCAATATTTATAATACTTTTCCATATAATGCTCCCTGTCGTCGTTAACTACAGCTCTGTAATAACGCCATGGATAACCTGCAAACAATTCATCCCCCCCTGTTCCGGATAGAACAACCTTAACAAATTTGCTCGCAAGGCGGGAAATATAATAATTAGGGTACGATTGCCCGACACGAAGGTCTTCCATATGCCAAATTAGACTGTGCATTACCCGTTCCATATCCCCTGCCTTAAGCACAATCTCATAATGTTCGGTTTTGTACATGTTAGAAAGGAATTCTGCCTTTTCCCTTTCATCGTACGCCATTTCCAAACCCGAGGCTGAAGACAAATCAAATCCACACGTGAAGGTTTTTAGGTTATTGAAATTGCTTGCTGCTATACAAGTTACAGATCCGGAATCCATGCCACCACTTAGGTATGAGCCGATCTCCACATCACTTATAAGCTGTCTATTAACAGATTGCTCAAACAATCGAGTTAGTTCTCTTTCGTATTCCTCTTGCGAAATGGAATCATCTTCTTTAAAATTGAAGTCCCAATATTGCTCCAGCTTAACCGGATTATTGGTACCATACTTTAATGTTAATGTATTTGCTGCAGGCAGCATTTTTATACCTTCAAATAAAGTCAAGTCACTGAAGATGTTCTGAAACGAGAAATATTCGTTTAAAGCTTCAACAGAAACATTTGCGGATATTTCAGGATGTTGTAGAATCGCCTTTATCTCTGACGCAAAAATGAAGAGATTATTTTTATAGTAATAATACAGCGGCTTTATTCCATATCTATCTCGTGCAATAAAAAGTTCGTTCTTAATCCTATCCCAAATTGCAAAAGCAAACATGCCATTGAATTTGAGAATACATTTTTTTCCCCATTGCTGATATGATTTTAATATAACTTCAGTATCAGTTGCAGAGTGGAATCTGTAACCTAACGCTGATAACTCAATTTTTAATTCAAGGAAATTATATACTTCACCGTTGTAGCTAATTACAAGATTGCCGTTATCGTTCTGCATGGGCTGCTGTCCATGTGGTGAAAGGTCTATTACTGCTAGCCTTCTATGGCCAAATCCTACATGAGACCCTGTCCAAAAACCCTCGCCATCCGGGCCGCGGTGACTGATTATATCCGTCATTTTCCTCAGGATATTGATTGATATCGGTTTGCCGTCAGTTTGGAATAATCCGGTGATCCCGCACATTACAAAGTATAATTTGTTATTTCATTTACAATAAACTTAAACTCTTCGCTTCTTAGAGATGGAAATAGCGGAAAAGCAATTGAACAGTGGTCTGCAATATATGCATTCAGATAATCCTCCGGCGCTATCTTATACTTGTTTGCATAATATTTGGTCATGTGCACAGCATGAGTGCCGGGGCGGGTTGATATTCCTTTTTGCTGAAGATGATCCATAAAACTATTTCTCCTGGAATTGATATTAAGCACGTTATTTCTATTTACAATATCAACCGGACTAAATAGACTTACGTACGCCTGGAAGCCATGTTCATAATCTGCATTGTGCAATGGAGTCCGGAGCCAGTTTAAACCTTTCAAAGCTTCATCATATTTATCAGCAATAGCTGATCTTTGAATGTGTATATCATTAGCGCGATCCATTTGAGCTGATCCAATGGATGCCTGAATATCGGTCATTCTGTAATTATAACCAAGATAAGGGAAGTCGGATAGCAAATATGGCTTATTGCCAAAGTGTCTTTGGTGATCTGAGATCGATGCTCCGTGATCCCGCATTGCCCTTAGTCTGAGGGCAAGCTCTCCATCTTTCGTAGTGATCATGCCTCCTTCTCCTGTTGTAATGGCTTTGCGAGGGTGGAAGCTGAAACATCCTGTTTCTCCTGAATTGCCCACATGTAAACCTTTGTACCTGGCTCCGAAACCACAGGCAGCATCTTCAACTATCTTAAGATTATATATGCTCGAAAGTTTTTCAATTTCATCCATATCTGCAGAAAGTCCGAACAGATGAACCGGTACAATTGCCTTTGTCTTTTTTGTTATGCATTCTTCGATCTTCGAAGTATCTATGTTGAAAGTATCTAGTTTAATATCACAAAAAACAGGTTTAGCTCCAAGATATTCAACAGCATTTGCTGTAGCTATCCAGGTAAAGGCCGGCACGATCACTTCATCTCCTGTTCCGATTCCTAACGATGCCAGAGACAAATGAAGAGCTGTAGTACAGTTTGAAACCGCTATCGAATTTTCAGCACCAGTGAAAGTGCACCATTTGTCCTCAAATTCCTTAACAAACGGTCCCTGTACCACCCATCCTGATCTCAGTGGCTTCAGTATGTTTACTATTTCACGTTCCGTAAACTCAGTTTTAGCAATTGGTATATTCATCATTCAAATAATTTCCATTTGTCTCCAAATCTATTTTTGTGTTCATTCCTCCAATGAATTAGCTTTTTGAGGCCTTCATCAAGCTGAACCGTCGCCCTAAAGCCAATTTCCTTTTCAGCCTTTTCTGTTGAGCCAACCCTGTTTGTTACAAAAGTCTTGCCCTGAGGATGATATTCTATTTCAAGATCTGTATTATATATTTTCAGCAGAATTTCTGTCAATTCTTTGATCGAAGTTTGAGTCCCCATCCCGACATTATAGAATCTATCAACTGCGTCTGATTTTAATGCGCACATATTGGCTTTTGCTGTATCTTCAACGAAAACAAAGTCGTATGCCTGTGTTCCGTCTCCATATACAACCGGAGAAAGCCCCTGGTCAAGTTTATCAAGTATCTTCATTATAACAGCAATATAAGTTCCTTTATAGTCTTGCCTTGGTCCGTAAACATTCATATATCTCAATCCAGTATAATTTAATCCGTATCTTTCGTAAAATGCTCTTGCCATCGCTTCTCCGGCAATCTTCGTTGCACCGTAGAACGTTCTATTATTGAAGGGATGATCTTCAGTCATCGGAAGTTCCACTGCATCACCATATACTGATGCAGAAGATGAGTATACTAACCTCTCAATCTGATTATCTCTGCAGGATTCCAAAACATTAAACATGCCTCTTATATTTACATCAAAAGCGGCCCGCGGGTACTCGTGACATTGAAGAAGCCATAGCGCTGCAAGATGAATTACCATATCACTTTCTTTCATAGCAGCATTAAGTATATCGGTCTGAAGAATATCACCGCCAATTTCAAATACTTTAGCCCTGGGGTCCTTCAGAGCATTTTCAATGTTATCGGCAGTTCCTCTTACGAAATTATCATAAATAGTGACCGATGCTATATCTTCCTTTAACAATGCATCTACCACATGAGAGCCAATGAATCCGGCTCCTCCAATAACAAGTATTTTTTTCCCCTTTATTTCAGGCATAATTTTCCATGGTTTCTAATTTTTTTTCAAAACTTCATCAAGAGCGTTTTCTATGATCTTTACTACCGCTTCATGTGAATAATATTTCTTAATAATATTTCTTGTTGTCAGTTTATCATCTCTGTTCTTCATTATTTTAATTATTGATTTTTTATACCCTTCAATATCCGAAGGCATTTCAATGAATCGCTCATCTTTATTACCAAAATAGTTTCGCATTGAGTAACTTACAACTGGTGTATTCAAGGCAAGGCTTTCGATGGGAGCAATTCCTGTGCCTCCGAAATAATCATCTCTTAATGCGACCAATACATAGACATTTGCTGCACAATAGTACTTGTACAATTCTGAATGCAGCACCCTTCCAACAATTATTGCACCATATTGTACAGCCAAGTCATAATACTCTTCACCCCATGAACCACGCGGCTCGTTTCCTACAAGAACAAGTTCAGTATTTGGTAATTCTTTTTTGATATCAACCCAGATCCTGATTAGTTCTTCTACTTGTTTGTATTTGTATAATTTGCCAACATATAAAATGTAGTATTTGTTATTGTCCCATCCAAGTATTTCTCGCGCCGCCGGCCTGCTTAAAGGCTTTAGTGTTTCAAAGTCCAGCCCCGAAGAGAATAGCGAAAATTTGAAATCTTCAACTGCTTTCTTTATGTATTCAACCTGCCTTGTATCTCCAATAAGGAAATAATCAACATTCTTCATTACAAGTTTCTCCGCAAGTATACCTAAATAAGCCTTCATTTTCCTGAAACCCCTTACTGAACCATAAATGTAAAAAGGGGATAACTCACCATGATGTGTTGTAATGATCTTGGCATTTCTTAGAAAGAACAGGATGTTATATGTTTGCCAATTATGAGTATGAACTATAAATAAAACCGGTTCATTGAGCTTTTGTTCTTTTTTCAGGTCTTTAATAAATTGCCATGAAAAATGACCAAGTTTGGGTATGCTATAAGAACAGAAAACTTTGAAAACTACACCATCAATTTTCTTCTCATAATATTTTTCCTCGCAATAACTATCTACTCTCCAGACTTCAATATCGTAATCTCCCAAATACTTCCTGAGTAACTTCCCGAACATGCCGCCGAAACCATAGGTAAAGAACCTGTTAGCGGGGTCAGGTGATTTGGGAAACTGGCTTGCTTCGTAATTATAACATAAAACTAATATCTTTTGCTTCATAATTTAAGATGGTACACCTCAAATGCCTCTGCATATTCCACACCAAATTGAGCGCCTCTTGCACGCATTAATCCTTTCATCACTTCTTTTGCAAAGTAGTATCCTCCGCTTTTTGTAGTTGACCATTGAGATTTGTAGCTCTGTGCAGCTTTGACCTTTAAATCAACCAGTTTCTTGCTCAGTTTCACATGCATGTTCGGAGCAAAATCATAACCGCTTCTAATGACTTCATATCCAAAAATAGTTTTTTCTCTGAATAGTCTTATTACTTCGTCTGCTAAAACTATATGGTCCTGGTGAATATCATGAATTGGAGGAGTGAAAACAATATCTACATTAGTTTTAGTTGCAATATTATAAAGTATATTCCTGATCTTTGAACGGTGATCATGAAACACTCTGGTCGGGATATCATATATTGTAAATGGAACTTTATCAAGCCCGAGAATTTTCAATGATTTGTCTTTCTCCTTCAGATTCCTAAACTTCCCATCTTCATATCTATCTGACATCACATAGATTTTCAGGTTAATCTGGTTAAGATACTTGAGAATCATACCAGAGCAACCAACTTCAAAATCATCCGGATGTGCACCAAAAACTACAACGTTCTTCTTGCTTAACTTTCTTCTGCTCTTTGTAATTATGCTGTCTATCATATAGCTTACCGTTGAACTGGTTTCTTTACCGAAAAGAGTCTCTTGACCAAAACAAATATTACTGAATTTATAAACAGGATCATGATAAATGCATACATTATTGTTTTCAAACCCAAATAATAGAAACCATTCTTTACTGGGGAAAAATTAATCGAATACAAGTAATGAA
This sequence comes from Ignavibacteria bacterium, assembly GCA_019912545.1. Classification (GTDB taxonomy): domain Bacteria; phylum Bacteroidota; class Ignavibacteria; order Tepidaquicellales; family OLB5; genus OLB5. The sequence continues at coordinate 15,824 of JAIOIK010000088.1, read as the reverse complement.
AATAGATAAATTTACCGTAAAAAACACTCACGAGTTTAATAGTATATTTGTTCTTCCATTCAAGTTTAGTGAAGGTCACATTTTCGTAATATTTAAAATAATCTTTACCAACCAATGTTCTCTTGGTAAGTAGAATCGAATCCTGAACAATTTCGTCAACACCCCTGAAAACATATCGATTTGAAATTTCAACTGCGTTAAGAAATTCCGAACTTCCAATATTCTTAAACCTAAATCCAAATGACGGATCCACTACATACCACTTTTTTAGCCTGCTTGAGTATATTTCGCAAACTACATGTAGCGGGTAACCAATATGATCGGCATAGCCGGTCTGATCAACATCTCCACCCTGAAGATTCACAAATCGGCAGGGGACCTCAAATCTATTGCATATTTCTCTAAGTATTTTGCAGTTTGTTCCGCACTCTGCAAGCCCAAGATTATCTATATTAGAGTTAAACTCGTTAAAGACCTTCGAAATTAATGTATCGTTATTGGTTAGCAATTCAGGTCTTGCCAGTTCCTCTGAATTTATTCTGAACTGTTCGGTATCATCTGTAAATTCATTGATCTTAAAAACTATTATCGAACTATAGAAGATCTGATTGTAGAAAATTTTGGGTTCTCCAGATTTAGCTGTAACTATGTAAATAGAATCGGGTCCTATCGAGTCTTCGAATTGCAAAAATATCTTATTAACTTTATCAAAACTAACATCCGGAAAAAAAATCACCACAGTATCATAATATTCAAAACCACTATCATGTTCATTGATGCGAAACTTTTTATTTCCTTCTATTGCCAATAAGTTGCTGCTTACCATTTTCAGGTTTACTCTTGTAAAATTATCATAATTCATCGGAGGGTCATACACATCATTAACGTTTATGATTGGTATTGCAGAACTGCTGCTCCATAATTTATCAAACAAATAGCTGCTGAAAAAAAATATACCTGAAAAAATTACACATAGTATCAGTATCTTCCTGAATGAGTATGATTTAACAATGAATTTGAGCAATTCTTAGGCTCTGATTTCTAAATGTTGAAATTAAATCATCAAAAAATATGATAATTTAACACTAATTGAAATTATAATTTTTATACATATTCAATATAGACTCAAGGCTTAATAGCCGCCATATTATCCATCCAAAATCTTTTGTTTCACTAAAATGATCTTCCAGATTTTTTGTTACCTGTTTCATGTCGGCGTATTCATAAATACCTGCCTTACTATTTAAAATGGTGTCCATAACATAATCTTTCAGTAAAGTTCTTGTCCACTTAGTAAACGGAACCGGGAAACCGAGTTTGTCTTTTCTGCCCACAACTTCATACGGCAGATAAGGTTGAAGTGCTTTCCTGTATAGAGGCCGGGATAGACCTCTATCCGTAAGATGTTCGGGTTCAAGATTGATTCCGAGTTCAACTAGTCTGTAATCAAGAAATGGGACCCTGCTTTCGATAGAGTGAGCCATAGAATTCCTGTCTTCATAATGAAGTAATGCTGGAAGTGTCTGTCTTCTTATGAAATGAAATGCAAGATCACTGAAAAAATTCCCATAACTTTTCGGGGGTTTCTTGCTTTCTTCAATCGAACCATGACCGACTTGTTCCCAAAGATGTTTATTAATCATATTATGCTTTTTGGAAAGCATTGATCGGGTTAACAATCCATACTGCTTCGGAAAAAGCCAACCTGCAAAAGAATGCAGTCCGTTTTCTCTGAAATATCTCGCGAAACTTTTGTATTCCTTTGCTATCATGGAATATTTTCTATCCTTGATAAGTCCCCTCAAATAAGCTCCAATCAGAAAATAACCACCAAAAAGCTCATCCCCTCCCTGGCCATCGAGCAGAACTTTTACTTTGCCTTTGGCTTCCTGCATTACAAACCATTGGGGATACAGACCCGGCCCTTCGCTTGGTATCTCCTGGAAGTAATTAATCCGATTAAACACTTTAACGAATTCATCTGCGCTCGGATCCACCTTATTAGGAATGCAACCGTATCGATCATTCACAATATCAATATATCTTGATTCATCACATTCAGATTCTTTCCAAACCGCAGAAAATGTGCTTAGTTTACCTGAGATTAATTCTGAAGACAAAGAAACAATGCTTGATGAATCAAAACCTCCGCTTAAACAGGTACCCACCGGTACATCACTGCGAAATCTCAGCTTAATAGAATCTTTAAGCAATGAAACAATTTCTTCTGCAAGCGTATCTTCGCTTTTGTTCTTGATTTTCCTGATCGGTATTTCATAATATTGGATTGTTTCTGATCGATCATTTTTGAAAACAAGGTAATGTGATGATGGCAATGAATAGATCCCTTTTATATATGTATCATCAGTATTTAAGCGGTTACCGTTTAAAATGTAGAATGGAATTTTATTAGAATTGATCTCCGGTGACCGTCCCGTAAGGTATACAATTGGCTTTATTTCGGAAGAAAAGGCAAAGAAATCTTTTGTATGAGTATAGTATAACGGCTTAATGCCAAACCTGTCCCGGCAAAGATATAGAGAATTTGTATTTGAGTCCCAGAGTGCGAATGCCCACATTCCATTGAACTTGTTCAAGCAATTAATTCCCCAATGAGCAAAAGAATTGATAATGACTTCTGTATCTGTTTTGGTATAAAATTTATAACCGTATCTGATCAATTCATCTCTTAACTCGATGTAATTATAAATTTCACCGTTAAAAGTAACCCATATCTTCCCGTCTGCGCTTCCCATCGGACCGTGTCCGTTTTTACTAAGGTCAATTATTGAAAGCCTTCTGTGGCCGAAGACAATATCAATATTCTCCATGCTGATATTATCAATAATAGGGTACGTTAAGCGTATTTCTTGAGCGGAATCATTTCCTGAAAATTGAGAGAATTTTCCTGATTTAGAATTTATCAATACAAATCCTTCATCGTCAGGACCGCGGTGTTTTAACAACTTATTCATAACGGAAATTTTACTCTTAAAATCCAAATTTGTGGATAAAATTCCGTTAATTCCGCACATTAATTAAAACAATCCCCCGTTTAAATTAATCGTCTGTCCGGTAAGATATCCGGAGTTTAGGCTGCATATAAACTTTATACACTCAACTACCTCTAACGGATTTCCAAACTCTTTCATAGGTATTGTTTCCTTTATATGTCGTCGTATATCTTCAGGGATCTGGTAAAGCAAACCTGCATCAAAATACCCAAGTGAGATTAAATTTGAGGTAATATTATTTTTAATTACTTCTTTTGAGATTGTTTTGCTAAGCCCTCCCAAGCCGGCTTTGGCAGCTGCATATGCTGATGTTCCTATGACACCTAGTTGCGGTACGACGGATGACATAAAAATAATCCTGCCGAACTTATTTTCCTTCATAACAGGCAGAACATGCTTTGTACATAAAAAAGGACCCGTTAAGTTTACTGCAATCACTTTATTCCAATCATCTGCTGAAAGCTTCCAGCTCATACCGTTTATAGAGATGCCTGCATTGTTGATCAAAATATCAATAGTTCCAAAATCTTCTTTTATCTTCCTGATCATCTCAGAAATTTCATTTTCCGATGTGATATCAGCCTTATAAGTTTTGTGTTTAACATCGTGCTCTTTGATACTCTCAAAAAATGTTTCCAGTTTTTTGAAACCATTATTGTAATGAAGTGCAAGATTGTAGCCGGCAGCCGCGAGCTCTTTTGTGATATACTCACCAAGCCCTCCGGATGCCCCGATAATCAAAACATTTTTATTAGACATTTATTTTCCAGTTAAAATAAGTTGGTAAGTTTTGTTTCTGACACTTTTGAGATCAGCTGTCATATATAGTTCCTGCTTATTACGAAGATCCTCTATTTGCCAGCCCATTCTTAGAAAAAGTATGATAGAGCCTTTGTTTTTTTTTGGCCAGTAACCTTCCTGTTGAGAGAAGCCATTATCCAGGCCGGTCTGGCATAACTTAATTATATGTAACTTTGCAAAATTAAAATTCCGGGTATCTTGCCGGGCATAAGTGCAATGGTTATGAATAATCTCATTATAGACGGAAGAAAAGTTTACAAAACAGATCTCATCTTTACTGTCTAATATCGTGAAACTGTATTTCCATTTGTCAATTAAGGGATTCAAGAAATAATCTTTGTTTTCTTTGTTCCAGCCGTATAAGATATGGTATTCAATTCGAATTGAGTTGACAAAATTCATAAAATCATCAACTCTTGATTCCATAAGGTCCTTAGTTATTGTTTTTATCCTGAATCCTTTTTCGGCAAGTTTATCATCAACAAAAGAGTGAAAATCAAGAGTCTGTAGATCCATTTTAGGTATTTTTACCTTTTATCTTTATTCGCCGAAGTTATTTTTCAGTACCTGGGTAATTACATAAGCAACAGAAATGATCAACAGTCCGTAAAAAAACAATGTAATAAAGGAATACCTGTTCACAGAATATTTTCTTAAAATTCCCCGCCAGCCGCACTCTCTGCATTTAAATAGATTGGCAAATCCAGCCGATTTTATTGCCGATTCAAAGAAATTCTTTGATCTGCTGCGTCTTATGGTTCCGATTTTCCCGCAAGACGGACACTTTGATGTCTCCGGGAAAGATTTGAAGAATATTCTAAGCTGCAATACTAATTAGGTTTTGTTATCTTTTCTTTAACGCTTCCATTTGTAGTGCTTCCATTTGTTGAAGCTCCGTTAGTGCTTGATCCTTCTTTGCCTTTTTCAGCTCCATAGTAGTAATAATAATACTTATAATAGCTGCCGTATGATGCCTGGTAATCAAAGTTATTCAGTACTACCCCAATAAAAGTATCATTTATTCTGTTTAAGGTATCAATCGTATTAACAAGCAGATCTAGTCGGGTCTTACTTGCAAGGCAAACTACAACAGTTCCGTCAACATAGCTTGAAAGCAGTTCTGCATCTGTTACAGTAGCTAGCGGTGGAGAGTCAATAAGTATGTAATCATATTTCGGCTTCATGAGGTTCAGAAATGTCTGCATATGTTTTGATGCAATAAGTTCAGCAGGATTCGTTGGAATCGTTCCGCATGTCATTAAATGCAGATTGGGAAATGACGTTTCCCGCACAGCTTCTTCAAGCGGAACAGTTCCAAAAAGGTAATCGCATAAACCCGGATATCTTTTAATATTAAATAGGTTATGAAGCCTTGGCTTGCGGAAGTCACAATCAAGCAACAAGACTTTTGAAGATAATGCAAAACTAGCCGCAAGATTTGATGAAATAATTGTCTTCCCTTCCCTTGGAATAGAGCTGGTGATTAATATAGTCTTTATTGGCTCAGGTTCAAGCTTAGAAAACTGAAGTCTTGTTCTCAGTGTCCTGAATGCTTCAGCCGGTGCAGAATCTGAATTGTAGGAAAGTACAAGTTCTTGTTCTGAATGCGTATGTCTTCGGGATTTATTGGACTCTCTCATGAATGTGGGAACCCAGCCGATAAGTGCTATACCTATATTCTCCAGGTCCTCAGGTGACTTGACTGATACATCAAGTATGTTCCTTAATAATGCGAAGCCGTAGCCCAGTCCCAGACCGATTAGCAAACCAATCGTAATTATCAAAAATCTGTTCGGTTTGGAAGGTGCTTTCGGTACTTTACCATAATCAATTATCTTTACATTATTTGGCTGTGATTCTTCGTTAATCAGTGCTTCCTGATACTTCTCAAGAAGCATAAGATATATCTTTTCGTTTGCAGTTCTCTCTCTCTCAAGATTTGCATACTCTATGCTTTGCGCGGGTAGTTTATTGAATTTCTCCTGATATTTCCCCAGTGTGCCTTTCAATAAGCTCTCTTTGATCTTATTTTGACTGTTCACAATCTTTACTTCGAAATATTTATTTGAAAGACCTCTTATTTCGTCGGGTGTATTTGATAGTGCCCCGTCCTTTAATGAAGTTACTTTCTCAGTCAGAGTTTTTTTCAGCTCTGAAATTTTCATATCTATATCTTTTAAAGATTTTGAATTCTTTATGATGTCTTCGTTACCTACTTTTGCCAAATCCCTTTGGATCTCCATCTTGACGATCTCTTGCTGTAATTCAGTTACATAAGGGTCAGTAAGTTTGCTCTCGAAATAATCGGATGATTTAGGATCAAGCTTGTCCAGCTCGCTCTTAATATCGGTCAATGCACGCAACGATGACTGAAGGTCAATTATTGAACTGTTATGCTCTGCTTCTATGTTAGATAGTGAATTAATAATTGAATTTGCCTGTGAATTTAGTTCAACTACATTTTCAGTCCTTAAAAAGTTGGTTAGCTTGTCTTCTGTTTGAAGCAGAGAGTTATACTTTTCCTGTACCTGTTTTTCAAGGAATTCTCTGTTTAAAGTTAAGTGGCCACGGTTATATTTTAAAGAATAATCTGCATAAGCTTCGGCATAACAATTTGAAATCAAAGCAGTTTCGAATGGTGAAGGACTCTCTGTTTTTATACTTACAATATCCAATCCTCTTTTTTGTGAAATAGTAGTATATGACTGCAAAATTGACGCGATCTGGTTCTTTGATTTGGGTTCAAGAAAATTTTCGGGACCAGCAGACAACAATGGGAATGGGTCTTTGCCTTTATATATCTGGAATGAATCCAGAAGTGAATTCGCTGTCTTTTCTCTGATTGCAAAAGACCTCAAAATTTCTACTTCATTATTAATGTACCTTTCCGGAAGCTCGCCTTCAAAATCGGAAAAAATCTTGTTCTCAAGTACATTCTCTTTTGGTTTTGAAAGTCTTAAAGAGGATGCAGAAGCATAAATATCTACTTGTGAATATGCATAGAAATATGATACAATTAGTCCTACAGTCAGGCTTAACAAAATAGGTACCTTATTCCTAAGGATCAGGTTGAAATAGAACCTGATACTATGGGAAGATTTAATATTTGAATCTATGTTGTTAAAAGATTTCCCGTTCGATTGAGATTCCATAGGCTTATTTGTTTAATGTTATAATAAATGTAGCAATAGAGAACAGAGTTGTAAATATGGGGATATATAAACTTAAGTCTTCACGAAAAGTATATCTCTTCTCTTTTATAATTAGTATGATATCTCCGGATTGTAAAACCGGATTCAGTTTATGTTTGGTTGAAACTTGGTCATCCCACAAAAGATCATTGTAATTCAGTTTGATTACTTGCACTTTCTTAGTGGAATCATTCGCATTACGAAGAATTCTAATATCTTCAAGATTCGAATCATCAGTAGGGCCACCGGAAAAACTCATCAGATCAAGAAATGTAGTTTTAATAGGTACGAGGTATCTTCCGGTAAACTTTGAATAACCCCACAAGTTAACTTCAATATTTATACCGGTCGGATCACTTAAATCAAAAAACGCGCCGCTCTTGTTCTTTTGTGAATTTCCTAATATCAAATCGTCATCATCCTGTGAAAACGTCACATTTATAAATATTACCAGAGAAACCAGGACAACTATATATTTCATTAGAATTTCAACTTATTTTTTGAAAGATTATCAACAAAATTGACTTATTCAATGCCTATAAAACTAAGTAAAATAGTAAAATTTTGGCGATTTTACAAGCAATATACTGGGTTAAAAGTAAAGAGCTGTACTGCTAAGTAATTAATAAACCATTACTTTCCAAAATCTCGTACCATCTAAAACATATCATTTGCTAATAAGAATTCCATGAGGCTTCTTTGTTTGTTAAGTATTAATTATATTTGTTACTTATGAATACAGCTTTTGTTTTTCCCGGTCAGGGGTCTCAATATGTTGGTATGGGAAAGGATTTGTATGATTCCTACCCGGAAATAAAAGAACTTTATCTTCAGGGTAATGAAATCCTTGGTTATGATATATCTTCGATATGTTTCGAGGGTCCGGAAGAGAAGCTAATGCAGACCTATGTTACACAGCCGGCAATTGTGCTTCACTCTATGGCAGCAGTGCGACTCGTAAAAGAAAAGAAAGCAAATTATGCAGCTGGTCATTCTCTCGGCGAATTTTCTGCATTAATAGAATCAGGTTCTCTTAAATTTGAAGATGGCTTGAAGCTTGTAAAACTTAGAGGTGAGCTTATGCAGAAAGCTGGTGAAAAAAATAAGGGTACTATGGCTGCAATTGTTGGGCTGGATTCTGATAAACTTGAAGAAGTTTGCAAAGATGCTTCTTTTGCCGGTATTGTCCAGGTTGCTAATTTCAATTCGCCAGGGCAGATAGTTATATCAGGATCAATTGATGGAGTGAAGAAGGCAATGGTCCTTGCAAAAGAAAGAGGTGCTAAACTTGTGAAAGAACTTATAGTCCACGGAGCATTTCACTCGCCTTTGATGGAATCTGCCAAAGAAGATTTTAAGCGGGCACTTGACTTTACAGAATTCAAGAAAGTTCAGATTCCTGTTTACACTAATGTCACCGGAAAAGCTATCACAAAGGACTCTGGTCCTGATGAAATTAAAGTTTCATTATATAATCAATTAACCTCATCTGTTAAATGGGATGAAAGCGTTGTTAATATGATAAATGATGGAGCCACAGAATTTATAGAACTTGGTCCCGGTAAGGTTCTACAAGGCTTGATAAAAAGAATAAACAATACTGTGGTTATAAAAGGCGTAGACAAAGCAGAAGACATCAATAAATTATAATATTATCGGAGGGTTGAAATGGGAAGTTTGCTGCTAAATAAGAATGCAATTATTACCGGTGGTGCAAGAGGAATAGGACGGGCAATTGCCGAAGATTTTATCAACGAAGGGGCATATATCGTAATTTTAGATAAATTTTTCCCGGATGATTTTGAGAACTGGGTTCAAAGCAAATCTTCTGGTGGAAGGAAGATCTTTTCACGCACTCTTGATGTTACAAATACTTCAGAAACCGAGCAGGTTTGTAGTGAGCTGGCAAAAGAATTAGGCAAGATAGATATCCTTGTCAATAATGCCGGTATTACAAGGGATAAGCTTATTATGCGTATGGCTGAAGAGGATTGGGACTCTGTACTTGCTGTAAATCTAAAAGGCGCTTTTAATATGATGAAGGCTCTTTCTATGATTATGGCTAAACAAAGAGCCGGGAAGATCATTAATATCAGTTCAGTAGTTGGTTTGATGGGAAACGCAGGACAGTCGAATTATTCCGCTTCCAAAGCCGGGCTTATTGGCCTTTCAAAATCCGTAGCTAAAGAATTTGCATCAAGAAATATCAATGTGAACTGCGTAGCGCCTGGTTTTGTTGAAACAGATATGACTGCCAAGCTTAATGTTGAACAAAGAACTGCAATGTTAAGCGTAGTACCTCTAAAAAGAACATCACAGCCGTCTGAAATTGCCGGAGTTGTATCATTTCTTGCTTCAGATAAAGCCAATTATATTACTGGGCAGGTCATCGCAGTAGATGGCGGTATGGTTATGTAAGAATTAGTTACCTGCTTAATTGATTATTATCTTAGGCAGCTTTTTCGGCAGTTCTTTTTTATTTAGTTTTTTAATTATATTTTTTATCGATATAACAAGTCTATCAAGCTCAATTCCTCTAAATTCATTACCAAATTTGGTGAGTTTATCCAAAGCCTTATTCAGCTGAATTACAGTCCCTTTTTGATTTTTCTTTTTTGAAAGGTGGTAAAAACCGACTGCAATATGCAGCAGCCCTTGGTAGAAATCTCTTGAATCATCTCTTACATCAAACCAGATATCTTCAAGTATCTCATGGCATTCAAAAAAATCCTGATCATTGAATTTGTTAATCGCTTGGATCAGCCTTGATCGGTTGTAATTCTCCAATTTCAGGTGGCCGGAGAATCTTCAGTCTTCACTTCCTTAGTTGGTTCTGCAATTACTTCGACGGTTGATACCGCTGATACAGTTTCAATAACTTCTGGCTTTTTCCTTTTCTTGTCAAGCAATGCGTCAAAACTCATAACACCGGCCCCTGCAAAAAAAGTAGTTAAAAAACAGACGAAAAATATCAGGTCTTTATTGAAAGGTATTCCACTGGAAGGAAACAGACCTATCGTAAAGATCTTCACAATTGTAATAAACGCCAATGTAAAACTTGTGATGGGAGTAAAAAATCCCATAATGTACAATGCACCAAAAATGATAAGAATGAAAGGCGTTATAAAACCAAAAATGAATGAAACATTTTCACTGAAGTAATTCATAGCTTTTACTTTAGTGATGTAATCTTCAATATTGCTTGCCTGCATTATTCCAAGACACATTGTGTAAGTGCCAAGTGTCAGACGTATCAACAACAAGCCAATTGAAGGACTTCCGTGGGCTTTAAAGAATAGACTCATAGTTTAAATATTTGTTTTTTATAAACTTAAGAAATCTAAACTGAGAAAAACTTGAGGCGACGATCGGATTCGAACCGATGAATAAAAGTTTTGCAGACTTTCCCCTTAAGCCACTTGGGTACGTCGCCGGAATTTTTGATTTTACAAAGAACATACTCAAATCTACAACACATAATTAAGAATAAAAATTCACTTTCGTGATCATAACAATTTTCTGAACTCCTCAATACTTAAGCCGGAATCTCTGACTATTCCACCCATTGTAAAAGCATTGATCGGATTTGCTCTTGGAATGGTCAATATTCTTACGCCATTGGTCATTGTAACATGCTTCCCCTGTCTGGCGATGCTGAATCCCGCTTTTTCAAAAGCTTTTACTGCTCTTAAATGATTTATTCCGGGTAACTTAGGCAAGGTTATTTAATCAACTTCAACAAGGCGGGTCTCTTTATCAGCGCTTAATTCATCGGCTGTTAGAAGGTAATCTTTGATCGCATCCTTAATGTTTTCCATGGCCTCTTTTTCATCTGAACCCTGTGACCAGCAGCCCGGCAGGCCAGGAACCCATACTGAATAGCCCTCTTCGTTTTTTTCAATATTTACCTTATACTGCATGTTTCGACCTTTTCTGAGCGGGAAACGAGGCTCGAACTCGCGACCTCAACCTTGGCAAGGTTGCGCTCTACCAACTGAGCTATTCCCGCTAATAAGTTACAAGTATAACTCAAATGATGATTTATTTCAAGGAAGAATTTATGGCGCAATCTCTGCAAAATCAAAAAAATTGCGCCGCAATTTTCAGAAATCCCAGCCGAAATAAAATTGATGGAAGATGCCCTCCTGAAACTTCGTGAAATTCTTCTCAATTCTCTTGCCGATATCATACCTGAGCGCAAGTATGTAAAACAAATTTATCCTCGCCCCGATGCCGATGCTGCCCTTTGTCTCGCTATAAATATCATCCCACGCGTTGCCAACATCGAAGAAGGCTGCGCCGCGGATATAGGGGAATACGAAATTCAGGCCAAGAGGGAAACGGATATTTACAAGATCGACAAGCGGAAAGCGGAGCTCGGTGCTTGCCACAAACGCTTTTCTGCCGTGGAGACCGAAGCGCGGCCAGCCGCGGAGATCCCAGCTGCCGCCTATTGACCACCTGCGCGCCTCTTCGCCCTGGTTGAGAAGGAACTCAAATCGTGTGCCAACAGCTACGGTTTTGCTGAGACGGAAATACCGGCGGTAATCAAATATTGCTGTGAAGTAATTTACATTGCCGAACTGAATATCAGTAGTGTAGCTAAGCGTTAAGTTGAGGCGGCTGCCATCTAGCGGGCCGGTGGGACCCCAAATGGCATTATCCTTTATGTACGAGATCGAATTGGTCAGCAGAAGCGCGCGGCGGTTTAGCTTATCCTCGGTTACGCTGCGCTTGGAGTTTGCCAGTGAAACGCTCGCATCTATTCTGCGGAAAAACGAAAGCGGGTAGCTGAGCGCAAAATATCCACCGAAGGTGCGCTCGAAATAGCTGAACTGATCGCCGTAATCATACCTTTTGCCGGATAGGTGAAATATCCCGTAGGCATAATTCAATCTTTGGCCGCGCGATACTTTTGATATTGCAATATTGAAGCTCTTGAAGAACTCCTCGCCGCTCTCGGAATTGTTATAGACGAGGAAATAATACTGGTCGTTGCCAAGCAGGTCGCTCATTGCAAGTATGCCGCCTGCGGTTGCGCCAAAAACCGGGTCTGCGCTGATGTTTGTTGTGGCAATATCAAGCGTATAATCTTTCTTGTACTTAAGCTGATTCTTACGCGGAACGCCTTTTATTTTATCGAATGTCCACCAGTCGTTTATATCTTTAAAGGTGAGCGTGTTTGTTGTTACCGGTGTATCAATAAGCTTAACTGCATTAGTAAGCATCCTGACTGATATGCTTTGATCGCCATATGCTGCAAAAACTATCCGGTTATCTCCCGCCCATTTGGGATCGAAAGTTGATGCCGTGAAATTTGTGATCTTCTCAACGCGGTTGGTAAGTCCGTTTACCTTAGTTGAATCATCACCCGGCAGAAATTTACTTCCGGGCACAGCATCCGTTACCCAGATGTTCTGCGTCCCGCCGATAGTGGAAGTGTAAACAACTTTTTTACCATCGGGGGAGTATTGCGGGGAGTAATCAACATGCGCGCCGCTTGTTAAATAGCTTATAGTGTTATCATCAAGGTTAAGCACAAACAGGTTGTAATTATTTTCATAGCCGTATGAAGTTCTATCGGAAGAGAAAACAATTTTCCTGCCGTCGGGGGATATATCAGGATCGCGGTCATCGTAATAATCATTGGTTAAGCGGGTAAGCGAGTTAGCTGCAATATCAAAAATATACAGATCACTTTTTCCGCCCATATCAAGAGCCGGGAAAACTATTTTGCTGCCATCAGTTGTGAATGAAGGCGAGCCTATCTGAACAATATCGGTAAAATGGAAGCTTGTGATAAGTTCTTCTTCCTTAACATCATACAAATGAAGCGCATCTGCTGCGCCGCTTTTAGTCGCAAATGCAAGAATGCCTTTAGATGAAATATCAAGCCCCGTGCGGAAGAAATGGAACTCCTCGAAGTCCTCGGATTTCTCTCCTTCAATTACGGTTATAAGCTTGCCGCGGTTGCGGAGGTTTACTTTATACAGGCTTGTATAACCCGTGCGGTTGCCGATGAAATATATTTCTTCTTTATTGCCCGATTTATAGTATGTTGGCTTGTGGCCGAATCCCCCCGTGTAAATTGCCATGCTCTTAAGCGAAGGGCTGTCTTCAGTGCCGATGAGTGGAAAATATTTCTGCTTAAGCGAAAAGAGATATTCCTTATCAAACTGCTCGTAATCACGGCCGATAGTTTTTTCCATGACGGTAGAAAAATCATCGCTCATCCAGATATTTTCTATCAGCAGGAGGATCTTTTCTCTGCCGTATTTATTGCCGATGTACTCAAGGACACTCTGCCCCATTTTATACATGAAGAATGTTCCGTAATACTGCTCCCAGTCATCAAGCCCCACCATGTAATCGTTCAGCACGGCGTCTTTTATCACCATCTCGGCGGTTGCATCCGGCTTGGTTGACCAGTACTCGGCAAGCCCCTCGGTGAACCACAGCGGCATTTGCCGCTCTGCAGGCTGGCGGTGAAGCCTGAGAGTATTGGCAACTTTGGCTACCATAAATACATGGCAAAGCTCATGCCTTATGACGTGCTTGAAATTTCCCAGCGAGCCATCGAAGGGGATAACAACACGGCCCTTGATGAACTCGAAGAATCCGCCAACGCCATCGGGGATAAGGCCGGGGGTTGTGTTGGTTTCGCGGAAGTGAGTAGGGGATGAGTAAAATATTATAGGCACGGTATCAATAAGCGAGTAATTGAAATTCTGCTGATGGATGCGGTATGATTCCTCTGCGTACGCTGCGCCGATCTCGGCGAGCTCTTTCATTTCGGGGTAGAAATATATTTTGAAGTGCTCGGTAGAAAGCGTGTGCCAGTTGAAATTATTATACTGGACCTTGTTACGACCAAAGCCAACATACTGAGCGTAATTTATTTGTGAAAATGCGAAACAGAGGGCTGAAAATAATACGGCTAGTTTTACCATGAACATTATTAAAAATAGATTTTCATTAATTCAAATACAATTGCAGAAAGCAGAACCAAAGACGACTCAAAGACTCTAAGGCTCTAAGAGAAGCATATTTATGCTTTTTGTAGGTGTCTGGCTTGCCTGACACAATTAGATGCAGAATCAAAAACGTATACCACAGAGGACACTGAGGGCACAATAGCTTCTAACCCCGTAGCCTGCCTGCCGCAGGCAGGGGTGACATGTTTGTAGCCTTTGATATTTTTTATATGATGAGCCCCTTAGGGGTGATATGTAAATCAAAATCAAAAAGCATTTACCGCCAAGACGCAAAGGCGCGAAGAAAAGCAATTTTTTTTTGTAGGTCAAAGGCATGTTGAGTCCGGCAGTTGCCGGACGAAATCCCGCCCCGCGGGGCCTTTGACTGCTTTGGGTTTTATAATAGTCAAAAGCATGCTTTTGACCTACACTTCATTTTAAAGCCTTACATATTCTCATCCATCTCTTTGTGGACACTCTCCATAAGCTCTTTCCAATATGACTTTACATCCATCGTGCTGCCTCCAATCTTTTCCTGGATATCCATTGCCGCGCGGAGAATATAGGGAACCCCGGCATCGGGGGCAAAATACTTTACGGTTTCATACAGCACACGGAAATCAGGCGTGAATCCCTCGGCTCCCATGCCGCCGGGAGAGCTTTGAAGTGATTTCCTGACCGATTCAATTGTCTTCAGCTCCGCACCTGTGATGGTTAACCCCTGCTCAACCATATTCAGGCGGCGTGTTAAGAGAAGTTCCATCTTAATGCGGTGGATATCCTGAGTGCCGCGTCCGCCGTTGGAAGCCGAGTAAACAATCAAGTCAAGCGAGTCGCGTATTACGCCTGAGTTAACCCTGTGGGTAGTATCACAAGTACCATCACCCGGAAGAACAACCTCATGTGTTGCTGAGGGATCGGATAGATCAAGCTTTGCGTAATTATAAAAGAGCGAGCGGATGTTATCATCAAATGCGCTTGGGGCATCCGGCGGGGAAGGATTTGCAGCTATCATTTTGCGCACCTTCATAAGGCGCTTTATCCCGTAAGGGATGCCGAGATGAAAAGCCATGTAACGCTTCAACTGCGAGATAACCATCTTGCGCGCAAGAAGCTCTTCAACCATGCGGACCTCCATTTCTGTAATGGGGATATTTACGCTGTGCCGGTAATTGGTTTTGTAAGTGCCCGGCGTATCCTTTCGCATTTCGGCATATACGGTTGTATTGCGTATTTTATGCTTTGCTTTGATCTCCTCAAAGAGCGCCCAGTACTCTGTCTTTTTGCCCGGAGCGCGCCTTAGTTTTTTAAGCTGCATGATATCTGCGTTAAGGAGAGGGTCATACGTTTTTGTAAATTTTGCCATATTGATCATTTCTAAAAGGTTAAGTTTGCTTATATGCAATACGCATAAAGTCGTGAAGATAATATATGCTATGAGCATATGCAAGGGAAAAATGAAGTGACGGCGGGAAGGATTTATTTCAAACCCGTTTATGCTGCTGTTAAAACATTATTTTACAAAAATTTCGGTTTGGGGTGATTTTGGGGTGTGAAGGAATGTGCCGGAGTGAAAAAAAGGGAAAAACAGAGGCGTTAAACCGCCAAGGGGCAGAGCGTTGTAGGGTTTGTTCCCCGAACAAACCGGTTTTTGTAGTTGCGGAGCGATCGGGGATCGCTCCCTACTTTGTCATGCTGAGCGTAGGTCAAAGGTAAACCTTTGACTGCCTCTGAGTAGCCCCGCCATTTAGAGGCTGTCTCAAAACCAGTGGGACAGACATTCCTGTCTGTCGAAAACTACATTTATGTTTAACAATCACAGACAAGAATGTCTGTGCCACTGA